>NZ_CVSS01000040.1 GCF_001180185.1 Candidatus Pelagibacter communis | reverse complement strand
ATTTAATAAATTTGATGGGTGAGCAACCACCACCTTCGGAGAGAAAAATTCAATTAGGTCCTGAGGAAAGAATAAGAATGTCTAGACTGAGACAGACAATAGCCAAAAGATTAAAACAAGCGCAAGAGAATGCAGCAATACTTACTACTTTCAATGAAGTTGACATGACAAATATTGTTGAAATGAGAAAAGAAAATCAAGATGATTTTCAGAGTAGATACGGGATAAAATTAGGGCTGATGTCCTTTTTTGTTAAGGCCTGCATAGTAGCTTTAAAATCGTTTCCAGCAGTTAATGCAGAGATAGACGGTGAAGATGTTATTTATAAAAATTATTATAATATTAGTTTTGCAGTTGGAACAGAAAAAGGATTGGTAGTTCCAGTTTTAAAAAATGCAGACGAACTTTCTTTTGCAGATATTGAGAAAAAAATTAAAGAAATTTCAGAAAAAGCAAGAGATGGAAAATTAGTTATAGAGGATTTACAAGGTGGAACATTTACAATTAGCAACGGAGGCGTATATGGATCAATGTTATCAACGCCAATTTTGAATTTACCTCAATCTGGGGTTCTAGGAATGCATAATATTGTAGATAGACCAATAGTTATTGAAGGTGAGATAACTATAAGACCAATGATGTATTTGGCCTTATCTTACGATCATAGAATAATAGATGGAAAAGACTCGGTTTCCTTTTTAAAGATGATTAAAGAAAATTTAGAGGACCCGAGAAGATTGTTTTTAAATATTTAGATGTCAGAAAAATTTCAAGCTGTGGTTATCGGTGGAGGTCCTGGGGGATATGTATGTGCAATTAGATTAGCTCAGTTAGGAATCAAAACTGCGTGTATTGAGTCAAGAGGTTCTTTAGGGGGCACTTGTTTAAACGTAGGTTGTATACCCTCAAAAAGCTTACTTAACCTCTCAGAAGAGTTTCATAATGTAAAAAATCTTTCAATTAAAGGGATAGAAATTGATAACGTAAAACTTAATCTTGAAAAAATGATGAAAAGTAAAGATAAAGCAGTAACAGTTCTTACAAAGGGCGTAGAATTTCTTCTTAAGAAAAATAAAGTTTCTTACTTTAAAGGACATGGAAGTTTTATATCAAAAAATGAAATTTCTGTGAAAGATGAAAAAAACAAAGAAATAGTTATTCAAACAGAAAAGATTGTAATTGCGACTGGATCGACGCCAGTTTCATTACCCAATGTTGATATAGATGAAAAAATAATTCTTTCATCTACAGGAGCTTTGAAATTAGAAAAAGTACCAAAAAAAATGGTTGTAATAGGTGGAGGTTATATTGGTTTGGAGATGGGCTCCGTATGGATGAGACTTGGTGCTGAAGTTCAAGTAGTTGAATTTTTAGATCACATTACACCGGGAATGGATAAAGAAATTTCGTCTGAATTTATGAAAATTTTAAAAAAACAAGGGATGAAATTTAATATGAAAAATAAAGTTGAAAAAATTCAAAAAAATACCAAAGGCGCAGTAGTTTTAACTACAGACGATGAAGGTAAAAAAAATGAATTTGAATGTGACGTAGTATTAGTTTCAGTTGGTAGAAGACCAAACACTGATGGTTTAAATTTAGAAAAGGTAGGAGTAAACCTTGACCAAAAGAATAGAATAAAAACTCAAAAAAATTTTAAAACAAATATTGAAAATATATATGCAATAGGTGATGTGATAGAAGGTCCAATGCTAGCACATAAAGCAGAAGATGAAGGTATAGCTGTTGCTGAAAATATTGCAGGACAATCAGGACATGTAAATTATGATACAATACCTGGTGTTATTTATACTACCCCAGAGGTTGCTTCAATCGGTAAAACAGAGGAACAATTACAAGAGACAAATAAAAGGTATAAAATAGGAAAATTTTCATTTATGGCTAACTCAAGAGCTAAGGCTATAGATGATGCAGAAGGTTTCGTAAAAATTTTAGCTGATGACCAAACTGATAAGGTATTAGGAGCTCATATAATAGGCCCTCATGCTGGTGAATTAATAGCAGAAATTGGTATTGCAATGGAATTTGGAGCAAGTGCGGAAGATATTGCAAGAACTTGTCATGCACATCCAACATTCTCTGAGGCAGTTAAAGAGGCTGCTTTATCAGTAGATAAAAGAGCAATACACTCTTAATTTTTTTTCATATTATCAAAATATGAAATTTCCGATTCTATTACCTAACATTTTTGATTATCCCTTCACTTATAAGAGTAATATTAATCTTAAAGTTGGCGACTATGTTTTAGTACCTTTTGGAAAATCAAATATAACTGGTGTAGTTTGGGATGAATTCGAAAAAAATAATAATAAAAAGTTTAAAATAAAGAACGTTATAAAAAAATTAGATGTTACACCATTAAAAAAAAATACAATAAATTTTTTAAATTGGTTTGCAAAATATAATCTTGTCCCAAAGGGCATGGCATTAAAGTTAGTACTTTTAAGCAGCAAAGCAGTAGAGAATAAAGAAACTCAATTTTATCAAATATTTGATAGTAACATTAAACAAAACTTAATTAAACTATCACGTAGTCAAGACAAATCTCTAAAAAAAATGAATATTTCGAATAATAAATTTAGAGTTCACGTTTTGCAAGGCACAACTGGATCAGGAAAAACTTTAGTTTATTTTGAAGCGTTAAAACCATTGATAGAGAAGGGTTTTCAAGGATTAATATTATTGCCAGAAATAGGTCTAACTAGTCAGTTTGAGCAAAAATTTTTAGAATATTTTGGTTTTAAACCTGCAGTCTGGCACTCCGGTATTTCAAAAAAAAAGAAAGAATTAATTTGGAGTGGTATTTCTAACGGTAAAATAAAAATAATTATTGGTGCAAGGTCTTCATTGTTTTTACCATTCAAAAAATTAGGAATGATAATTGTCGATGAGGAACATGATCAATCATTTAAACAAGATGAAGGCATAACTTATAATGCTCGTGATATGGCAATTTCGAGAGCATCTTTCGAGGATATTCCTATCAATTTGATTACTGCTGTACCTTCTATAGAAACTTTTGAAAATATTAAAAAAGGCAAATACAAGGTTTCTAGATTAAACGAAAGATTTCAAAATGCAGCTTTACCTAATTATGAAATAATAAATTTAAATAATACAAAACTTGAAAAACAATCATGGATATCAAATAAAATAATTGAAAAAGTAAATTTACATTTGGAAAAAAACGATCAAGTTTTGTTCTTTTTAAATAGAAGAGGTTTTTCTCCTAATGCTTTATGTAATAAATGTTTTACAAATTTTACATGTCCAAATTGTAGTATTAATTTAGTTTATCATAAAAATAAAAATAATCTATTATGCCATTATTGTGGATATAGATCTGAGCTTAAAAGGAATTGTAGGAAACAAGGAAATTGCGAATTTATTTTTTGTGGCCCTGGTGTTGAGAGAATTTCGGAGGAGGTAAAAAGAAAATTTCCTGGAAAAAAAATAGAAATTTTTTCAAGTGATACAATGAATAAAAAAGACTCTAAAGAAAAATTAGAGAAAATTATTAATAATGAAACACATATTTTAGTTGGAACTCAATTAATTTCTAAAGGCTTTCATTTTCCAAGCTTAAATTGCATCGTTGTTGTAGATATAGACCTTTCATCTCAAGGTCATGATCTAAGAGGTGCAGAAAAAAATTTACAACTTTATCATCAGCTTTCTGGTCGTGCTGGACGAACAGGAAAACCAGCAACAGTATATTTTCAAACTTATGAAAATAATACTAAGATGATTTCATCAATTACAAGTAAAAATCCTGATATTTTTTTAGAAAGAGAGTTAGAGATAAGAAAAAAAAATAAACTACCTCCTTTTCAAAGATTTATTTCTTTAATCTTAACCGGAGATAACGAAACCAAACTAGAAAAAGAGGCTATTAATTTTAAAAATTTTGTTGAAAATAAAATAGAAGGAAAAATATTAGGTCCAGTAAATGCTCCATTATTTAAATTAAAAAGCAAATTTAGAATTAGATTTTTAATAAGAGGATTCAAATCAATGAAACTACAAAATTCTCTAGCAAAAATTATTCCTAAATATAAATTTTCTTCTGGAATAAAACTTTCAGTTGATGTTGATCCAATTAACTTCAATTAACCGCAAAAAAGAGGCCTTTTTTACGAATCCGCTACTTGAAGACATAAGGGTCATATGTTATTCAGATCGTGATTTTTAATTAATCTTCAACATTATAGAGGAACCAAGTTGAGTAAAGATACAGGATTTTCAATAACTTCAGCCGAAAGGTATTCTCTTGCGCTTTTTGAACTTTCAGAGGAAAACAATCTTTTAAGTCAAATTGAAGATCAATCTTCATCTATTCTTAATTTAATTGAGCAAAGTGAAGATTTTTCCAATTTGATTAAGGATCCAACTACAAGCCAGGAAGATTTGTTAAAAGTAATAAATACAATTTTAGAAAATAACAAATTTGAGTCTTTATTCAAAAATTTTTTAAGTTTCTTAATTCAAAAAAGACGCTTCTTTTTTATTGAGCGTATTCTTAAAAGTTTTATAGAAATTTGTTCAAGAAAAAGAGGAGAACTTAAGGCAGAATTAAAATCAGCAAAAGCATTATCTAATGAAGAAATTATAAAAATTACAGAGGAGTTAACAAAAAATTTTAGCTCAAAAATAAAATTAAACTATAAACATGATGAAAGTTTAATAGGAGGTTTGGTAGTACAAGTTGGAAGTACTATGATTGATACCTCAATTAAAAATAAATTACAACAAATTGAAAATAAAATGTTAGAGGCATAAATGGAAATAAATCCTTCAGAAGTTACAAAAATTTTAAAGGAACAAATTAAAAATTTTGGTGATAAAGCAGAAGTCACAGAAGTTGGTCAAGTTTTATCAGTTGGAGACGGTATTGCTAGAATTTATGGGTTAGACAATGTTCAAGCTGGTGAAATGGTAGAGTTCGCAGAAGGATCAAAAGGTATGGCCCTAAACTTAGAAAGTGAAAATGTTGGTGTCGTAATTTTTGGTGATGACAGAAATGTTAAAGAAGGTGATGTAGTAAAAAGAACTGGTAATATTGTTGATACTCCAGTTGGAAAAGAATTATTAGGAAGAGTTGTTGATGGTTTAGGAAATCCTATTGATGGAAAAGGCCCATTAGACAAAGGTATTAAAAAAAGTAGGGTTGAAGTTAAAGCACCTGGCATTATTCCACGACAATCAGTTAGTGAACCAATGCAAACTGGCCTTAAATCAATTGATAGTTTGGTTCCAATTGGAAGAGGGCAAAGGGAATTAATTATCGGTGATAGACAAACTGGTAAAACAGCAGTTGCAGTAGATGCAATCATTAATCAAAAAAAAATAAACGAATCTGGAGACGAAAAACAAAAATTGTATTGTATATATGTTGCGGTTGGACAAAAAAGATCAACCGTAAGACAAATTCAAAAAACATTAGAAGAAGCTGGAGCTATGGAGTACACAACAATCGTTGCTGCTACTGCATCTGACTCTGCTCCTTTACAATTTTTAGCGCCGTATACAGGTTGTACCATGGGTGAGTATTTTAGAGATAATGGAATGCACGCGTTGATAATTTATGATGATTTGTCTAAACAAGCAGTTGCTTATAGACAAATGTCATTGCTATTAAGAAGACCCCCAGGGCGTGAAGCCTATCCAGGAGATGTATTTTATCTTCATAGTAGATTGCTTGAAAGAGCTGCAAAATTAAGTGATGAACATGGTGGTGGATCACTTACTGCACTTCCAATTATTGAAACACAAGGTGGAGACGTATCTGCATTCATCCCAACTAACGTTATTTCAATCACAGACGGGCAAATTTTCCTTGAAACAGAATTATTTAACCAAGGAATAAGACCTGCAATTAACGTAGGTTTGTCAGTATCTAGGGTCGGTTCATCCGCGCAAACAAAAGCGATGAAAAAAGTTTCGGGTTCAATGAAACTAGAGTTAGCACAATACAGAGAAATGGCAGCTTTTGCTCAATTTGGATCTGATTTAGATGCGTCCACTCAACAACTTTTGAATAGAGGCTCTAAATTAACAGAACTTTTAAAACAAAAACAATATTCACCTATGACTGTCGCCGAACAAGTTATTTCAGTATTTTGTGGAGTGAAAGGTTATCTAGACGATATTGATTTAAAAGATGTTGCTGAATTTGAAAGCAAAATTATCGAAAAATGTAAATCAGACAAACCTGAAATTATAGAGTCAATTTTAAGTTCAGGGAAACTTGAGGAAGATAAAGAAAAATTACTTGTTGAGGTTATTTCTCAATTAAAAGGAAATTTTAAATCTTAATAATTTATGGCGAGTTTAGATGACCTAAAAAAAAGAATAGCTAGTGTAAAGTCTACACAAAAAATTACTAAAGCTATGAAAATGGTTGCAGCAGCTAAGTTAAGAAGAGCCCAAGAAAGTGCTGAGAAAGGAAGACCTTATTCTGAAAAAATGAATAATGTTATTTTAAATTTATCAAATGGCATATCTGATAAAGAAAATGCACCAAAGTTATTGTCAGGAACTGGTCAGGAAAAAAATCATCTTTGTGTGGTGATGACTTCTGATAGAGGTTTATGTGGAGGATTTAATTCTAATATTATTAAAAAGGCTAAAAGTTATTTTGTAAAAATTTTAGATGAAGGTAAAGAACTTAAAATTATTACAGTAGGCTCGAAGGGAAATGATCAATTAAAAAGAGTTTATGGTAATAAAATAATTGAAAATATTTCTTTCAAAGAATCTAAAAATGCAAATTATTTCGATGCTGATAAAGTTGGGAAAATGGTAATTGAAAAATTCGAAGCAGGTGAATTTGACGTTTGCACAATTTTTTATAATCAATTTAAAAATGTAATTACTCAAATTCCTCAAGCACAGCAAATTATCCCTTTAAATAATGAAGGAGAAAAAAATAGTTCAGATGAAAGTTACGAATTTGAACCAGATGAAGATGAAATTTTAAACAATTTATTGCCAAAAAATATTTCTACACAAATATTTAAAGCAATGTTAGAAAATTCAGCTAGCGAGCAAGGGTCTAGAATGAGTGCAATGGATAATGCAACCCGAAACGCAGGTGAAATGGTTGACAAACTTACTATCGAATATAATAGAAGTCGTCAGGCAGCAATTACAAAAGAACTAATAGAAATCATATCAGGAGCAGAAAGTTTATAATTATGAGCAAAGGAATAATTACACAAGTTATTGGAGCAGTAGTAGACGTAAAATTTGAGGGTGAACTACCAGAAATTTTAACAGCACTGGAATGTAAAAACGGTAATAACAGACTAGTTTTAGAGGTAGCACAACACTTAGGTGAAACTACTGTTAGAACAATTGCTATGGATGCCACTGAAGGACTAAAAAGAGGTGATGAAGTTATTAATACCAACGCTCCTATTCAAGTTCCAGTTGGACCTGAAACACTCGGAAGAATTATAAATGTAATTGGTGAACCAATAGATGAAAGAGGTGAGGTAAAGACTAAAGAGAGTTGGCCAATTCATAGAGCTGCACCTGAATTTAATGATCAATCAACAGAAACTGAAATACTTGTAACAGGTATTAAAGTAATTGATTTGCTTGCTCCATATGCAAAGGGCGGAAAGATTGGATTATTTGGAGGAGCAGGAGTAGGAAAAACAGTTTTAATTATGGAATTAATAAATAACGTTGCAAAAGCTCACGGTGGTTTTTCAGTTTTCGCAGGAGTTGGAGAGAGAACTAGAGAAGGAAATGATCTTTATCATGAAATGATTGAGTCCGGAGTAATTAAAAAGGAGGGAGCTGGTTCAAAAGCTGCTCTAGTTTACGGACAAATGAATGAACCTCCTGGAGCAAGAGCAAGAGTTGCGCTTACTGGTTTAACTGTAGCTGAATACTTCAGAGATCAGGAAGGTCAGGATGTACTTTTCTTCGTAGATAACATCTTTAGATTTACTCAGGCAGGATCAGAAGTTTCAGCTTTATTAGGAAGAATTCCTTCTGCTGTTGGATATCAACCAACATTAGCTACTGACATGGGTAATTTACAAGAGAGAATTACTACTACAAACAAAGGATCGATTACATCTGTACAAGCAATTTATGTACCTGCTGATGATTTAACAGATCCTGCTCCTGCCACGTCGTTTGCTCACTTAGATGCAACGACTGTACTTTCAAGACAAATTGCGGAAATTGGTATATATCCTGCAGTAGATCCACTTGATTCAACATCAAGAATTTTAGATCCAAGAATTGTTGGTGATGAGCATTACAGAGTAGCAAGAGATGTTCAAAGAATACTACAATCATATAAATCATTACAAGATATTATAGCTATTCTTGGTATGGATGAATTATCTGAAGAAGATAAACTAGTTGTAGCGAGAGCTAGAAAAATCCAGAGATTTTTATCTCAACCATTCTTTGTTGCAGAAGTATTTACTGGTTCACCAGGAAAACTTGTTGATCTTGATTCAACTATCAAAGGTTTTGATGCAATATGTAAAGGTGAGTATGATCACTTGCCCGAAGCTGCTTTTTACATGGTTGGTACAATTGAAGAAGCTATAGAAAAAGCTAAGAAAATGGAACAAGAAGCTGCTGCTTAATGAGCGAAGAGTTTAAAGTTGAAATAGTAAATCCTGAAAAATCTTTTTTAGTAAAAGATGATGTTACAGAAGTTGTAGTTCCTGCTTTTGAAGGGGAAATGGGAATATTGAAGGATCATATTTCTATTATTTCCTTTTTGAAACCTGGGATAATTAAGATTCTATCAAGATCAGGTAATGAAAATTATTATGTTGAAGATGGAATTGTTGAGTTTAAAAATAACAATTTATCTATCTTAACAAGCACAATTGTTAATCTTGCTGATATGGATAAATCAAAGCAACAAATTTTGCTTAAAGAGGCAGAAGAAGAGGCTAATAAAACTGATATTAGTGATCAATCTAAATATTTAGCAGATCAAAAAGTTGAAGTTTTAAAAACTCTAAATTAGTTTTTTTACTTTTTCTTTAAGTTCTTTGTAAACATGATATTTAAAATCAACCACAACATCTGTAATCAAATCTAATTCAATCCACTTCCAATCTAAAAACTCTGGATTTGATGTTTTAATATTTATTTCACTATCATCTCCAATAAATCGCATTAAAAACCATTTTTGCTGTTGACCTTTGTACTTACCTTTCCAAATAATACCTAGTAATCTATCAGGTAAATCATAGGTTAATGTACCATCTAATTCTGTTATAAGTTCTGCACTTTTGATGCTTGTTTCTTCCTCTAACTCTCTAAATGCAGCTTTTAAGTAATCCTCTCCCTCGTCAACACCACCCTGAGGCATTTGCCAAAAATTTTTAG
Organism: Candidatus Pelagibacter communis; assembly: GCF_001180185.1. Classification (GTDB taxonomy): domain Bacteria; phylum Pseudomonadota; class Alphaproteobacteria; order Pelagibacterales; family Pelagibacteraceae; genus Pelagibacter; species Pelagibacter ubique_F. The sequence goes on along the minus strand of NZ_CVSS01000040.1, from coordinate 1,471 downwards.
GATTATCTATTCTTTTTGCAACGAATACTTTATTTTGTTTATTCAATAACACTATTCCGACCCCACTTCTCAGTGGTAAATCATTAAAATTTTTATTCATATTATCCGTTAAGTAACTTGATAGCGTAATTTAATTGATTATCAGTATCAGTCTTTATTCTAAAATTATCACCTTCCTCATTTACTTCTATATCTGGTCTAACACCTACTTCAGAAATAGATTTTCCAGATGGAAGATAATATTTTGCAACTGTTAATCTTATAGCTCCACGATTTTTTAAAGGAATAATTGATTGTACAGATCCTTTGCCATAACTATTTTCTCCTAAAATTATTGCTCTTTTATGATCTTTTAAAGCTCCAGCAACAATTTCTGATGCAGAGGCAGAACCATAATTAATCAGAACCAATAAAGTTTTTCCATTTGTTAAATCACCTTTCTTGGCAAACCATTTTCTATTTTCAGATTTTTTACGACTTTTTGTAGATACGATTTCACCATTATCTAAAAAAAAATCAGATATTCTTATTGCTTGAGATAATAAACCACCAGGGTTATTTCTTAAATCCAGAATATAAGATTTGATATTTGAATTTTTTTCTAAATCTTTAATTTTGTTTTCAATTTGATCACCACTATTTTCGTTAAATGATGTAAGTCTTATATATCCAATATTATCTTTTAATAAATCTGTCTTAACAGATTGAATTTCTATAATTTCCCTTGTGATTATGAAATTTAGAGCTTTTCTTTCTCCACTTCTTCTTACCGTTAATTCAATACTTGAACCTACAGGTCCACGCATTAAATCAACAGCCTCACTTAAAGTTTTTCCTTGTACTTGAATATCGTCAATTTTTACAATGTAATCTCCAGCTTTAATACCCGCTCTGGACGCTGGTGTGTCATCAATAGGTGAAATCACTTTCACTACTCCTGACTCCATGCTTACCTCAATTCCTAGTCCACCAAATTCTCCGCTTGTCTCTGTCTGCATTTCATTAAAAATTTCTGGAGACATATAAGCTGAATATGGATCTAGAGATTGAAGAAGACCATTTATAGCTGAGTCCATACTATCTGACTGATTTATCTCATCAACGTACTCTTGATTAATTTTTTCTAATACCTCTCCAAATAAATCAATTTTTTTATAAATATTATTTTCAGCAGCAGATACAGGAATAAGAAAAAATAAAATTTTTAGAAAAAATAATAAAACAGGAATTTTTTTCATATCATTATTTTTTCTTTTGGTATTAATTCAGACCAAATTTTTTCTAATTCATAAAATTTTCTCTTTTCAGGATGAAAAATATGTACAATTAAATCTATTCCATCAACTAATTTCCACTCATTACTATTTTTACCCTCAATTTTAGAGTTTTTTAAACCGCTATCCTTAAACTTTTCTTGTCATTGATAAAATTATAGCTTCATTTTTTGTAATAACACTTTCATCAATACCTG
>NZ_CVSS01000039.1 GCF_001180185.1 Candidatus Pelagibacter communis | reverse complement strand
ATATTTTTCATCTGATCTACCAGTTAATACATCGCCATATACTTCATCAGTAGATATATGAATTAATCTTGATTTATTTTTTTTTGAATATTTTTTAAAGCTTTCTAAAAGATTGTATACACCAACTATATTACTTTTAATGAAGTTACTAGGATCATCAATTGATCTATCCACATGTGTCTCTGCTGCTAAATTGAAAATGCAAACAGGTTTAAATTTATCAAATATCTTTATTAACTTTTTACTATTTATATCAATTTTGAAATATTTATAGTTTTTTGAATTCTTAAATTCTTTTACATTATAAAAATTTGATGAATAGGTACATTTATCAAGATTTATTACAAAATAATTTTTTTTTAACAGTAGATCTATTAGATTGCTTCCAATAAATCCTAATCCACCAGTAACAACAATTTTTTTCATTATTTGATTTTTACATTACAAAAAAATTTTAGTATAGATGATTATATTAGGATCATGTCAATAACTAGGCAAAATTTAACTGTTATAATTGTAAGTTTTAAAAGTGAACATGTAATTGAGGATTGCATAAAGTCAATTGATAACCAAATTGAAATTATAATTATTGATAATTCGAATAACGCAACCCTAAAGAATTATTTAGAAAAAAAATATATAAATGTTAAATGTATTTTATCCAAAGAAAATATTGGGATGGGGGCAGGGAACAATCTTGGAATCAAAAACTGTAATAATGATTTAGTTTTTATTTTAAATCCAGATGTGATTTTAAATAAAGATGCAATTAATGAAATAATTAATGCATCAAAAAATATTGAGTCTTTCAGTATACTTGCCCCATTATCTGATAATGCGGCATACCCAAATTATAAATTAGACAATAAAAGTTTAATTAACGACAATGACCCATTTGAGGTTAAAAGCGTTGATGGTTTTGCAATGTTATTAAATGCAAAAAGATTAAAACAAAAAAAAGATTTCTATTTTTTTGATGAAAACTTTTTTTTATATCTAGAAAATGATGACTTATGTAAAAGAATTATTAATCTTAAAGAAAAAATTTATGTTGTCCCTAAATCAAAAGTATTGCACTTAGGAGGTAAAGGTGTTGATGAAAAGTATAAGGATGAAATTGAATTCTCAAGAAATTGGCACTGGATTTGGTCAAAATTTTATTTTAACAAAAAACATTATGGCTTTTCATTTGCCGTATTCAAAGGATTGCCATCTTTTTTTTCAGCATTAATAAAATTTTTATTTTACCTCAGTATATTTAAAAGAAGAAAAAGCAAAATTTATGTTTGCAGGATCCTTGGCTTTATGAACGCATTTTTAGGAAAAAAATCTTCATATAGACCTAAATTAGATTAGTGCTAAAATTTTTTTTTGAACTCTTCTAAAGAAATGACTCTTAAATATGACTTATAATTTTTGAAATAATCTTTAAATTTAAGTTTATTTATAGACTTTTCAATTTTAAGTACTTCAGTATTTTCCTCTTTTTTAATAATTCCTATGCCTTGATCCAACTCACAAGTAAAAATATTTAGATCTTTGTTTTGTCTTAAATCAACTATTGCTTTCCAAACATCACCACTCCAATGCATCTCATATCTTGGTATTGCCTGCTTGCCCAAATTATCTGGTAAACAATCGTGAACAAGTATTATTCCATCTCTATGGAGACAATTTACTGAGTTAAGAATATCTTTTTTTACTTGTGAATATGTATGTAATCCATCTATAAAAATAATATCAAATTTTTTATTATTTTTTAAAAAAAATTCATCACTAGTTTTTCTTATATTTCCACCGCTTACAGGATCTACACCAATTTTATTCTTGATATTTACCCTTGAAAAAAGTTGATCATCGTCACATCCAATTTCTAAATATTCTTTGTAATCGTTTTTTTTGATTAAGTAATCAACTAGGTCTACACGATTAAAATCTTTAGGAAAATCAAATTTGAGTTTGCCATTAAAATTTTCAACAAATAATAAATAGTAAATTTTATTGATAATTCTTTTATATTTTCTAATTTTTTTTTCCATTTGAAATCTTTAATGCCCAGGAAATTGTATTAGACTTTCAACATTGTAACCTTTTTCTTTTAATAATTTAGCACCATTAAGATCAAATAAGTCGATTACAAAAATAAAAGCAATAACTTTACCATTTGATATTTCAATTAGTTTTGCAGCAGCTTCAGCGGTCCCACCTGTGGCTATTAAATCATCAATAATTAGAACATTTTCATTATTTTTTATAGAGTCTTTATGAATTTCAATAGTTGCTTTGCCATACTCTAATTCAAAATCTACCGAATGAACATCTGCAGGGAGTTTATTTTTTTTTCTAAGCATAATAAAAGGTTTTTTAAGAATATAAGAAACTGCTGATGCAAAAACAAAACCTCTAGACTCAATTGCAGCTATTTTGCTGAATTCGAAATTTTTTGATTTTTCTACAATTTGGTTGATTGTCTCTGAAAAAGCTTTCTCATCTTTAATTAATGTAGTGATATCCCTAAATAAAATCCCTTTTTTTGGATAGTCAGGAATAGATCTAATAAAATTTTTTAAATTCATAATTTCTATTTATTAAAGTATAAATAAATTATTTTTTAAACATGACAATAAATAAATTAGCAATCATTGGTGGCAGCGGCCTTTATGATGTTGAGGAGTTTAAAGAAAGAGAATTACTTGATTTAAGTACACCTTGGGGAAAACCTTCAGATCAAATTTTAAAAACTAATTACAACAATAAATTAGTCTATTTTTTACCAAGACATGGAAAGGGACATTTCATTTCTCCCTCAAAAATTAATTTTAGAGCTAATATAGATGCATTAAAACAATTGGGTGTCACGGATATAGTTTCTGTTTCTGCAGTGGGCTCATTGAAAGAAGATTTACCACCAGGAAAATTTGTGATTGTTGATCAATTTATTGATCGTACATTTGCTAGAGAAAAAACATTCTTTGATGATGAGATAGTTGCTCATGTATCTATGGCACATCCAACATCTAGGGGTTTAATGAATGCTTGTGAAGAGGCTATAAAAAAAGAAAAAATTGAATATCAAAGAAATGGAACATATGTCGTGATGGAAGGGCCACAATTTTCAACCTTAGCAGAGTCAAATTTATATAGATCTTGGAAAGCTGATGTAATAGGGATGACCAACATGCCTGAAGCAAAATTAGCAAGAGAGGCAGAAATTAGATATGCGTCTGTTTCAATGGTCACAGACTACGATTGTTGGCACCCTGATCATGACAATGTGGATGTACAACAAGTAGTAAAAGTTTTATTGGGTAATGCTGCAAAAGCAAAGAATATGATCAAAAATTTAATTGAAAATTTTGAAGATCATATTGATCCTAAAGATCCAACTAATAATTGTTTAGATGTTGCAATTATCACAGCACCTGAAAAAAGAACAAAAAAAACAAAAGATAAACTAAATACAATAGCTGGAAGAGTTTTAAACAAATGAAAAAATTGATAACTTTATTGATTATTATTTTTTTCAATACAAGTGCTTTGGCTGATAAAATGACAAAGAGTGGTTTTTTGACTGACAAAGTTAGTTATATAAAAGATCAAAATATAAGTGATCCGCATAAAAAAATTTTATTAATTTATAATCACGGGCAAACAACTCATGATGGTCCATCTAATGATTGTGCTTGGAAGGGAGGAATGAATAACATGTCATCTTTAGTAGGAAAAAAAATTAAAGATAAGGAAATAGTTGTCTACCTTTTTTGTACAGGCAAATTGAAAGGGGATGATCATAAAAGATTATGGAATAAGAAAAAATTTACAGAACCATATAATGGCAAGCCAAAGCTGGAAAAAAGATTAGATGCAAATTTAAAACTTATAGAAGACTTTACTTCTCAAGGTTTTAAAAAAGATCAAATTTTTTTAACAGGAAGATCTTGTGGAGGATGGATGACAATGATGTTGCTTAGCAGATATCAAAATATTATTGCTGGAGGTATTTCTTTTGTGCCTGAATGTTATGGTCGTTTAACTAAAGTGTATAAAGTAGATAAAGTCGGAGTGGAGGAGGCTTTAAAAAAATTTAAGGAAAAAGAAGGTCCTGGACCAGCTAATATGAGACAAACTCAAATAGATGAAATTAAAAAAAGTCCAAATTTACCTGTTCTAGTTTTTACTCATCCTAAAGATCCATTTGGTGGATTAGTATCTAATTGGGTAGAAGAAGTTCCTGGAGTTGAAAGGATTGTTATTTCTGAAAACAACAAGGTTAATGGAAAAAGTTGTAATGTGTGGGGAAAACCAATTAAAAATTATCATGATATGGATAGAGCTACTTGTTTTAAAGAATATAATCCAAAAATTTTAGATTTTATTGCATCGAAAATTAATTAAATGAAAATTGAAGGGAAAGAATATCGCACTATTTGGTTTGAAAACAATGTTGTAAAAATAATTGATCAAACAAAACTTCCACATCAATTCATAATTAAAGATCTTAAAACAGTTAAGGACTCAATTAATGCGATTAAAGTAATGGAAGTTAGAGGTGCTCCTTTAATAGGAGCGACAGCTGCTTATGGATTGGTTTTAGCAATTATAGAAAACAATGATCAATCATTTTTAAAGAAATCTGCAGAGGATTTGATTAGTTCAAGACCAACAGCAATAAATTTAAAGTGGGCTGTTGATAGAATGATAAAAAAATTATCAGGCGTTAATAGTGATAAAATCTTAGAAATAGCAATCAATGAAGCAAAAGAAATTTGTGAAGAGGATGTGAAGTTTTGCAAAAATATAGGATTAAATGGATTAAAGATTATAGAGGAAATCTATAATAAAAAAAAAGATACAGTTAATATTCTAACTCATTGTAACGCTGGTTGGCTTGCAACAATTAATTGGGGGACCGCAACTTCTCCAATATATCACGCGTATAAAAAAGGTATTCCAGTTCATGTTTGGGCTGATGAAACAAGACCAAGAAACCAAGGAGCTAATTTAACTTCTTATGAGTTAAATGAAGAAGGTATAGAAAACACAATCATTGCAGATAACACTGGTGGTATTTTGATGCAAAAGGGGGAAGTTGATATGTGTATTGTTGGAACTGACAGAACTTTAGCCAATGGAGATGTTTGTAATAAAGTTGGAACTTACTTAAAAGCTCTTGCAGCTTATGACAATAAAATTCCTTTTTACGTTGCACTGCCAAGTTCAACAATAGATTGGAATATAAAAGATTATAAAGATATTCCTATTGAAGAGAGAAACTCAGAAGAATTATCTCATATGGAAGGTTTAGATGAAAAAGGAGATATAAAAAAAATACAAATTTATCCAAAAAAAAGCAAAGTTATGAATTTAGCTTTTGATGTAACTCCTGCAAAATATGTTACGGGATTAATTACTGAGAAAGGTGTGTGTGAAGCATCAGAAAAAGGACTAAAAGAATTATTCAAATGAAGAATCTAGACCAAAGAAATCAAATTATTGAATATTCATTAAAATTAAATTCTACAAATCTTTCACCTCTTAGGTCAGGCAATATATCATTGAGAGGAGTAGAAGATAATAAAGAGGGATACTTAATTACTCCGTCAGGAAAAAAATATGAAAAACTTAAACCTGAAGATATTGTTTTTATGGGTTTAAATGAAGATGAAGAAAAAAACGACTCTACAAACAAACCTTCATCTGAATGGAGATTTCATCGAGATATTTATTTAAATAAAAATGAAGCACAGGCTATTGTCCATGCTCATTCTCCACACGCAACAGCTGTATCTTCACATGGAAAATCTATTCCACCATTTCATTATATGATTGCTCTTGCAGGAGGAGATGACATTAAATGTGCTGAATATGCTACTTTTGGAACGGAAGAATTATCTAAAAATGTAATTAAAGCTCTAGAAAATAGATCTGCTTGTTTAATGTCTAATCACGGCCAGGTTGCTTTTGGAATAAATTTAGATGATGCTTTTGAGCTCGCACAAGAGATAGAAAATATTTGTCATCAATACACTATTGCTTTAAAATTAGGACAACCTAAGATTCTTTCATTTGAAGAAATGAAAAAAGTCTTAGATAAGGCTAAGAATTATAAAAAAGGGTAAGATGATTAAAGTTGGGGAGCATATTACTTTAGATATTATAGGTACTTCAAAAGAGTACGATCCTTCAGTTTATGAGAAAGTTATTAATAAAATAGCTAAAGCAGCCAATGTAACTATTTTGAATATTTCAAAATATAAATTTGAACCTCAAGGTTTTACTATTTTAGCTTTATTGGCTGAAAGTCATATAAGTTTTCACACTTTTCCAGAAAAAGGAATAATAAGTTTTGATTTTTTTACATGTGGAAAAATAAGTCCATCCGTAGCAATTGATATTATAAAAAAAGAATTTGAACACAAAAGAATTGTTAAAAAAGAATTTAATAGAGATACTAGATCTCTTTACCATGACATTTATAGTTCACCTGGATTACAAAAGTCATATGTTGTAAATGAAGTTTTAGAAGACTTTAAATCAAAAGTTGGTCAACACATTGAAATTTTAGAATTAGAACAATTTGGAAAATCTTTATTTATTGACGGTGAAATACAAGTAGCAGCTTCAGATGAACATTTGTATAGTTCAACTTTTGTCGGAGCAGGACTAAATTTGAATAAAAAAAATGAAAGAGCCGCAATAATTGGCGGTGGTGATGGTGGTGTTGCACGAGAATGTATTTCAAAAAAGTTTAATTTTATAGACTGGTATGAATTAGATCCAGAAGTTGTTGAAGTTTGTAATAAACATTTGGGAAATATTGGAAAAAAAGCTACTGAAAAAAATTCTGTTAAGTGTGTTTGGGGAGACGCTTTTGAAAGTATTAAATCAGTTAAAGAAGATACTTATGATCATATATTTGTTGATCTTAATGATGACCAGTTTTGTATAGATCTTGCTGCTAAAAATATGGACTCTCTAGTAAGAATACTTAAACCTAAAGGAGTTATTACTGCTCAAGTAGGTAGTCAAGATAAAAAACCCCACCAAGTTGAAAATTGGCTGAATGTATTTCATCATCATTTTGGAAATACTAAATTATCTAGGGTTTACGTGCCTAGTTTTGATTGTGCGTGGAATTTTTCTTCATCGATAAATCACTAATTTTTTCTTTTTTAAATCCATAATTTATGAAATACTTATATTTTTATTAAAGGAGAGAATGATGAATATATTCAAAAAAATTATTTTTTCAGCACTACTTTCTTTATTAGTCATAGGAAATGTTAATGCTGATAAAATTAGAATAGGAACAGAGGGCGCTTACCCTCCATGGAACTCAAAAGATGAGTCTGGTAAATTAATTGGATTTGAAGTTGAGTTGGCTTGGACACTTTGTAGATATATTGGTGAGCAATGTACGATAGTCGAGCAAGATTGGGATGGAATGATACCAGCATTAATTATGAGAAAATTTGATGCAATAATGGCAGGAATGTCAATTACTGCGGAAAGACAAAAAGCTATAAGCTTTTCTCAAGGTTATGCAGATGAAGTTGCATCTTTAGCAGTTATGAAAGGATCTAGTCTTGAAGGTTTAGATACTCCAGCTGGAATTAATTTAACTAAACCTAATGCGGCTGCAAAGAAAGCATTAAAAACTCTTACAGCAGCACTTGCAGGTAAAACTGTTTGTGTCCAAACCGCTACAATTCACCAAAACTTTTTAGACTCAGGTGATGTTGGAAAAGTAAATGTGAGAACTTATAAAACACAAGATGAAGTTAACCTTGACTTAGCATCTGGAAGATGTGACGCTGCATTAGCTGCTGCGGTAGCATTTAGTGATTATGCAGAAAAATCTGGTAAACCGGTTGTTTTAACTGGACCAACTTTTTCAGGTGGCGCATTTGGAAATGGTGTTGGTGTTGGTATTAGAAAAGATGACACCGAACTTCTGAAAAAGTTTAATGCCGCAATTAATAAAGCGAGAAAGAACGGAGATATTAGTAGAATAGCTACTAAATGGTTCGGTTTCGACGCTTCTATGTAATTCAATTTTAGATTTGGCGACTATCATGTATAGTCGCCAATCTTTATGGAACTTCTAGCATTTGGAGACACTGGTTGGGGTGACGAATTATTTCGTGCTACCCTAATGACAATTGCTGTTTCAATTACAGCAATGTTAATTGGTTTCAGCTTTGCTGCAATTTTTACTCCGCTAAAACTCTCAAAATATAAATCCTTAAATATTGTTGGTAACATTTATACAACTGTTATCAGAGGTGTTCCCGAATTATTGGTAATTTATCTTTTCTTTTTTGGAGGCAGTGGTGCAATTATGTATGTAGCCTCAATATTTGGCTATAACGAATATATTGAAATTAACGCATTTGTAACAGGTTCATTTGCAATTGGAATAATATCTGGAGCCTATTCCACAGAAGTTTTTCGTGGCGCTATTCAATCAATCGATAAAGGTCAATTTGAGGCTGCAAAAATATTAGGTTTGAGTAAATTTTCACAGTTTTATAAAATTATACTTCCTCAAATGTTAAGGCTTGCAATTCCTAATCTTAGCAATGTTTGGCAAATTACTCTAAAAGATACATCTTTAATTTCTGTTACAGGTTTAGTTGAAATTATGAGACAGTCTTATATTGCAGCTGGTTCAACTAGAGATCCATTATTCTTTTACTCTTTCGCTGCAGTTTTATACTTATTGTTAACCTTTCTTAGCATGAAATTAATCAATAAATTAGAAGTCAAGTATAGCAGGGGGCATTAATGGATTTAGGGCTTATGATCAGCAGTTTCCCAAAGTTATTGAATGCTACTGTTGTAACTTTAAAACTTTTGTCAGTTTCTCTTATTGTAGGATTATTTATTGGTCTTTTATTTGCAATTCTAAGATTAAATAAAAATATTTTTGTAAATAGATTTGCTTATGGTTATTCTTATGTATTTAGAGGCACCCCATTGTTAGTTCAAATTTTCATCATCTATTTTGGTTTGGGTCAAATTGAGTCTTTAAGATCATCTTTTCTGTGGGTTATTTTAAAAGAACCTTACTGGTGTGCTATTATTGCTTTTGCACTTAATACTGGTGCGTACACCTCTGAAATTTTAAGATCTGCATTTCAAACTATAAAGCCTGGAATAATTGAAGCTGGAAAAAGTTTAGGAATATCTACCAAAATAATTTTCTATAAAGTTCAAATTCCAATCGCAATAAGACAATCTTTGCCTGCATATGGCAATGAAATCATATTAATGCTAAAAGGCACCTCATTAGCAAGTACTGTAACTTTGATGGACTTAACTGGTGTTGCGAAGTATATAATTTCAACAACTTTTAAACCAATTGAGGTATTTATTGTTGCTGGTGGAATATATCTATTTATGACTTTTATAATTCATAATTTGATTAAATTTTTAGAAAAAAAATATCAACACTAAATGTTTCAAAAAATAATTAAAATAATTAGACAAGAAGGTATTAATGGAATCTATCAAAGATTAAGAATAAGGTTTTATTATTTATTTAAACCAAAAATTGTTAAGTCGGCTTATGGTGTTTATCTAAATTCTAATTGGGGAGATGCTACCTTCAATTTATGTTTTAATGGAACTTATGGCTATTTTTTTTCTGATTTTATTAAAAGATTAAAAAAGAATTATGAATTTATTGATATTGGTGCAAATCAAGGCATTTATTCCTTAATAGCATCAAAAAATACAAATATAAAAAGAATTATCGCCTTTGAGCCAGTTGATCAAACTTTCAAATTATTAAAAGAAAATATTAGAATTAACAAATTTACAAATATCATAGCTAAGAAATTTGCAATTAGCAAATACAATGGTAAAGCAAAAATTCAATTCAACAAAAATCATACAGGTACCGCAACAATAGAAAATAGATACTTAAATTTATCTAAAAATTTATATTCAATAAAAACTGTTAATTTTAAGGTTTTAAATAGATTAATAAATTCTAATTATAGAAAAGTTATAAAAATTGATGTAGAGGGACATGAATTGGAAGTAATAAATCAATTAATTAAAACGGACTTTGTCAAATTAATTGATTTTATTTATGTAGAGGTGAATTTTAAAATTAATAGCTTCAGTATTATTAAAGATAAATTAAAAAAAAAAAATTTTTATTATGTTTATAAGTCACCAAAAATTAATAATCATTGTGATTTTCTATTTAAAAGAAAGATTTGAAGAGATTATAATATGACTAAATCGAGCTTCTGTTTTCCAAGTCTCTCGTTCCCATCTTCAGTAACTAAAAAAGTTTCACCTAAATTCATTGCCAATTGATTTTCTGAATCCATCAAAATCATATGCATAAAAAAAATATTGCCTGGCTCAATTACATAAGGATTATCAGTATATAGCATTGGCCAATCCATCCAATTAGGAGAGAAAGTTGAACCCAAAGAGTAACCACATGCATTCATTCTTGCTTTGTTATAACCCAGGTCATCAAAAGTCTTAGCATGAACATCGAAAACTTCCCCAATTTTGTTTCCTGGTATTAGTTTATCCTCACAATTTTTTAATGCCTCTACACAAGCCTCATGCATTTTATAATGTTCAGGATTTGCTTTTCCAATAGGAATAGTTCTAAACATTGCTGAATGGTAATGTCTATAAGTCCCTGCCCATTCCAAAGTTAATTGGTCTTGAGTATTTAAAATTTGTTTTTCAGATTGATATCGGCATAGAAGAGCATTTTTTCCTGAACCAATAATAAATTCATTTGCAGGATAATCTCCTCCTCCTTCAAATATAACTTTATTCATTTCAGCTAATATTTTAGACTCACTAACACCAGCTTTTGCATGCTTCCACACTTTATCTAAAGCCCTATCAGCAAGTTCGGCAGCATTTTTTACATAAACTATTTCTTCTTGAGATTTTATAACTCGTAACTTTGTTATTAAGTCTGATTTATCTTCAACTGCACAATAATTTTCGAGAGATTTATTTAATTTAAGAGTATTACGACCAGTTAAGCCATAAGCCTCATATTCAACTCCTAATTTTTTTCCTTTAAGGTTTAGCTCATCTAAAATAACTTTAAGATCATCAGTTGGGTTTGACCCATCTTTATCCACCCAAATTCTAATATCTTCTATATTAGAAGTATTTTGAGCTTGTCTTAAATCTGGAGCTCTAGTTAGCAATATTGTGTTACCACTTTTGTCTAAAATCAATGTTTGGAAAAAAACATATCCAAAGGTGTCATATCCAGTTAACCAATACATAGATTCTTGTCTAAACATTAAAAGAGCATCTACATTTTGCTCCTTCATTGAATTTAAAACTTTAGATTTTCTTGATTTGAATTCCTCTTTTGAAAAATGAAGTCCCATTTAGTAATTGGTATACTCTTTAATTTCTTTAATTACTGATCCTGTGTGATTGTTAATCTCTAATTTAATTTTTGCACGATCATCATTCAAAAAATGGACATCTCTTGAAAGTTTAATAAATTTTTCTCCAAAATTTTTATCTTTTTCACACTGTCTTTTGTCATCTTCAATAACCCAAAGTTTTGTGTTAATATCTTTAAGTGATTGATAAAGGTTATTTAACTTATCATCAGATTTAATATTTTTTTCTAGTTGGACTTTTAGAATAGAATACTCATTATTGATAAAATTTAACTTTTCAGGATCTCTTATTTTTTCCTGCTTAATTTCTAATATAGAAATTTTATCTAAAAGCTCTCCAACTGAAACTTCTACTATAATTTTATTCATAAATTTTAATACTGTGTTATCTTGTTATAAATATGTCTAATATTTTGATAATCAAACATGGATCATTAGGAGATATAGCTCAAGCAAGCGGTGCAATTCAAGATATATCTGAAAATCATAAAAATGATCAAATATATATGCTAACAACAAAACCTTATTTCGATTTATTTAAGAAAAATCCTTTTATTCATGATGTAATTTTAGATAAAAGATTACCTCGATATAATCTAATTTATTTATATTTTTTAATGCGAGAGTTAAAAAAACATAAATTTTCAAAAATTTTTGATCTACAAAATTCAACTAGAACTAATTTTTACAAGAATATCCTTTTTCCAAAGGTAAACAAAGAAATTTGGTCAAGCTCTATTACAACTCTTCCTAATATATTGGATAAAAAAGAATTTGATAAACACTCTGTTTTAGACAGATTTAATCATCAATTGCAAAGTTCAGGATTAAAAACATATTATACCTTGAATCCAGATTTTAGTTGGGCATGTTCTGATATCAGTAAGATCAAAAATTACTTCAAATTAAATAAATTTATTTTGTTATTTCCTTTTTGTTCTCCTCATCTAAATATTAAGAAATGGCCATATTACAATGATCTTATAAAACTTATTTTGGATAAATTTGGCAATGAGTATAAAATTGTTATTGCTCCCGGACCATCTGAAATTAAAGATGCAAATAAAATAAATGCTTTAGTTTTATTAGATAATGGTAAAGCACTAAGTATTCCTCAACTATCTTCCTTAATTAAAGAAAGTTCTTTTATTATTGCAAATGATACAGGGCCAGCTCATATTGCGGCACATGTTGGAGCAAAAGGTTTAACTTTGTTTGGAAAACATACTACAGCTTATAAAGTAAGTATTGAAAGAGAAAATTTTAAAGCCATTCAAGTAACAGATCTAAATAATCTAAGTGCAGAAAAAGTTTTTGAAAGATTAACTAATTCTTTAAATTAATTAAGAATTTTTTTATATTCCTCTACAATTTTTTTCCAATGAAATTTAGAAACATATTCTTTGGCATTTTTTCCAAGCTCTCTGTATTTTTTATTCTCAATCATAGAATTTAATGATGAATAAATATCATCCAAATCATTTCCATCACAAATAATTCCAGTTTCATTATTGATAATTGCATCAGAAGCACCACCATCTTTGCCACCAAGAGAAGGGACACCATATTGAGCAGCTTCCAAATAAGCAATACCAAAACCCTCTACAGAGGATTTACTTATTATTGATGGCATAACAAAAATATCTGATTTAGCTATTAATGAATTCTTTAAATCTTCACTTATATCTTTAAAAAACATAACTTGGGAATTAAGATCGAGTTCTTTTACTAATCTTTTAATATTATTTTCTTCATCCCCATAACCCACACATATATAAACTATATCAGGATATATTTGTTTTAAATTTCTTAATGCCATAATTACCTTTTCATGATTTTTTCTTTTATCAAATCTAGAAACTGTAATTAATCTTGGCGTTTTGATTTTGAGTAAGCTCTCAACTTTTTCTAAAGATTTTTTATTTGGTTCTTCAGCAAAATTGATACCAGGATTAATCACAATTATTTTATCTTTATTAACACCATTATCTATCGCGAGATTTTTTGTAAATTCAGAATTTGCGATAACCCTTTCAACATTATTTAAAATATTGATAACTCTTTTATTTAAGGAGCTACCTTTGGGATGATTAATTTCTTTACCATGTATTAAACAATATTTTTTTTTATCTGTATTTATTAATTCTAAACTTTTCCAATGATCCGCAATTACACCACGAACTTTATTCTCTTTTAAAAATTCTTTTACTAATTGAGCTTTTCTAATCTTTCTAAGGAATTTAATTCCACCAATTCTTTCTATGGAAAAATTTTCCTTTTCATCAAACTCTTTATGATTTTCTTGATAATCAGCAAAAACTTTAATCATAAAGTTTTTAGATATTTCTTTTGAAAGACCCCACATTAAACTTTGCATACCCCCTAATTCTGGTGGAAATGCTCTTGTAAGTATTAAATACATTAATTATTTTTCCATTTGATACTACATCCTGCACTAGGTATTTGATTTCGTGGTCCTTTAGATGTTTCAGCAATTTGCTTCATTGCTATGAATAAATCACTCTCACCCTCTCTTACTGGTATCAAATTTTTAAGCTCTCTAAGTCTTCCTCTATATTGAAGCTCTAAGTTTTTATTATAACCAAAGAAATCAGGAGTACATACTGCATTATATGTTTTAGCTACTTCCTGTGTCTCATCAACTAAATATGGAAAATTAAATTGATGTTTTTTTGAAAATAAGATCATTTTTTCAAATGAATCTTCTGGATAATTTTCAGCATCATTTGCACAAATTGCAATAGAGTTAATACCCAAGTCTTTTAATTTTTTACAATCTTCAACAATATCTTTTGTAACTGCCTTAACATAAGGACAATGATTACAAATAAACATGATCAATGTTCCATTTTCACCTTTAACATCATCTAGAGAAATTATTTTATTATCAGTTGATTTAAGCTTAAAGTCGTGAGCCTTTTGGCCGAAATCACATATTGGAGTTTGTATTGGCATAATGTAATAATATATAAATTATGTTTTATGATTTAAAAGATAAAAAACCAAAAAACTCTGACGAAAATTGGGTAGCACCTAATGCAACTATAATAGGTGATGTTACTTTAGAAAAGAATTCTAGTATTTGGTTTAATGCAACCTTAAGAGGAGATATTGAAAATATTCACATAGGTGAAGGATCAAATGTTCAAGATGGAAGTGTTTTGCATACTGACCCTGGTTATCCATTAAAAATTGGAAAAAATGTAACTGTAGGTCATATGGTTATGCTTCATGGATGTACGATAGGGGACAATAGTCTAATTGGAATTGGTGCAGTGATTCTAAATAATGCTAAGATTGGAAAAAATTGTATTATAGGAGCAAAAGCATTAATCACTGAAAATAAAGAAATACCAGATAATTCTTTAGTAATAGGTTCACCCGGTAAAGTTGTCAGAGAAGTAACTGAAGAAGAAAAAAAAGCTGTATTTGAAAACACAAAGCACTACCAAGACAATTGGAAAAAATATTCTAAATCAATTTTTTAAGGAACTAGCCAAGCTTTCTTATTAGTTTCTAAATCAAACTTTGCTCTTCGATGTCCTTTTGCTGCAAGATATAGCCACTCAATAGATTTTATCTTGCATTTAATAACAGTAAAGTTTTTATAACCTTCTTCACTTTGTTCCATTGTGTAATCAAAATCTTCTAATTTAGATATCATTCCAGATGTTGGATTTTCTGATGCAGTTCCTGGTGGACTATCAGTTAAATAGCAACGTCTGCTTATATGTTGAGTTTTTTTCCAAGATTCTTCAGTTGTAGAATTTTGATTATTAACTTCACATTCTACTTTTACTCTTAATTGTATCTTTTCTTCTTTATCGTAGAAAACTAAAGAGGCATTCTTATTTTTTTTAAGAATATCTACCTTTGGTGATCTTAAATCAGTATGAAATTGTAATAGATTGTTAGCTCTATCTGATTTACGCAAAACAACAATTCTACCATCTACCTCATCTTGATGAGCACAAATGAAAACTGGAATTCTAAATGGTGAACCTCTGTTAGTCACAGCATCATCTAGCATAGACCAATACTTATTCTGAATTTTTTCTAAATTTTCATAGTATGCTGGCTGCATACATTACTTTCTAAATCTTTTAATTAAGCTTGAAGTGTCCCAACGATTTCCACCCAAACCTTGAACTTCTTCATAAAATTTGTCAACAAGCTCTGTGACAGGTAATAGTGAACCATTATTTTTTGCTTCATCCATTGCAATCTTTAAATCTTTTCTCATCCAGTCAACTGCAAAACCAAAATCAAATTTATCATCAATCATTGTTTTATATCTATTTTCCATTTGCCAAGACTGAGCAGCACCTTTTGAAATTACTTCAATAACATCTTCCATGTTTAATCCAGCTTTCATTCCAAAGTTAATTCCTTCAGACAACCCTTGAACTAATCCTGCTATACAAATTTGATTAACCATCTTAGCTAATTGTCCACAGCCGGCCTTACCAAGAAGTTTCATTTTTTTACTGTAGCAATCAATTTTATCTTTTGCTTTATCAAAGTCTGCTTGATCTCCACCAATCATTACTGTTAGAGCACCATTTTCTGCACCAGCTTGACCACCAGACACAGGAGCATCTAGTGCACCAAATCCATTTTTCTTTGCATGTTCATAGATTTCTCTAGCAATTGTTGCTGATGCTGTGGTGTTATCAATATAGATTGCACCTTTTTTTATTGTTTTAAATGCACCATTGTCACCAAATGTTACTTCCCTTAAATCATTATCGTTTCCAACACATGTAAAGATATACTCTGCATCTTTAGCAGCTTCAGCAGGAGTTTCTGCCATTTTACCTTTGTATTCTTTAATCCATTTCTCTGCTTTAGATTTAGTTCTGTTAAAAACAGTTACATTGTGGCCACCTTTTGATATATAACCAGCCATTGGATAACCCATTACACCAAGACCAATGAAAGCAACATTACAACTCATAATTTTTTATGTTTAATAGTTTAAGTTTAAAAGTAATTGTATTTGGATTTATTTTTACATTTTTTTCTAGTTTTGGACAGAGTTTTTTTTTAGGATTATTTAATTCAAGCATCAGAGAAACACTTTTTATTACTCATGGACAATTTGGCTCAATATATGCATCTGCAACTTTATTAAGTAGTTTTCTTTTAATCTGGGTAGGAAAAAAAATAGATGATATCAATATCTTTAGATTTGCATTTTATGTAACATTACTTCTATCTTTTTCTTGTTTTTTCTTTTCAAAAATATCATCTGTTCTTTATTTATTTATCGCAATTTTTTTGATGAGATTTTCTGGTCAGGGACTTATGTCTCATACCGCAACGACAACTATCACTAGATATTTTACGAAATCTAGAGGCAAAGCATTGAGTGCTGGTTGGTTTGGTCTTTCAACTGCTGAATTTATTTTACCAGTTTTAATTGTTTATTTGCTGACAATTACAGCGTGGCAAAATATTTGGATATCAATTTCAATTTTAATTTTAATTTTTTTACCGTTATCCTCCTTATTTTTAATTAAAAATTTAGATTTTGACACGAGGGAAAAAGATGACACAAACGACTTAGAAAAAAAGAAAATCAAACAATGGAAAAGAATTGAAGTTATTAAAGACTATAGATTTTATGTTATCTGTTTAAATATGTTAGCTATGCCATGGATAGCAACAGGTGTATTTGTTTATCAATCTTTTATAGTAGAGTCTAAAGGGTGGGGCTCTTTTGTCATTGCTCAATCTTTTATGGTATATTCAATATTATCTGTTTTAACTTTATTAGGTTCTGGTTTTTTAATTGATAAGTTTACTAGTAGAAAATTACTAATTTTTATGAATATACCTTTGTTATTGGCCACAATTGTTTTGTTTTATTTTGACTCGCTAATTATATCCTTCATATTTCTTGGATTAATTGGAATTTCAAATGGGCTAGCTAATGTGTTGGGGTCATCTACATGGGCTGAAATTTATGGAGTTAAATATATTGGATCGATTAAAGCGCTAACAACAGCACTAATGGTATTTTCAACAGCTTTTGGAACTGCTTTATTTGGACTTTTGATTGATAGAGGTTTCTCTATAGAGCAAATTGCATTTATATCATTCATTTATATCCTTGTTTCTTTATCCCTTTTGTTTTTGTTGAGAAATAAGCTAAATCCACAATATATTTAAAAAATCTCCTTGATTTTTTTTTACTCACTGTATAGATACACCGCATGGCTAGAGTTACTGTTGAAGATTGTATTGATAAAGTTGAAAGTCCTTATGAATTAGTACTTGTTGCTAAAGAGAGAGCTACTCAACTTAATGCAGGAATTGAACCAACAATAGAAAGAGATAATGATAAAAATACAGTTATTTCCTTAAGAGAAATTGCTGAAGAAAAAGTTAAGGTTTCAGAATTAACTGATAGTGCAGTTTATAAACTTAGAAAGCATGTTGAACAGGTAGATGATAATGCTGAAGATGATGAAGATATTGGTGATGATTTTGAAAGTTTGTATAAAGGAGAAATTTCAAAAAGTGGTACTCCGATTTTACCCTCAAAAAGAGCTAGAAAAGCTCCAGAAAAAATTCAAGTATCTAAAGAGGATTTAGCTGAGCTATCTGAAACAGCGAAACCAGTTATTGATACTACATTAGGGGACGAAACAATTAATGAACAAGGAGAAGTTTCATTGGATGAAGTCTCTGAAACTGAGAATAAAGAAGTTGATGCACATTCAGAGGAATCAGAAACTTCAAACTCATAAAAAAATAATATAAAGTCAAATCATGATTAGGAAAGTTTCAATTGCTCCTATGATGGATTGCACAGATCGCCATGAGAGATTTTTTTTAAGATTAATTTCTAAAAATGTTCTTCTTTATACTGAAATGATTGTAGATGAGGCAATTAAAAGAGGTGATAAAAAAAAATTATTAGAATTTAATATCAAAGAAAAACCTGTTGCTCTTCAATTAGGTGGTTCTACACCAAAACTTTTAGCAGACGCTGCTAAAGTTGGTGAAGATTTTGGTTACGACGAAATTAATCTTAATTTGGGTTGTCCAAGTAAAAAAGTTGAAAAAAATAGATTTGGAGCATGTTTAATGAAAGAACCCAATTTAGTTGCGGATTGTTTGAGTAAAATGCAATCAGTAACGAAATTACCAGTCACTATTAAAACTAGAATTGGATATGACAATGTAGAAGATTATGATAGTTTTAGTAGTTTTATTTCAGTGTTAAAAAAGACAGGAGTAAAAACTTTTATTATTCATGCAAGGAAGGCAATGTTAGGTAAATTTACACCTAAGCAAAATTTAAACATACCTCCACTTAAATATGAATATGTATATAAATTAAAAAAAGATTTTCCAAATGAGGAAATAATCATAAACGGTGGAATAACCTCAGTTGATGAAATAAAACCTCATTTAGAAAAAACTGATGGTGTAATGATTGGTAGAGCAGCTTACCATACACCTTATTTGTTAGCTGATATCGAAAGAGAAATATTTGATAATGATAATATTCCAAGTCGACAAGAAGTAATAGCAAAACTTATACCTTATGTAAAAGATGAAATAAAAAACGGAACAAGACTAAATCAAATTATGAGGCATACTATTGGTTTATTTCATGGACAATCAGGAGCAAGTTATTGGAAAAGATATTTAAGTGAGAATATGTGTGTCAGAGATGCTGATGTAAAAAAAATAGATCATATTATGGATAAGATAAAATATAATAATGTGGAAGTGAGAGAAGGACAATCTGCTTAATCTAATTTTAGCAAACGAGTATAGTTATATTGTTTTATTAATGGTTTTAACAGCTATACCAGTCGGCTTTGTTGCAGGACTGTTTGGTATTGGTGGTGGTTTAATAACTGTTCCCTTTTTATATTTTATTTTTGATTATATGGGCATAGATCCTCAGTATATCATGCATCTTGCTGTAGGTACCTCTTTTGCAATAATAATACCTACATCCATAGTTTCAGTTTTAACTCATAATAAATTTAAAGCAGTAGATTTTAATATAGTAAAAAATTATGGAATATTTGTTGTCCTTGGAGTTATTATTGGAACTATTTTTGCAGCATCATTAAAAACTAAATCATTAGTTCTTTTTTTTTCAATAATAATTTTAATTTTAGGAATTTATTTAATTCTAATTAAAGAAAGGGAGAAAAATTTAATAGTTGAAATGAAATTATATTCAAAAGTATTACTAGGTTTTATAGTTGGTTTTATCTCAGCTCCAATGGGCATAGGTGGGGCCGTAATGAATGTTCCTATTTTGAAATTTTTTGGATACTCAATAAACAAAGCAATTGGGAGTGCTGCAGCAATTGGTTTTCTAATTGCATTATCTGGTTCAATTGGTTTTTTGATTTCAGGTAACTATTTAAAGTCTAACCTTCCATTAAGTATAGGATTCTTAAATATACCTGCTTTTTTTATTTTTATTCCAATTACAACGTTTATGGCAAGAATTGGAGCCAAAACAGTTCATAAGATAGAAAAAAATAAAATAAGTAAGTTATTTGGTTTATTTTTGATTATTGTCTCAATTAATTTCTTTTTAGAGTATATGAGGCTTTAATTTAAGATCTGAAGTCGGGGTGGCTTCAGTCTCCCTCTACCACCCTTGAAAAAAATTTAAACGATTCTCAAAAAAAAAAAAATCTCTTTATAATTGAAATTTAAGTTTATTTGATGTGAATAAAATTCTAATTTTAATGGAAATTATCAAAAATATTTTTTCCAGTATTGTAGATATTGTCTCTAATTTTTTTTATATCTTTATCATGATTTCTAATGAATTGGCTAGAACCTATTGATGAAGCCAAAGATAACGAAGCCTGGTGAATACTTTTAGTTTTTGCCCCAGTAAAAACTGGTGATAATAAAGCGGTGCCTGGTGCAGCACAACTTGTTAACAATAATAACAGACATATCCTAAATATATTTCTTAACATAAATAAATTGAATGCTTACTTGATTCTCTCTAAATTTTTTTTAAAAAATTAAATATATTGTCTCATATAAATACACGTAAAAATTGTATTATTTATAAATTTAAGAGTAAGTTTAAATAATCCTCACTACTGCTAGGTAAGTTAACTCAATATAAACAGTCTTAATATTTTGAAAAATTATTTAAATTGATAATTTTAAATATGAGCCCAAAAAAAAAGGATAATAAAAATTTCTTTGGAGTAGATAAAATCAAAAAAATTTTTCCAAAAAACTTATATGCAAAAAAAATAGACATCAATTTAATTGATACAATAAGTAATACAAAAAATAAAATAAAAAAATATTACTCTAAGTTAAAAAAAAAAAAAGAAAAAGAAAAAATAAAGTTAGAAAAAAAAAGAAAACTGGATGAAAAAAAAGAATTATTGAGACAAAAAAAAATAGAAGAACTGGACAAAATAAATAAGATTAAAGAAGAAAAGCGTCAAATTTTATTGCAGCGAAAATTAGTAATTGAAAATGAAAAACAAGTTAGGAAAAATGAGGAAAAAAGAAAAAAAATTGAAATAAAAAGAATAAAAATTGAACAACAAAAAATTAAGGATGAGGAATCAAGGAAATTAAGAGAAGATGCTCGACTCTTGAAAGAGGAAGAGCAGAGAATGAAAATGTTAGAAAGACAACGTATTAGGGAAGAAAAAATAAAAATTAAAGAGGAGTTAATTAAAGCTAAAGAAAATGAGAAACAAAAACTACGAGAAGAAAAAGAGAGAATAAGACAAGAAAATAATCGCATTAAAGAAATTGAAAGACAAAAACGATTAGATGAAGAACAAAAAATTAGAGAAGCTGCTAGAAAATTGAAATATGAAGAAGAGAAGTTAAAAGAAACAGAAAATAGACTAAGACTTTTAGAAATTGAGAGACAACAAGAACTTGAAAGACAGCTTTTAAAGGAACAAGCAGAGCAAAGAGCTAAGCAGGAAGAGCTTAGACAAAAGGAGGAAATTTTAAAAGCCGCTGAACAAGAGAGAATAAATAGGGAAAAAGAACAAAGAGAAAAAGATGAGGAATTAAGAAAAGAACAAGAAAGACAAAAAAGAGCTGAGGAAGAAAAAGCATTAGCTTTAAAACAAAAAACTGAAGAAGAGGAAAGAATTAGAGAGGAAAATAGAAGAATAAAAGAATGGGAGGAAAAATTTGATCAAGAGCAAAAAATTAAAGAGGAAGCTTTAATAAAAAAATTTTATAGTGATCAGTCACATAATAGAAATCGTAACGAAAAAAAAGAAGATAATTCTGATGAGACAAATTGATATTTTTTAATTATAAAATAAAATTAAATTCGTTGATCATATTCTCCAATTTTTCCTGTTTTTTGTAAAATCTTATCAATAAATCTGAATATCTTTATTTTTCTATCATTTGATGTAGGACTCTCAGTTACTACAACCAATGAGGGTTTATTAGAAGATGCTCGAATTAATCCCCAAGAACCATCTTCAAAAGAAAACCTAACTCCATTTACAGTTATAATCTCCTTTATTTCTTGGTTATCGATTTTTATTTTTTGATTTTTTATGTTTTTAAATTCTTTCACTATTTCTTCTACCACATTGTATTTTTCTTCATCTTTACAAAAAGGGGCCATCGTTGGTGATTGAAAAGTAGTTGGAATTTTTTTAATTATTTCACTCATTTTTGTATCTTGATTATCTAATAAGCGACAAACTTGAATTGCTGAATTAATTCCATCATCATAACCATAACCTAACGGTTGATTGAAAAAAAAGTGTCCACTTTTTTCAAATCCAGCTAAAGCTTTTTCATTATGAACTTTTCTTTTGATGTGAGAATGACCTGTTTTCCAATATATAGTTTCACATTGATTTTTATTTAAAATTTTGTCAGTTGAATAAAGACCAGTAGATTTTACATCTACAATGAACTTTGAATTTTTGTGTGAATTAGACAGATCTCTAGCAATTAACAAGCCTATTTTATCAGAAAAAATTTCATTTCCTTCATTATCAATTACCCCAACACGATCACCATCTCCATCAAAACCAAAACCAATATCAGCATTGTTTTCTTTTACTGATTTAACAATTGCATGAAGCATTTTTAAATCTTCAGGGTTTGGATTATATTTTGGAAAACTCCAATCTAAATTACAATCTAATTCTACCACTTCACATCCAATACCTCTAAGTATGTCAGGAGCAAAAATTCCTGCTGTACCATTACCACAAGCCACAACAGCTTTTATTTTTTTTTTTAACTTATTCTTGTTAATTAAATCCTTTTTATAGACTTTATCAAAATCTTTAATTTGTTTTTCATTACCATTACCCTTGGTAAAATTTTGGTTTAAGGTAATTTCTTTTAATTCTTGCATTTCCTCAGGGGCATGTGTTAATCCTTTTTTGATTCCCATTTTTACTCCTGTCCAGCCGTTTTCATTATGACTAGCTGTTACCATTGCAACTGCATCTGCATCTAAATCAAATTGTGCGAAATAAACCATAGGTGATAAAGATAAACCAACATCTTCAACGAAACATCCGGTTGATATTAAACCTCTCTTTAAAGCTGACTTTATTTTTTCACTGTATGATCTGTAATCATGTCCAACTATTACTCTTGGGTTTTCTTTTTTGGTATGTTCTTTAATTTGAGTTCCTAGACCTTTTCCTAGATTCGTTATACCTGGCTCATTAATGTCTTTTTTGTAAATCCATCTTGCGTCATATTCTCTGAATCCGAAGGGGTCTATTTTTATTGATTGAGACATGCTGTTAATTACTTACATTTTTTTCATTTTTATAGTTGAATTTTTTTTTCACTGTTCTATAAATGTTCTGTTGATTTACATAATATTTAGTATATTAACGTCAAGCGTACACAACATATAGTTGTTTTCGCTATATTAACAAGTTATATTAACAAAAAATGAATAAAATACTATCGCAGGCATTGAAGAAAGCTGTCTCTGAATATAGCCCCGAGATCAAAGAAGCCCAAAAAAGCAACAGACCAGATTTATTCTCATTAAATAATGAAACTGAGCTATTTCAAAATGATAAAGGTATTATTATCAAGATTGATCGTTCCAGAGATGCAAAATTAACTGATTTTGGTAAAGCAACTTTAAAAGACAGATATTTAGGTCAAAATGAGTCTTTTCAAGATTTGTTTGCAAGAGTAGCAAGCACTTATGCTGATGATAATTTGCATGCGCAAAGAATTTATAATTACATTAGCAACCTTTGGTTTATGCCAGCAACACCAGTTTTATCAAACGGTGGAACTAAAAGAGGTTTACCAATATCGTGCTTTCTAAATGAAGCTTCAGATAGTCTAGGAGGAATTTTAGACTTATGGAGTGAAAATGTTTGGTTAGCTGCAAAGGGTGGTGGTATTGGTAGTTACTGGGGTAATCTTAGATCAATTGGAGAAAAAATTGGTAGAGTTGGAAAAACTTCAGGAATAATTCCATTTATAAAAGTTATGGACTCTTTAACAATGGCAATCAGCCAAGGCTCACTTAGAAGAGGTTCAGCAGCATGTTATCTTCCAATCGATCATCCAGAAATTGAAGAGTTTATTGAAATGAGAAGACCAACAGGTGGAGATCCTAATAGAAAAGCTTTAAATCTACATCATGGTGTTTTAGTTTCAGATGCCTTTATGCGAGCAGTCGAAACTGATGAACAATGGGCATTAAAAAGCCCGGTTGATGGAACAGTTCAACAAACTTTATCTGCTAGAAATTTATGGATTAGATTGTTGACTGCAAGAATTGAAACAGGCGAACCTTATATAATCTATATCGATACAGTGAACAGGCAAATTCCTCAACATCATAAATTGGCAAACCTTACAGTGAAAACTTCTAACTTGTGTAGCGAAATAACTTTACCTACAGGAATTGATAAAGATGGCAGAGACAGAACAGCAGTTTGTTGTCTATCTTCATTAAATATTGAAAAGTATGACGAGTGGAAAGATGATCCCAATATGATTAATGACGTTATGAGATTTCTGGATAATGTTTTATCTGACTTTATAAATAAAGCTCCAGAGCAATTTAAAGATGCTAAATATTCGGCCGAAAGA
The DNA here is from genome assembly GCF_001180185.1 of Candidatus Pelagibacter communis. Lineage (GTDB taxonomy): Bacteria > Pseudomonadota > Alphaproteobacteria > Pelagibacterales > Pelagibacteraceae > Pelagibacter > Pelagibacter ubique_F. Next base: position 3,390 of record NZ_CVSS01000039.1, on the reverse strand, counting down.
GAAAGAAGCGTTGGTTTAGGAGTAATGGGTTTCCACTCTTTTTTACAAAAAAACAGAATTCCTCTTGAGTCGGTAATGGCCAAAGCCTGGAACAAAAAAATATTTAAGAATATTAATGAAAAAGTCAATCAAGCCTCAAAAGATTTAGCGGAAGAAAGAGGTGCTTGTCCTGATGCAGAAGAATATGGTTTTAAAGAAAGATTTTCAAACAAAACGGCCATAGCTCCTACAGCATCAATTTCTATAATTTGTGGTGGTGCTTCACCTGGTGTTGAACCAATAGCGGCTAATAGCTACACACACAAAACTTTATCTGGATCGTTTAATGTTAGAAACAGATACTTAGAAGAAATTTTAGAAAGTCATGGCAAAAATAACGATGAAACTTGGTCTACGATAACAACTAATCAAGGCTCAGTGTCTCATTTAGATTTTTTAACTGATTTAGAAAAAGATGTTTTCAAAACTGCATTTGAATTGAATCAACACTGGATTATTGATTTGAGTGGAGATAGAACTCCTTATATTTCCCAAGCTCAATCAGTTAATTTATTTTTACCTGCTGACGTTCATAAAAAAGAGCTACATAAAATTCATTTTGATGCTTGGAAAAAAGGTTTAAAAAGCCTTTATTACTGTAGATCAAAATCAATACAAAGAGCTGAAAATATTAATGATGCAAAATCAACAGATATTACGGCTAATGTTTATAAATCTAAAAATAAATCAAACGAACAACAAGAATACGAGGAATGTTTATCATGTCAGTAGCAGAAAAAATTAAAGTAGAAAAAAAAGAAATAATACAACCAAAAAAAATGGGATTATTGACTGAAAATCCAGTCTATAAACCATTTAGATATCCTTGGTGCTATGATGCATGGTTAACACAGCAAAGAATCCATTGGTTACCAGAGGAGGTGCCCTTGGGTGACGATGTAAGAGATTGGCAAAAAAACTTATCTCAGCCTGAGAAAAATTTATTAACACAAATATTTAGATTTTTTACTCAAGCGGATGTTGAAGTTAACAACTGCTATTTAAGACATTACACAACTGTCTTTAAGCCTACTGAAGTTTTGATGATGATGACAGCTTTTGCTGCAATGGAAACAGTTCATGTTGCTGCCTACTCACATCTTTTAGATACAATTGGGATGCCAGAGTCAGAATATTCTGCATTCATGAAATATAAAGAAATGAAGGACAAATATGATTACATGCAAGGCTTTAACGTAAATTCAAAAGAAGATATAGCAAAGACAGTTGCAGTATTTAGTGCCTTCACTGAGGGTTTACAACTGTTTGCAAGTTTTGCAATTCTTTTAAATTTTCCAAGACATAATAAGATGAAAGGTATGGGTCAGATTGTTACTTGGTCAGTTAGAGATGAAACACTTCATTGCAACTCAATGATAAGAATTTTTAAAGAATTCATAAAAGAGAATCCTGAAATTTGGACACCAAAATTAAAAAAAGAACTTTATGAAGCTTGCAGAATAATTGTTGAACATGAAGATGCTTTTATTGATCTAGCTTTTGAAATGGGGCCGATGGAAGGACTAACAGCTCAAGAGGTTAAGGATTATATTAGATTTATTGCAAATAGAAGATTAGATCAGCTTGGATTAGAGCCAATCTATAAAGTTGATAAAAATCCCCTTACATGGCTTGATACTATGTTAAATGCTGTTGAACATATGAATTTTTTTGAGGGACGTGCAACAGAATATTCTAAAGCATCAACTCAAGGAACTTGGGCTGAAGCATTTAGTTAATGTTTGTTGGTGATAACTTTTAATTTACCTAAAAAGGCAGCAAGATTAATTGTTTTACAAAGAATAGAACTTATCAGCCCCATTCTAACTAGATTAAGAAAAATTTTTGGTAGGTATTTATTTGCTAATTTAATAACCAAATATTTTTTAAACTCAAATTTAATTGGAAAAAAATATTTTGAGGTAATGACTCAAGAATTTTTAACAATCGAAAAATTTCTTGATGTAAACGATAAAAATTTCTTAAGCATTGGAGGAGGAATTGGTGGTCTCGAATTGATTATAAATCAAAAGTTTAAGAAAAATAAGTACTACTTTATAGAAAGAAACTATGTTTCAAAAAAAGTAAAGTATGGCTGGGGAGGTATGATTAATGATGAGGGATACAATAACTTAGATTTACAAAAAAAATTTTTAATGATGAATCAAATGCATGAAGATCAAATTGAGATATACGACTATGATAAAAAGAATTTACCTGAAAAAAAATTTGATGTTATCATTTCACTTTTATCTTTAGATTATCATTATGATTTTAATATATATGCTGAATATTTAAAAAAAGTTTCAAATGTAAATACAAAGATAATATTTGATACTATCAGAGCTGAGTATTTTAAGAAAATTTTTAATAATGTTGAAATTATTAAATTTGATACAAATACTGTACATAAATCAAAAAGAGTAGTTTGTAGTCAATTCTTAGTTTAGTTTTTATCTTTGATTTAGCTGTAATACTTTTCGGTGCTTATTACCTTTATAACTAGCCAAGGGTCTAATCAATTTATTTGCAGCATGCTGTTCCATAATATGTGCCGACCAGCCTGTTATTCTAGAAACGACAAATATAGGTGTAAAGAAATCTGTATCAAAACCCATTAGATGATAAGTTGGCCCTGTAGGATAATCTACATTTGGGTAAATGTTTTTTCTTTCTATCATTACCTTTTCAACAATATCATAAATCTTTTCGAATTTTTTATCTTTTTTAATTTTTGCTACTTTAGCAAAATATTTTCTCATGGTAGGAACTCTTGAATCTCCAGATTTATATACTCTATGGCCAAAACCCATAACAACCTCTTTTTTATCAAGGGTATCATTGATCCATTTAAAAGCATTTTCAGGTTTTTTTATTTTGTTCATCATATGCATCACTTCTTCATTTGCTCCACCATGCAATGGACCTTTCAAACTAGCTATTGCGCCAGTAATTGCTCCATGAATATCAGATAAGCTACTAGTGATAGTTCTTGCTGTAAAAGTTGACACATTAAAGCTGTGTTCAGCGTATAATATTAAAGATACATCAAAAGCTTTAACTATTTCTTTTTGAGGCACTTTTCCAAAGCACATATAAAAAAAGTTTTCCGCAATATTTAAATTTTTTTTGGGTTTTAAAATTTTTTTTCCTTTTCTTGACCTGTAGAAAGCTGCTAATGCAGTAGGAGTTTTTGCAAGAATTCTTATAGCCTTTCTCATATTTGCTTCTGGTGATGAATTTGTAGTTTCTTTATCTTCCAATCCCATGATACTTACTGCAGTTCTAGCCCATATAATCAAAAATAAAATATAAAAAGGGAACAGTTATTAAACCACCACCAATACCAAA
>NZ_CVSS01000038.1 GCF_001180185.1 Candidatus Pelagibacter communis | reverse complement strand
TTTAATTTACAGATAAAAAAATTAACAATATTTATTTATAATAAAATTTTTATTATTAGAATATTCTTACTTAAAGAGTACTAAATTATTGGTAATAAAAACATATCGGATGTAATATTTATAATGCCCACTTTAACTACAAAAAAAACTTTTCAACCAATCGAGGCTAAGTCCCATACTGATCCATATAAAATTCATAAATATTTTGCAAGAAGACCATGGAACGTATTTGAGCAATTAATAAAATCTTATTCAAAAGAGGGAGATATAGTTTTAGATCCTTTTTGTGGGGGAGGAACAACTATCTATGAATCTATTAAATTAAAAAGAAAAGCAATTGGTTTTGATATTAATCCATTATCAATTTTTATAGTCAAAAATATGTTTTTAAATGAAGATATTATTTTGCTACATAAAATATTTAAAAAAATAGATAATTTTTTAGAAAAACTTTACGAGCCCTTAAATTCAAAATTAGAAAAAAAATTCAATACTAATTTAGATAAAATTGAATGGTTAGAGCTTTGTCATCAAGTTGAATGTCCAAATTGTAAATCTATAGTAAAACTGATTAAAGAAAACCAAATTAAAGGTGGGGAATATAAATGTAATTGTAAAAAGGGTTACAAATTCAAATCTATAAATGCAAAAAATTGTGGTTATATTTATCTTTATTTTAAGAACAAAAATAAATTTTATTATTTTGATACTACCTCTTTAAATATAATTGAAAATCATAATAATTTTTTAAAAAAATTAATTAAAAAAAATAAAATTAAAATTAAAAAAAATAAAATACCTTTAAATTGGGATAGGCAATTAGAGGATGCGCTATATAGAAAAAATATATTATATTTTGAGGATTTTTTTACAAAAAAGAATCTTTATATTAATCACTTACTAAAAGATTTTATAAATAATTTAAAAATAAAAAAAAATATAATTGAAATATTTAGATTTATTTTAAGCAGTTCATTAAAAGATACTAATATTATGAGTTTTGCTAATAGTAAGTGGCAATCAGGAAAACCTACCACATGGTCTAAACATGCTTACTGGGCACCCCCACAATTTTGTGAAGTTAACATAAGATCAGCATTTGGAAATGCCTTTAATAGGATTATAAAATTAATTAATCATAACAAAAACTTAAAAATTAATGATAAAGTTAGCGAAAACATTCAAAATTTTGACAAAAACAATCTTATTTTAATATCTAAGACAATAAACAAAACCAGTCTTCCAAAAAAAAAATTTATTGATGTTATCATAACTGACCCACCATACGGTCACAATGTACAATATTTAGAACTTTCACATTTTTGGTTTA
>NZ_CVSS01000037.1 GCF_001180185.1 Candidatus Pelagibacter communis | reverse complement strand
TAATGATCTGTTTGTTTAGAGATTTCTTTTATCATAATAGAATATCCAGCCATTGTAAGCTGGGGAATATACTTATAGTTTTTAGTTGAGACGTCTTGAACAATTTGCCAATTATTTTTTTTCGAGAGTCTTTTACATTCCTCTAATGAATTTTCATAATTTCCTTTAACCCTTATTACCTCAGCTCCAAATTTTTCTATTTCATGAACTCTTGTTTGGCTTACATATTGACTTACAAAAATTTTACACTTCAAATTTAATCTTTTTGCGCCCCAAGCGACAGATCTACCATGATTCCCAGCTGTTGCTGACGAAATTACCATATTCTTTTTACCTTTAGATATTTTTTCTACTGCGTATGCCCCTCCTAAAGCTTTAAAGGACTTTAAGTGAAATCTCCTAGACTCATCTTTATAAAATATATTGTTAAAGTTTAAATTTTTCTTCAATTTATCAAGTGATAAAAGAGGAGTTGCTTTATAGTTTTTCCAATTTGATATAGTTTTAAAAGCATTGGTGATTAATGAAGAGGGAAGTTGTTTTAAAACATAGTTTCTTTTAAAACTATAATGATAATTTTTTAATAATTTTTTATATCTCCAGCTTTTAAGATTTTTTAAGCTTTTCACTTTAGCAATCTAGAGTATTTTGTCTTTCCCATTTGGTTATAGGTTTCGACTTATCAAATTTCTCTACATTATTAAATTCTTTAATTTCTGTGCTTCTTAGCTTTATATAACTATCAATTACATCAGTACCAAAAGCCTCATTCATCTCTTTATTTTGTTTTAATTTTTTTAACGATTGATTTAATTCATCAGGAAGTTTTGGAAGATCTGGATATTTTGCAAAGTCCTCGTACATATTACAATGAAGAGGTTTACCAGGGTCAATTTTATTTTTAATACCATTTATTCCAGCTGCGAGAACACTTGCTTGTAGCAAATAAGGATTAGCCGATCCATCCATTAATCTTAATTCAAATCTTCCCGGATCAGGAATTCTTATCATATGTGTTCTATTATTACCGGTATAAGATATACTACTTGGTGACCATGATGCTCCTGATTTTGTTGGAGGTGCATTAATTCTTCTGTAGCTATTGATTGTTGGATTGAAAAATGCAGATAGAGATGAAGCATGTTTTATTACACCACCTAAAAAATTATATGCCATTTTAGTTAGACCTAATTCATTAGATTTATCCAGAAATTTATTTTTCTTTCCATCCCAAACAGAAATATGAGCATGACAACCGTTTCCAGTTAAATTTTCAAATGGTTTAGGCATAAACGTTGCTCTCAGACTATGCTTTTCAGCAATAGTTTTTACCATGTATTTAAAAAATGTATGTCTATCTGCAGTCTTTAAACAATCTGAATAATCCCAATTCATCTCAAATTGGCCGTTAGCATCTTCATGATCATTTTGATAAGGACCCCATCCCATTTCAATCATACAATCACAAATTTCTTTAATTAAATCATATCTTCTCATTAATGCTGATTGATCATAACATGGTTTTGATTGAGTATCTCTTGGATCAGCAATGGAGCTTCCATCTGGAGATATCAAAAAATATTCACATTCTACTCCAGATTTCATCGTCAAACCTTGTTTTGAGAGTTTTTTAATTTGTTTTTTTAAAATTACCCTTGGAGAGGCATCCACAGGTTTTCCATTCATCCAAAGATCTGATGCAAGCCAACCAACTTCTTTATTCCAAGGTAATTGAATTAAACTATCTGGATCTGGAATTCCAAACATGTCTGAGTCAGCAGGTGTCATATCCAACCAAGCAGCAAACCCTGCAAACCCTGCGCCAGTTTCTTGCATTTCTTTTATTGCATGTGCTGGCACTAGTTTAGATCTAAGAACTCCAAATAGATCAACAAAGCTTATTAAGAAATATTTAATTTTTTTTTCTTTTGCAATTTTAAATAAATTTTTTGTCACAACTCAGGTTAACATAGTTATTTGAAAAAGGAAAAAATTGTTTCTTTATATAAAATTAAATTTACACAGATAATTATTATTATAGCTATAATTACACCATACTTTGCTTTAGGAAAAACAACACCCCGCATTTTACTTGGTCTCAATTCTTCGTTATTATTATCTTCTTCAGGCATTAATGGTTAAGAAATAAAAATGGGCACTGTGATTAACAGTGCCCAAATTTTTAGTTGAAATTACCAATCGGTAATATTGCTTTTATGGTCATTTGGACCATGTCTTTTTCTACCCAATCTTTCAAGCTCATCACTTTCGGATTTGGCAGTTAAAACAGTCCAACCAACCCATAAAATTATAGCTAGTATAACAAGTATACCTTCACTAGATCCAGCACCAGGATAAACAGCACCAACAACTTCTTCTGCTGGTTTATTTAGGTGATCTACCCAGTTTGTAACAGTCGCCATATATTTCTCCTTTACCTGGTTGCTGATGCAACTGCTTTTTCATCCGATTTAGCAGTTTCCATCATTTCATAATCTAGACCCGCTATTTCTACCTCTCGTGGTATTCTTAATTTACCCATACCTGCGAGAACTTTAGCAATAACATAGCCCGGTATTAGTCCAAGAACTACGAACATAATTAATGCTCCTATGAACTGTCCTAATGGATTAATTGTTGCGTAAGTAGTTCCATCCCACATAGCACCAACACTGTAACCAGATGATGGATAACCATTAAGAACAAAACCACATATTACTAAACCAATGAATCCAGCATAACCATGTACTGCAACTGCACCAACTGCATCATCAATTTTGAACTTACGCTCAACGAAATAATGTAGTTTGTATGAAATCACAACACCGATCATACCGATTATCATAGCCTGAATTGGATGATATAAATCATTTCCAGCTGAAGCACATATAATACCTGCTAGTCCACTTGAGTATGTCCAGAATGGATCACCTTTTGCAATCCAATAACCGGCTAATAATCCTCCTGATAATGACATCAAGAAGTTAAAAGTAATACCACTAAGTGTAGTAGGGGTTACGTATATGTTTGTTGCTGTCCAATAACTTATGCCTTCCATACCGTACTCAGGCCCAAGATCAAAGATTGGTATATTACACGCTGCGTAGAAGCCCCAGAAACCAGTATAAATTAGAAATAATCCAATTGTTACTAACCAAGGATTTCTTGGTCCAATGTTTCTTGGTTCACCGCTAGATGAAAATTTTCCAATTCTTGGTCCCAAAACCATAAGAACACCTAAAGCAAATCCACCAGCTATAGCGTGAATTACTCCTGATGCATAAGCATCGTGGTATCCTAATAGTTTAAGCATCCAGCCATCAAAGTGCCATCCCCAAGCAGCATCAATTGTCCAGAATACAGATCCAATTGCAATTGCTAAAATTCCAAATGCAAAAGTTGTAATTCTTTCAATGATTGCTCCTGAAACGATGGAAGCAGCTGTCCAAGAGAATAAAAGGAATGCAGCCCAGAAGACACCCGAAATGTGGTCTCCTAAATTTACAGCCATTAATTCACTTGTTGCAGTATACCAAGTAGCACTAAATGCAGAATCATCTGTAATTAGAGCCGTACTTTCATTCATTATTGATGGTGCTAATCCCGGTCCTGTTGGGAAAGCCCAATAAATCCACCAACCAAATAAAAACCAAGTTACTGTTACCAAAGGTATCAGCATCGTGTTTTTCATTAAAGTATGTTGGTGATGTTTGTATCGAGAAGCTCCAACTTCATACATACAGAAACCGACATGAATCAAAAACATCAGTACTACTGTTACCCAGTAGTAGAATTCTGTAAATATAGTAGTAAGAGCACCTAACTGATCAGTCATATTCTCTCTCCATATTAGTTTTTGAAAGCCTATAAAATTTGTAAAGATGTGACAATTAAAACAATCTTCTAAAACCTAATATTCACAACAGGTTTCAAAAAATAATCAACTTTAGATTGTGTGATTAAAATTTTAAGTAAGCTTTTTTCAAATCAACAAGAGGGTGTTTTGGAGACATTTGAAATTTAACTAAAAGTTCTCTAGCTATCATATCTCTATCTTGTTGATTGTTTGGTAGTTTAATTGAACTTGGAATTGTAACCCAGCCATTCGCGTTTCTACAAAATACTGCGGGTCTTCCCTCTTCATAACCCATATGTACATCTTCTAACCAATTCAAATCATCCCAACCCATTGCTTCCACGTATTTTTTTAAAAAAGGTGTCATCTTACTGTAATCAGGAAGAAGATTAACGTCATATCTATAACCAATAGATTGGCCTATCATTTTTTCTCTAGCTGTTTCTTTTTTTTTACCTAATTGTTGGTCTTTTACAGCCACTGATTTTGACGCTTTTTTTTTATTTTTCTTTTTAGCCATAATTATCTTTAAATTTTGTGGTAGTTATCAACTCCAACTGTGTAATTAGTACCAGCCAAAGGAACTTTAGCTAAAGCTGATGCTTCAGAAGTTAGTGCTGCTAAATCCTCAGGTTCTAAAGAATGGATATTTGTTTTTCCACACGCTCTGGCTAACAATTGCGCTTCTAAAGTCATTGAGTGAAGGTAATTGTAAACTCTAAGTGCAGCATCATCAGGATTTAATCTAGCTCTAAGCTTAGGATCTTGAGTTGCAACACCAACTGGACACCTTCCAGTATGGCAGTGATAACATTCACCTGCTTTTACACCCATTTCTTTTTCAAAATTTGCTTCAGGAATATCTTTGTTGCAGTTAAGCGCAATCATAGAACCTGTTCCTATTGCAATAGCATCAGCACCTAAAGCTAAAGCTTTTGCCATATCAGCACCATCTCTAACACCACCTGCATAAATTAAAGTTACTTTTCCTGTTTTACCAACATCATCTAATGCTCTTCTAGCTTCTCTGATTGCTGCTATTCCAGGAATCCCTGTATTAGCTGCTGCAATATGCGGACCAGCTCCTGTTGATCCCTCCATACCATCTAAATAAATAGAATCTGGATCACATTTAGCTGCCATACGAACATCATCATAAACTTTTGATGCACCCAATTTTAATTGAATTGGAACTTTATTTTTAGTCAGTTGTCTTAACTCTTCAACTTTTAAAGCTAAATCATCTGGACCTAACCAATCTGGATGTCTAGCAGGAGATCTTTGATCGATACCAGACGGTAATGATCTCATCTCAGCTACTTGGTCAGTTACTTTCTGACCCATTAAGTGTCCACCCATTCCAACTTTTTGTCCTTGTCCAATAAAAACTTCTATCCCATCAGCAAGTTGAGCATGATGTGGGTTAAATCCATATCTTGATTGAATACATTGGTAAAACCATTTTTCTGAATATCTTCTTTCATCAGGTATCATTCCACCTTCACCTGAACATGTTGCACTACCTGCCATTGTCGCTCCTCTTGCAAGAGCTGTTTTAGCCTCATATGATAAAGCTCCAAAACTCATACCAGTAATATAAACCGGTATATCTAATTCAATTGGATTTTCACATCTTGGACCAATTACAGTTTTGGTTTCACATTTTTCTCTATATCCTTCGATTACAAATCTTGTAAGTGTACCTGGCAAGAAAACTAAATCATCAAATGTAGGAATTTTTTTCATTAATGCCATTCCTCGCATTCTATATCTTCCTAATTGCGATTTTATATGAATGTCATCAATTACATCAGGAGTAAAAATAGCATTATGTCCTAAGAGACTTTTGTTTCTTCCACCATTTGAACTTAAGTGAACATCTGCTTTTCCACCAACATTACCATTCTTTTTTATTTTACCATTTTTTTTCTTTTTTTTCTTAGGCATTAAATTGCTCCTTTTTTCTCAGTAGGTTCTAGATTGTCATAGTTCCAAAGTTTTTTACCAGCTACTATTTTTTTCATTTTACTCACGTCAAAGTTTTCACCTATTTCAGCAACCTTTAATTTTCGTTTTAACCAATCTTGGTCGCTTTTTGTCAATTCCGCGTCTACAGCATCACTACCATAAGAGCCAATTTCTCCACCTACGAAAATTGTCCCATCATACATAGAGTCGCCTAAATTAATCCCAACGTCTCCTAGTATAATTATTCTACCTCTTTGCATCATAAAACCAGTAAAAGCACCAGCATCTCCACCAATAATTATGGTTCCACCTTTCATATCAATACCAGTTCTAGCACCAACACTACCTTTGCAAATTAAATCTCCACCTCTAATTGCTGCCCCAAAACACGACCCTGCATTTTTTTCTATTACCACTTTACCAGCCATTAAATTTTCAGCACAGGACCAACCAACTCGACCATTGATTCTAACTATTGGTCCATCACATGAACCAATTCCAAAATATCCCAAACTACCTTCAAAAATTAAATTTAATTTATTTAAAATTCCAACACCTATACTGTGTTTACCTTGTGGATTTTTGATAACTATAGTTCCATAACCTTGACTCATTAAATTATCTATTTCTTTGTTTGCTTCTGCTGCAGTCATATTTTCAACATCAAGGTCAGTTCTTTTATTAAAGTCCACATCATAAGTTCCAAAGTAATAAAAATTTTCAGCCTCGTCAGGATTAAAAAATTTTTGTTGAGTTCTTCCTGTTAAAACCTCTTTATGCATTCCCATTGCCTGGGCCTTCGTTTTTTTTGTAACAGTTTTTATATTTGCCATACTTTCACCTCTCCATCGAACGGATCATAAGTATCAATTTCTTGTGGCAAAATTGATCTTATCGCTATTTCCTCTGAGCCCATTGCAACTAAATCATCTGACTCATAAAGAACTAAAGGCTTTGCAGCCATCGTATCTTTTGCCATACCTAATGAGTCTTTAGTCGCAACAAAATAAGTAAAAACACCATCTAAACCTGTAAGAGACTCTTTCATACCTTCTTCCAAAGATGCTCCATCTCTCATCTTTTCAGCTAGATAAACAGCTATTAGTTCTGAATCACATTCAGACATAAAACGCATTCCTTTATTTTCTAAAGATCTTCTATTGTTCCAGTAATTAGTTAATTGTCCATTATGTACTACTGATACGTCACTAAATGGATAACCCCAAAAAGGGTGAGCTGACTTGATATCTACTCCAGACTCCGTCGCCATCCTAGCATGACCGATTGCATGAGTGCCAACAAGTTTATCTAAATTATATCTGTCACAAACCATTTTAGCATTTCCAAGATCTTTTATAACTTCTAAAGATTTGCCCATAGAAAGTATTTCAACACCAGGTATACTTTCAATTTTTTGTGAGAATTCTAATAAATCTTTTTTATCATATTGAATTTCATATCTTAGAGAGTAGGGAAGAATTCTTTCTTCTTTTATAATTTTTGCTCCCATTTCAGTAAGGTAAGTATCTACTATTTTTTTTCTCTCGTCATAAACAGAAACATCTTCAGCAACAGATGTGCTTCCTTCACCAACATTTTCACCAACTTTAAATCTCATAATGAAATTTTTTCCATCGGTATCGCCATATAAAGCATAACCTGTAGAGTCTTCTCCTCTGTGTTTTAAAGCCTGTAACATTCCCTGAAGTTCATGACCAACGTTTGATGATTTTCCTCTATGAATTAATCCTGCTATTCCGCACATATATTTTCTCTCTCTGTATCTATTATGGTAAACAATCTAAATAAGTATCTAAATCCCATTGAGTTGTTGCACCTAAAAATCTTTCCCATTCATCATTTTTATACCAATGGAAAACTTTATACATCTCATCAGGCATTGCAGATTTGATAACTTCATCTTCTGATAATCTTTCTAAAGCTTCACCTAAACTCAAAGGAAGTTTCTTAACATCTTTACCTGCCTTTTGAGCTTCATAAATATTTCTAGACTCTGGAGCTGCTGGTTGCATCTTTTTACTAATTCCATGATCACAAGCTTTCAGTAAGGCTGCACCTAATAAATAAGGATTATGCATTGAATCTACCGATCTGTATTCAAATCTACCCGGTGCTGATACTCTCAATCCACAAGTTCTATTTTGGTAACCCCAGTCAGCATAAACAGGAGCCCAAAAACCTTGATCCCACAATCTTCTATATGAATTTACAGTTGAAGATCCTAACGCAGTTAAAGCTGGCAAGTGTTCCATTATACCAGCAATTGATTGTAAACCAATTTTACCCGGTAACTGCATATCTTTTGTATCAGGCATAAAAGTATTTGTTCCACCTTCAACATAACCAAATACCTCTTCAACAGCCGGTAAAGTTTTATGTCCAAGTTTGTTAGTTTTTACTTTTCCACCCTTCCATAAAGACATATTAGTATGACAACCACTAGCTGACACACCCATAAAAGGCTTAGTCATGAAACATGCAATTAAGTTATGTTCTCTTGCAACTTGTGCACAAATTTGTCTATAAGTTGATAATCTATCAGCATTTCTTAAAACATTATCATAAGTCCAGTTTAACTCTAATTGACCTGGAGCATCTTCGTGGTCACCTTGAATCATATCTAAACCCATAGCTTTTGAATACTCAATAACCTTCATAAAAACAGGTCTTAAAGATTCAAATTGATCAATATGATAACAGAATGGTTTAGAAAAACCTTTTCCAGTCGGAGTTCCATCCTCATTTTTTGTAAGCCACATCATTTCAGGCTCTGTTCCAACTCTTAATTCAAGTCCATGTTTCTTTTCGAATTCTTCCATGAAAATTCTCAAATTACCTCTACAGTCAGAAGTTAAATGTCCACCTGGATTTTGTCTTTCTTCTCTATTTCTAAAACATGTTACAAATACTCTTCCAACTCTTTTATCCCAAGGTAATTGGCAAAAAGTTTCAGGATCAGGAATACCAACTAGCTCCATAGCCTCTGGACCGTATCCAATATAGTTGTTATGACGATCTAAAAATAAGTTTGCTGTTGCTCCGTAAACTAATTGAAAACCTTTTTCTGCAGTTCTTTCCCAATGATCTGCTGGAATTCCTTTACCAACAACTCTACCTGTTACTGATATAAATTGATAATAAATATAAGTTATTCCTAACTCATTAATTTTTTCTCTAACTTTTTTTACTAACTTATCTCTTCCTGGTCGGTTAACATGTTTTTCTAGATCAGTCATTTTCCCCTCAATGAATTATATTTATTCAAACGTAGCTGAAAATTTTATTTGTGTCTAGGCTTAGAGTTTAACTCCAAGGGAACGGACTGTTCGAAGTAGGGTGAAGTTCTCCCTTCTCGTAACGGTTGAATCTAAACGGTTTCAATAAATCACTTTCAGTACCAAGAATTTCTTTTGCAACAAGCTCTCCAACACCAATCATTTTATAACCATGGTTAGCATCGGCAATCATATATACGTTTTCAAAAAATCTATCAAAGATTGGAAATGAGTCTGGTGTCATGCATCCAAGACCACCTGATGGACCTTTTCTATATAAATCAGATTTTCCTTCAAATCTTTTTTGGCAATGTGCTAAAGCAGAGCACCACATATCACTAAACGCATCAGTAGTTTGATACTCTGGAGACTCAATTCCATAAGGATCAACATTTACTTGATCAAAATGTTTTTTAACAATGTAAGGTGATGTTCCACCTTGAACTCCTAAACCATCAATATCAGGTTTATAATAAATTCCCCAAATTTTATCCGTAATTAATTTTTTTGTTTTATCCGAATATAATGGTGCAGTCGAGTCAACATGAACTACTGGTGGCTGTTTACCATCATTTGTTTTTAAGAAATCTGGCTCAACACCAATAACACCCTCTTGAAGCATCCAGTAAGTCCACATATCAGTTACATGCATTTTACCATCTTTACCTTTTATGTTTGCTGTTTTAGGTAATTCCAACATATTCCAAAAATCTCTAGCCCACGGTCCTGCTCCAATTACTACTTGTTCACAATCGATTGTGCCTTTATCTGTTTCAACCCCTGTAACCGCTTTACTATTACTTCCTCTTTTAAATCCTGTAACTTTCACACCTTTCATCACTTGAACACCATTAGAAGTAGATTTATTTTCTAAAGCTTTAATAGAATCTTTATTAAATGCGTATCCACCCTTTTTTTCATGAAGAATTGAAGTTATACCTTGGGCTTGCCAGTCATCAAACATTCCCTTCATGTATTTCATGCAATCCTTTTCACCTTCTATAAAATCAGATTCATATCCTATTGCTTTTTGTTGCTCATAAATGCTCGCAACATCTTCATGCATAACCTCAGGTGATATTTGTAAATAACCAACTGGATTGTATTTAAATGCTTTAGGGTCGCTTTCCCAAACTGAAACTGAATGAGCCATTAATTCTCTCATCGCTGGTTGGAAATAATTATTTCTCACAACCCCACAAGCTATTCCACTTGCACCAGCTGCTGTGTCTTTTTTTTCTAAAACTACGATGTCACCAGGGTTTTTATAAGTTTCTGATAATTTCCAAGCAGTACTTAAACCGTGGATACCTCCACCGATTATTACTACTTTTGCTTTCGTCGGTAATGACATTGATACATCTTTATTTTTCGTGCGACTTAAATATATAATTTTTTATATATATAAAATATATAAATAATTAATTACTTATTCTTTAGAAGCTTAGATTTTTTAAAGTTTCCAGATATCTGTTAAATTCTTCAATAAAAGACACACTTGGTTTTATGTGTTTTTTTCTTTGATCACCTGAAGTTTTTTCTAAGAAAAAAAAACCTTTTTCACATGCTTCATTGATCATTAAAGCAGACTTCGGTCGAGATGTTTTAAACAATTTAGTCTTTAGTTCCTCAACTGTTAAATTCTCTTTATATTTATATGCATGCATAACTAGAAGCATCATGTGATAATGTGAAGGTGACTTTCTAAAAAAGTAATTAGAAGATGTATGGGAAAGTTTCATTTGATCTTCCCAAAATTCAAGTAAATCTTTAGTTGTTTTTGCCATTAAGATCTTACTCTAGTCTTTTTAGGGTCAAAGTGTGGGAAACTCACAACCTTTGCTGAAATTCTTTTTTGGTGACCATCTATTTTTCCAACCTCAACCTCTGTCCCTGGCTCTGAGTATTGAGTATCTATTCTACAAAGTGCTATATTTTTATTAAGAGTTGTTGATAAACAACCACTTGTTATTATTCCAACTTGTGATCTTCCAACATGCACACAATCACCATGACCAGCATGTTCTTTTCCAATAAGCTCTAAACCAACAAGTTTTTTTTGTGGATTTGCTTTCCGCTCTTTTAGAATTTCTTTTCCTATAAAATCCTCATCCTTAGTTTTGAGTGGAACTGCAAATCCAATCCCAGCTTCAAAAGGATCTTGTTGTCCATCAAATTCATTACCAAATAAAATTAAACCTGCCTCAATTCTTAATTTATCTAAAGCAGCAAATCCTGCAGGGATTAAACCGTGATTTTTTCCAGCTTCCATAAGTTTATCCCACACTTCAGGAGCATGTTTTGGGTGACACCAGACTTCATAACCAAGTTCGCCAGTATAACCTGTTCTGGAAACAATTAGTGGAATACCTTGAAGGTCTTCAATTCTACAAATTGTGAATCTAAACCATTCCAACTCATCTATTGATGGTTGGGTAGGAGGAGTAAAAATTAATTTTTTTAAGATTTCTCTACTTTTAGGACCTTGAATAGAAACATTACTAATTTGATCTGTTGAATTTTTTACATTTACCTTGAATTTTTTTTTCTTTGCAACTTCTTTTAACCATTCACCAGCGTATTCATCTCCACAAATCCATCTAAAACCAGTTTCACTTAATCTTAATAATGTACCATCATCAAACATCATTCCATTTTCATAACACATTGCAGAGTAAACAACTTGACCAACAGAAAGTTTCTTAATGTTCCTTGTGAGTGTATAATTCATTAATTCCTCAGCATCCGGTCCTATAATTTCAAATTTTCTTAAAGAAGATAAATCAATTAGGACAGCTTTTTCTCTACAAGCATTATATTCTTCAACTACACCATGTTTAGTATAATCATTAGGTAACCAAAATCCTCTAGCATCAATAAAGTTTCTGGTTAATTTTGATGTCCTTTCATAAAAACCAGAATTTCTAGTAAGTTTTTTTTCAGAGTCTGTTTTCATTCTAAAAGCAAATGATTTTGTAAATTCTTTTTTTTTGTCATAAGTTCTAACAAAAATATCAGTTGGATTCCATGAATTACAAGCATCTATATCACTTGGACATGCGGTAGTTCCAATTGTTAAATCTTTTAGAGCTTTAAACATTACATAATCACCAGGCCTAGCAAATGACTCATCAGAAATAACAGAATTTAATCCTGAAGCTGACGTGTTAAAAAATAAGTTTATAGCATGCCAACCTTTTTGTTTTTGAACACCATATTTAGACATAGAATTAGTTAAGTTGTCAGAACAATTTGGGTGGCCAAAATAGCCAGCATCTTCATAATATTTTGAAGTACAAGCAAGGTTAAATGTATCGTGCTTGCCAACAGTATCTCTAATTACCTCAATTAGTGGTTCATGATCAGTATCATAAAATTTTGAAAACAATCCTGGCCCAGGAAAAGTATTACCCATAAAAGTTCTTGTTGTTTGCCAATCAAGACCTTTTTCAATTTTTTTATCTAGTTTTCTAGTATCAAATGCCACAAAGTCAGAACATTGTCTTCCTGCTGGGCTTATGACCTGAATATAATCACCTTCTTTAACTTCATAAGAAATTGAAGTTTCTCTATCAATATTTTTTTCATAATTAGGTTCATAAATTGGATCAGGTATAATTGACAACTCTTTATCATTAATAATTTTTGCTCTATTTATAAATATTGTTAAATCACTCGAAGGGTTTTGATCACTCACTAGCATATCATTTTGTGGTGCTGAAAAAATCACATAACATTTATCTTTAGATTTAATTTTAATTTTTTCACCACTAGGAGTATTGTCATCAAACAAAATTGAGGATTTAGATTTATTTATATTTAAATTCCGTTTTTTTAATTGAAGATTGGTAATTAAAGAACTTTCATCTTTTCTAAGTAAAATTTCTTTTATAAAACTTTCCTTAGCATTCTCTTTTAAATTAAGAATTCCGTTTTCAGATTTTCCATCTTTATCAAAACAAATTATTTCACAAATCTGATTTCCTTCATCATTTATAATTTCTATTTCATCATCGGGGAAAATTTGTAAGCCAGTGAGACCTCCTGCATTAACTACATGTCTTTCAACTCCAGGTGGTAACACATTAAGGCCTGGTTCCTTTATATCTAAAGTAGTTTGCGACATTTTTTATAATCTATTGTTATATTATATAAATATCTAGTAGTTGACTATCATTTTACTTAGGCACATACTAACCATACTTAATATTAAGAAAGGGGAAATAATGCGAAAAATAATATCGTTAATTTCTGCAGCGATAATCTCAGCAGTTAGTTTTGCTGGACTATCTAATGCAGATAGCAAAAAACCCATCGTAATTCCGACACACAATTGGTCAAGTCAAATTGTAATGGCTTACGTTATTGGTGGAATAATGGAAAGCATGGGTAACAACGTAAAATACGTAAATGCTGACTCACAAGCAGTATACGAGTCAATTAGAATTGGTGACGTTACTATATCTCATGAGGTATGGGAATCTGCTTTTGGTAAATCATTCACAACAGCTCTTGATAAAGGTGGATTGCTAGACTGGGGAGACCATGAAGCAAGAACACTTGAGGATATGGGATATCCTAATTGGGTTGCTGAAAAAGGATTATGCCCAGGATTACCAGACTGGACTGCTTTAAAAAATCCAGACTGTGCTAAAAACTTTACAACACCTGACTCTCCAGATGGAAAAGGAAGAATGTTGGAAGGTCCACAAACTTGGCATGGTGACCTAATCCCCCAAAGAGTTGACGCTTTAGGATTGGGAGATCTATGGTGGGTTAAATTTGCTGGAAGTGCGGATGCACTTTGGGCAGAGTTAGCAGCAGCTGAAAAAGAAGGAAGAGGAACAATCATTTTTAACTGGACACCAAACTTTACTGATGGTGCTGGTTTTACATTTATCGACTTTCCTCCTTACACTGCAGGTTGCAGACCTGAAGATGGTGGAGATGGAAAATGTGGTTCGCCAGATGGTTATTTGAAAAAAGCGGTTAATGCTGATTTTCCAAAAACTCATCCGGATGCAGCAGCAATGTTCAAAAAACTTTCTTTCTCAACAAGTCAGATTGGTGCAATGGCAGCTTTAGTTGACATTGACAAAATGACTCATGAGGATGCAGCTAAAAAATGGCTGAAAGATAACGAGAAAGTTTGGAAAGCTTTTATTAAATAATATTAAAGGCAGTTAAATCTTTAAATCTCTCCCAACTATGTTGGGGGAGATTTTTTTTAAACAAATTTAGATGATCAAATATTTTTTTACTATACTAATTAGTTTATTATTTTTTAATCAAACTTTAGCAAAAGATGTTAGCATAAATGAAAATATTGATCTCGAGTTTGTCTGTGATTTAGAAAAAAAAATAATTAAAAATTCAAAATATAACTATCAAACATTTTTAGCAAAAGATTTAAATGAAAAAGGTATAGATAGTTTAAAAATTTTATCAAAAAAACCAGAAACACTTTTAATCAAAGGGTTATCATCATTTCTTTCAGTTTCATCAAAACTTAATGTCAAAGTAGTCAATAAAGATGTGGTTTTATTTAAATCAATTGATAAAGAAAAAAATTATTCTGAGTCCGGTATTATCACAAGAAAAACAGGTGAATTAATTCATGAAATAACAAAAAATATGAAAAGTGAAAACTCTGAAAAATATATTTCTATTTATTCATGTAATAAGGATGACAAAAAAGTATAATTTTTTTTTAACTAATTTTGTGTAAAGTATTGCTATGAAAAAATACCTCTTAGTAATTATTTTAGGTTTATTTATCAGTTCAGTTGCGATAGCACGAAGTACAGGGTGCAAAGAAGGAAATTGTGAAAACGGTTTTGGAAAATGGGTTTACACAGATAAAACTACTTATGAGGGTGAGTGGGTAGGTACTAAGAAAAACGGACAAGGAATTGAGACTTGGCCTAACGGATACATCTACAAAGGTGAGTTTAAAAATAGCGAATGGAGCGGCTTAGGTATTTTAACCTTTCCTGATGGTTCAACTTATGAAGGTGAATGGGCAAAAGGTTTTATGAATGGAAAAGGAACTTTTACTTGGTCCGATGGAACTCAAAAAACAGGAATATGGAAAAATGGAGAGTTACAAGATTAAATGTTGAAAGAAAATTTTTTGAATAAAATAAAATATTTACCTGAGACCACAAAACAGTTTGGTGGGTTGATATTAATAATTTTCATTATTTCATTATCTTTTTTTATTCTAAATATAAAGTTTGGTGGTGGTGATGAACTTGTTAGAAAAATGAAATTAGAGGAGGAAAGAATTGCTAAAGAAAAGAAATTAAGTGAATTAATTTCTAAATTGCCCTCAGGAATATTAGTAACTTTTGATGGCACAGATCACTATAAGTTAACAGATGAAGTTTACGAGCAAGTTTGTAAAGCTACAAAATTAATTCCTCAACGTGCAATTATGGGTGCAAATTTTTTAAATTTTAGAGCTCATGAAATTTATACAATTAACGGTAACAAAATTGATGAAACATTTGTTAAGTGGGATGAGGAGAAAAATAAGTGTTTTGCAGGGTTTACAGTGAGCGGAAATAATGTTGGAGTTGACGAGTCAATAACTGTAAGTGGTGAAGCATTAAGTTTTTTAAGTACAGGAATTGATACAAGAGTTTATTATATTAAAAATTTTTAGGGGGAAAGTAACAATATTATGGATTTAATTTTATCCTAATTTCATATAACCTAATTAAAATTTATGTCTGAGCCAGTTATCAAATGTGAAAATGTGTATAAAATATTTGGAGCAAATGCTCAAAAAATGCTTCAAGATTCTAATGGTAATGTTGATGCTAAAACTTTCCAAGAAAATGGGTGTATTGTAGGTGTGAACAATGCTTCTTTTGAAGTTTCAAAAGGAGAGATGTTAGTTGTTATGGGCTTATCAGGCTCAGGTAAATCAACTTTACTAAGATGCATCTCACGATTAACAGATGCTACAGGTGGTAAAATTTTTATAGAGGGCCAAGACTTGTTAAAACTAAACAATAAAGACCTCATAGATCTTAGAAGAAATAAAATGGGAATGGTTTTCCAAAGCTTTGCTTTACTTCCTCATAAAACTGTTGTTGAAAATATAGCCTTTCCACTTCAGATTAAAGGAATCAAGATTGAAGACAGTATTAGTAAAGCAATGGACATGGTTAAACTAGTTGGTCTTGATGGTAGAGAAAACTATTTTCCAAGAGAACTTTCAGGAGGACAACAACAAAGAGTAGGTATTGCAAGATCATTAGCAGTTGAGCCAGATATTTGGTTTTTAGATGAGCCTTTTTCAGCTTTAGATCCATTAATTAGAAAAGAAATGCAAGATGAGTTTTTAAGACTTCAAGATAAGTTACAAAAAACAATTATGTTTATTACACATGATTTTGACGAGGCTTTAAAACTTGCAGACCGAATTGCAATTATGAAAGATGGTATAATTGAGCAGTTAGATACACCTGCTAATATTGTTTTAAACCCAGCTACTGAATATGTCAGAAAATTTACTGAAGAAGTACCAAGAGAAAAAGTCTTGTTGATTGAAGATGTTATGGAGGTATCTAAAGATAATTTAGGTGACTTAAAAGTCTCAAAAGATGAAATTATAGAGAATGTTGCAGAAAAAATTCTCACTCAAGAAAAACCAGTTGCTGTAGTGAATGAAAACAACGAAATTATAGGTTCCATTAATCCAACTAAAATAATTAATACAGTTTTTGGAGGAAGAAAAAATAATAATTAAATTATGGAACTTTTAAAAAAATATCCAAAAACTTTTCAATGGTTATTTTTATTAATCGTATTTTTTGCTTTATGTTTTGCGGTCGATGTCCCTGAAACATATAAGTTCATTAGAGGCCAAGCAGAATTTGTGAAAGATCCTAATCAAAGTAGTTATGTATTTTTAGGAAAAGAAGTAAGATATTATGCTTTTGATGTCTTTTGGAGATTGCCTCCATTGCTTGGCTGGTTGCCTATTTGGATTAATGACTCATTATTTTTTTTAATGAACGATTGGATGCCAATTGAAGTTTGGAACGAAGATACTCAAGAATTTAAAAGTCGTCCGATAGTTTTACAAATAAGCAGAAATTTGACTGCCTTCATGACTTTTTTAATAGAATTAATTAGAGAGATATTATTAGGAGGTCTTGAAACTATAGTTGCTTTTACTAGTTGGGATTGGATAGATAAAAATCCATGGGCTGAATTACCAGGATTACCTTGGACAATTGTTGCAGCAGGTGCGGCGCTTCTTTCATATAAGCTTAGTGGTAAAGGTCTAGCTTTATTCGCAGGTTTAACTATGGTTTACATTTCTGTATTTGGTCAATGGAAACCCTCTATGCAAACACTTTCTTTTATATTGGTTGCTGCTCCATTATCTTTTATTTTTGGTTTAGGATTGGGGATAGCAGCTTTTAGAAGTAAACGAGTAGAAAAAGCTTTATACCCAATATTACTGGTAATGCAGACCATGCCACAATACGCTGTATTGGTTCCAGCACTAGTTCTTTTTGGAGTGGGTGATCATGCTGCAGTGATTATTACTATGGTTGTAGCAATACCTCCGATGATTTTATTAACTTTATTAGGTTTAAGAGCAGTCTCTCCAGAAGTTATTGAGGCAGGTAGAATGAGTGGATGCACTAATTTTCAATTAATGTTTAAAGTATTAATTCCAACCGCAAGAAGAGATATTTTAATTGGGGTAAACCAAGTGATCATGGTTTGCTTTTCAATGGCAGTTATATCAGCTTTTATTGGTGCAAAAGGTTTAGGATTTAATTTGTTATTAGCACTAAACCAATTAAACATTGGATTAGCTTTAGAGGCAGGCTTATGTATTAGTTTGATTGCAATTCTTTTAGACAAGTTGTCTCTGGCATGGGCCAATAAACAAACAGATTATTTTGGTAATCTTACCTTTTACCAAAGAAACAAAAACCTTTTATTTTTTGGAGCTATATTTGTTATTGGAATAGTGCTAGCTTATATTGGAACTTATTTATTTAAAGATACTTTCAATTATTTATTTGAAATTCCTCATAATAAAGGAATATCAACTGCTGATTTTTGGAATAAAGGAGTAGATTGGATTTTTGATACTTTCTTTATTTATATTAAAGCTTTCAATACATGGTTAATACAAGAAGTACTTCAACCTATGAGAGCTTTGTATTTAAGAATGCCTGCAATAGCCACAATAGTTTTGATTGTTGGTGCGGGATATTTAATTGGTGGTTTACGTTCAGCATTAGTAGTTTGTGCTTTAACTTTATTTATCGCATTCAGCCCTTGGTGGGATAGAGCTTTAGTAACTGCATATATGGCAACTTTTGGCGTAATAGTATCATGCATTATTGGATTCACAGTTGGCACTTTATGTTTCCAAAATAAACACTCAGCAAATTTTATGTTAGGTGTTTGTGATATTTTTCAAACATTCCCTTCTTTTGTATATTTAATTCCTGTAATGATGTTATTTGGAATAACGGATACATCTGTATTAATTGCAGTTATAGTTTACGCTACAATACCAGCAACAAGATATACAATTGAGGGACTTAGAAGTGTTCCAGCAGGCTTGCATGATGCTGCAACTATGTCAGGTGTAAATAAGTTTCAGAGATTAACTAAAATAGAATTTCCTTTAGCGTTTCCTCATATGATGCTTGGTATAAACCAAACAATTGTATTTGCTCTATTTATGGTAATTATTGGAGCATTCATTGGTACAGAAGATTTAGGTCAATATATTTTAAAAGCATTATCAGATAAAAAAGGTGCGGGGATCGGATTAACTTTAGGCATATGCGTAGCATTTATAGCTTTAATATTTGATAATCTAATTAGATCTTGGGTTGATAAAAGAAAAAAACACCTTGGAATTGACTGATGCATAAATTTATAGTTTCTATTGATCAAGGCACAACATCTAGTAGAGCAATTCTTTTTGATCTCAGCGGAAGAGTTAAATTTGTTTCACAAATGGAATTCAAACAATATTTCCCAAAAGATGGGTGGGTAGAGCATGATCCAGATGAAATTTGGTCAACAACTCAAAAAGTTTTACGAAATGTAATAAAAAAAAGTAAACATCTGAAAGGAAAAATTCTAACTATAGGAATTACAAATCAAAGAGAGACAACAATACTTTGGGACAAACATTCTGGAAAACCAATTTATAATGCAATAGTTTGGCAAGATAGAAGAGCAGTTGATTATTGCAATAAGCTTATTAAGCAAAAAAAAGAAACATTAATCTATAATAAGACAGGTTTGTTAATTGATGCTTACTTTTCAGCAACTAAGATAAAATGGATAATTGATAATGTTCCTAAAGCTAAAGAATTAATTAAAAAAAGAAGGTTACTATTTGGAACTGTGGATTGTTTTTTGTTATGGAGACTAACTGGGGGTACAAATCATTTTACTGATGCAACAAATGCTAGTCGAACAATGTTATTTAACATCATAAACAATAAATGGGACAGACAAATTTTAAAAATGCTTAAAATACCAGAACATATTCTACCAGAAGTAAAAGATTGTTCAGATGATTTTGGGCATACGGATCCAAAAATAACTGGAGAGTCATATTCTATCACAGGCATGATTGGAGATCAGCAATCAGCAACAGTAGGACAGTGTTGTTTTGAGGCAGGATCTTTAAAGAGTACGTATGGAACAGGAGCTTTTTTACTACTAAATACTGGTAGTAGAATAATTTATTCAAAAAATAAGTTACTTACTACAATTGGTTTTAGACTGAACGGAAGAAATGTTTACGCGTTAGAGGGATCAATATTTATTGCTGGTGCAGGTATTCAATGGTTGAGAGACAAGATAAAGTTTATCAAAAAAGCCTCTGATACTGAAAGATTAATTAAGAAGCTTAATTCAAATAATGGTATCTATTTAGTACCAGCTTTTACAGGATTGGGTACTCCTTACTGGAATGCAAAATCTAGAGGAGTGTTAAGTGGATTAACTAGAGACTCAGGTATAAATGATATTGTTAGAGCAACAGTCGAGTCAGTTGCGTATCAAACTTATGATTTATTCGAGGCAATGAAAAATGATGGCCTAAGACCTAAAATCGTAAGAGTAGATGGAGGAATGGTAAAAAATAATTGGTTTGCTCAATTTTTAAGTGATGTAGTAAATGTAAAAGTTTTAAGACCAAAAGTGGACGAAACAACAGCGTTGGGTGCAGCATTTATGGCTGGTCTAAAAATTGGAGTTTACAAGTCTCTTAAAGATATTTCAAATAAATGGAAATTAGATAAAAAATTCATTCCAAAAATGGGACTATCTAAAAGAAAAAAATTAATCATTGGCTGGCAAAAGGCAATTAAAAGAAGTTTAATAATTTAATTCAACTTAAAATTGAAAATAAAGAATTTGCTCTTTACACTCATTACGAATTCTTGTTAGTCTTAATTTTTATCAAACACAAGAGAGGAAAAAAAATGCTTAATAAAATAAAAACAATCCTAGCTTTTGTTGTTTCATTCTCACTACTTGTAACTTCTTCTTATGCTGATGCAATTAAGAAGTATGCTACAGGTGAGTTTAGTCTTTCTACATTATCTGAGAAAGACAGAATTAAGGAATTAAAATGGTTTCAAAAAGCCGCGAAACCATTTAAAGGAATGGAAATAAATGTCCTATCCGAAACAATTCCTACTCACGAGTATGAGTCTAAAACACTAACAAAAGCATTTGAGGAAATTACTGGAATAAAAGTAAATCACCAACTTTTAGGAGAAGGTGAAGTTGTACAGGCTGTGCAAACGCAAATGCAAACAGGAAGAAACTTGTATGATGCATATATTAATGATTCTGACTTAATTGGTACTCATTCAAGACTTCAACTAGCAGTAAATTTAACTGACTGGATGGCTGGTGAAGGAAAAGATGTTACTTTACCAACGCTTGATATCGATGATTTTATTGGTAAATCATTTACAACAGGCCCAGATGGAAAACTTTATCAATTACCTGACCAACAATTTGCAAACCTTTATTGGTTTAGAAAAGATTGGTTTGATAGACCTGAAATCAAAAAAGGTTTTAAAGCTAAATATGGATATGATTTAGGTGTACCTGTAAATTGGTCAGCATATGAAGATATCGCTGATTATTTTACTAATGATGTTAAAAACATCGATGGTGTTAGAGTTTATGGACACATGGATTATGGTAAAAGAGCTCCAGATTTAGGTTGGAGAATGACTGACGCATGGTTATCTATGGCTGGTGCCGGATCTGTTGGAAAACCTAATGGTGTTCCAGTAGATGAATGGGGTATCAGAATGGAAAAAGGAACATGTAACCCAGTTGGAGCTGATGTGGCAAGAGGTGGAGCTGCAAATGGTCCTGCTGCCGTCTACGCTATTCGAAAATGGGATGAATGGTTAAGAGCTTATGCTCCTCCAGGTGCTGCAAGTATGGACTTCTACCAGTCTTTACCAGCTTTATCATCTGGTAACGTAGCACAACAAATTTTCTGGTATACAGCGTTTACTGCATCGATGGTAGCGCCTAAGAGCTCAGGAAATAAAACTGTTGATGACAATGGAACTCCTTTATGGAGAATGGGTCCGTCACCAAAAGGACCTTATTGGGACGAGGGAATGAAGCTTGGATATCAAGATGCTGGTTCATGGACTTTATTTAAGTCTACTCCAGTTGATAGAAGAAAAGCTGCATGGTTATATGCTCAGTTCGTTGTATCTAAAACTGTTTCTTTAAAGAAAAGTCACGTTGGTTTAACCATCATAAGAGATAGTGATATAAACCATAAATCTTTTACTGAAAGAGCTCCAAAGTTAGGAGGATTAGTAGAGTTTTATAGATCTCCTAATAGAGTATTATGGTCACCTACAGGCATCAATGTTCCGGATTATCCGAAACTTGCGCAAATATGGTGGCAACAAATTGGAGATGTTAACTCAGGTGCTTTTTCTCCACAAGAAGCTATGAATCGTCTTGCAGAAGAAATGAACTTAGTAATGTCACGTATGGAGGCTGCAGATAAAGCTAACAATACGTATGGTGGATGTGGTCCAAGATTATCTAAACCGAAAGGTGAAGAATACTGGTTAGGACAAGCAGGATCGCCAAAAGCTAAGCGAGATGAGAAGCCTCAAGGTAAAACTGTTCCGTACGAAAAAGCTTGGAACTAATTTTACGTTGTAAATAAAATCTTTTCAAAGAGGGGTTTAATTACCCCTCTTTGTTTTTTTAATTCACAAATAAATTTTTATGAGTTTAGAGCTTAAAGGTATTGAAAAAAAAATTGGTGAAGAAACTCATATTTACACAACTGACCTTAAATTTGAAAAAAATACAATTAATGTTTTGCTTGGCTCCACTCTAGCTGGAAAAACAACTTTAATGCAACTAATGGCTGGATTAGATAAGCCAACATCAGGTGAGATTTACTTTAATGACAAAAATGTAACTGGTGTGAAAGTCCAAAAAAGAAATGTTTCGATGGTTTATCAGCAGTTTATAAATTATCCAAATTTTACAGTTTACGAAAACATTGCTTCACCACTAAAAATTATTGGTATAGAAAAAAGTGAGATAGATCAAAGAGTTGGCAAAGTTGCGGACTTATTAAAACTTACTCCAATGTTATCTAAAAAACCAATGGAATTATCTGGAGGTCAACAACAAAGAACAGCATTGGCTAGAGCTTTAGTAAAAGACTCTGATCTAATTTTGCTAGATGAACCTTTAGCTAATTTAGATTTTAAATTAAGAGAAGAGCTAAGAGAAGAATTACCAAAATTATTTAAAGATAGAGATTGTATTGTGGTTTATGCAACTACAGAACCATCGGATGCCTTATTAATTGGCGGTTACACAGCAACACTTTTAGAAGGAAAAGTAATTCAACATGGTAAAACTTTAGATGTATACAACAAACCAAATAATTTAGATTCAGCAAAAGTATTTAGTGATCCACCTATGAATATTGCGGATATAAGCAAAAAAGGAGAAACTTGTTCATTATTATCAGATAAAGTTAGCTGGAAAACAAATTTAAATCTTAAAGATGGAAATTATAAAGTAGGAATTAGACCTCATAATATTACCACATATAAAGAAGGCAATAATTCTATAGAAATTAATGGAAAGGTAATCATTTCAGAACTGAGTGGATCTGAAAGCATGATTCATTTTAACAATGGGGATTTAAATTGGGTATCATTGTCAGAGGGAATTCATCAAAAAGATGTGGGCGAAAATACAAAACTTTTCATGAATGCTGATGAATTTTTATATTTCGACAGCAATAATAGATTGGTGGGAAATGTCTAAAATAACTTTAAATGAATTAAGCCATAGTTATTTACAAAAACAAAGTAAAGATGAAGATTGGGCAATTAGAAATGTAAATATTGATTGGGAGGATGGAGGAGCATATGCTTTACTTGGACCTTCTGGATGTGGAAAGACAACATTGCTTAATATTATTTCAGGATTAATTATTCCCACTCGAGGACAAATTCTATTTAATGATGAAGATATTACTGAAAAAAATCCTGTAGAAAGAAATATAGCTCAAATATTTCAGTTCCCCGTGATCTATGACACTATGACTGTTTTTGAAAATTTAGCGTTCCCACTAAGAAATAGAAAAATTCCAGATGAAGAGATAAAAAGAAAAGTTAATGAGATTGCTGAAATGTTGGAACTTACTTCAACATTACATAATAGAGCTTCAGGCTTAACAGCCGATGGAAAACAAAAAATATCACTTGGAAGGGGATTGGTTAGATCGGATGTAAATGTAATAATGTTTGATGAACCTTTAACTGTTATTGATCCTCATTTGAAATGGGTATTACGATCAAAACTAAAAGAGCTTCATCAAAAAATTAAGAGAACCATGATTTATGTTACTCATGATCAAACAGAAGCCTTAACTTTTGCTGATCAAGTAGTTGTTATGCATGAAGGTCAAATAGTCCAAACAGGAACACCAGTGGAATTGTTTGAAAAACCTAAGCACACTTTTGTAGGTCATTTTATAGGTTCTCCGGGGATGAATATTCTTCCATGTGAAATCGACAAAGGTTTAGTCGTTGTTAATGGAACAAAAATTAAGACTTCAAATTTAAAAATAGATAATGCTAATTTTTCTAAAATGGAAATTGGTGTGAGACCTGAGTTTATTTCATTTAACAACGAAGGCTTACCAGTAAAAATACTTAACGTGAGTAACATTGGAAAAAACAAGATCATAGAAACTGAAAGTGATAGTGGAAAAATAAAATTAATTACTAAAGCTTCAGAAAAAATACCAGAAGGCTCAGCTTTCTTAACATTCAAAAAAGAATACACTTATGTGTATGGAGACAACTGGATAGTAGATTAATGAATAAAACTGTAAATCAAAAAGCCTGGTTCTTTGTTGTACCTGTTTTTGTCCTTGTTGCATTTAATGCAATCATTCCATTGATGACAGTTGTTAATTATGCTTTTCAAGAAACTTTTGGAAACAATGTCTTTATGTGGGAAGGAACAAGATGGTTCAAACAAATTTTAATTTCTGAAAGATTTCATGCTGCTTTAGGTAGACAAGTTTTATTTACGTTAATTATTTTAGTTATTCAGATACCTTTAGGAATTTTTATAGCATTGAATATGCCAAAAGAGGGAATTGGAGTTCCAATTTGTTTAGTTTTAATGTCTATGCCACTATTAATTCCTTGGAATGTAGTTGGAGCAATGTGGAATATTTTTGCGCTTCCAGATATTGGTTTTTTAGGTCACTCATTAAATGCAATGGGTTTTGATTATAATTTTACGCAACAAAGTGGTGACGCTTGGTTTACCACTATATTAATGGATGTTTGGCACTGGACTTCATTGGTTGTTTTACTTTCTTATGCAGGATTGAGATCTATTCAACCTGCTTATTATCAAGCAGCCGAAATTGATGGCGCAACAAGATGGGCTGTATTTAGACACATAGAATTACCTAAGATGAAAAAAGTTTTAACTATTGCAATCCTTCTAAGGTTTATGGACAGTTTTATGATATATACTGAGCCTTTTGTTTTAACTGGGGGAGGACCAGGAAATGCAACAGCTTTCTTATCTATTGATTTAGTTAAAATGGCATTAGGGCAATTTGATTTAGGACCAGCAGCAGCAATGTCATTAATATATTTTTTTATTGTTCTTACAGTTTGTTGGGTTTTTTATAATTTAATGATGAAAAATGAGAGTCAGTTATGAAAAAAGTTAAGTGGTTAGTACCAACGATTTATATTATTTTTTTAATGTTACCAATATATTGGTTATTAAACATGTCATTTAAGACCACAACTGAGATTATAAATACTTACACATTGTGGCCTCAAGAGTTTACATTAGAAAACTATAAAAAAATATTTACAGATAGCACTTGGTACACTGGCTATTTAAATTCAATTTATTATGTAGTTTTAAATACTATTATTTCGGTTGCAGCTGCATTGCCAGCTGCTTATGCTTTTTCAAGATATAAATTTTTAGGTGATAAACATTTATTTTTTTGGCTGCTAACAAATCGAATGGCACCACCAGCAGTTTTTGCACTACCATTCTTTCAATTTTATTCTTCAGTAAATTTGTTTGATACACACGTAGCTGTAGCCTTATCGCATTGTCTATTTAACATTCCTTTAGCTGTTTGGATTTTAGAAGGGTTTATGTCAGCAGTACCAAAAGAATTAGATGAAACTGCTTATGTTGATGGATATTCATTTACTAAATTTTTCTTTAAGATATTTATTCCAACAATTACTGCAGGAATAGGAATTACAATGTTTTTTTGTTTTATGTTCTCATGGGTTGAATTATTACTAGCTAAAACTTTAACTGCTGTTGCAGCTAAACCAATCGCTGCTACAATGACGAGAACCGCCAGTACATCAGGGTATGAACTTGGACTATTGGCTGCAGCTGGTAGCTTAACAATTATTCCAGGCGCAATAGTAATTTATTTCGTAAGGAATTATATTGCGAAAGGATTTGCTTTAGGTAGGGTATGATATTTACTAATTCATTTGCTTCCGACACAAATACTTGGGGGTCCGTTGCTGAAACTCAAAAAAAAGGTTTTTTTGATTTTGAATTTATTACTTGGATGGCTTGGACTTGGCAAACCGCAGCTTTCTTCTTATTCATTATACTGTGTTTTGTTGTAATGGTTTTATGGGAAAAGAAAAAACCTGGAGGCAGTCCTAGAAGAGGTGTTCTAGGATTAGACACAACAAGAGGAGATAGGCTCTTTATTTCATTATTGAGCTCAGCCTACATTCATTTGGGATGGTTAGGTTTAATAGGCCCAATGCTTTGGATTGCTACTATTTTATCATTTATTTTTGCAATATTTGTATTTAGGTACGTTTAGAACACATGAGCAAAGTAGTAATTATAGGTGCGGGTGCGATGGGATCAGCTTTCGCAGTTCCTTGTGCAGACAATTCAAATGAAGTTTATTTAGTAGGATCATATTTAGAAGACAAAGTAATAGAAGAAATTAATTCAAATAAAAATTTTCATCCTATTTTAGAATGTCAACTCCCAGAAACTGTAAAAGTTATTAAATTTTCTGAATTTGACGAAGAAATAAAAAAAAATATTGATTTAATTGTAGTAGGTGTAAGTTCAAAAGGGATAGAGTGGATTGGAGAAGAGTTGTCTAAATTTTATAATCATTCTACAAATATTCTTTTACTCACAAAAGGTTTAGCTGTGATCGATAATAATTTTGAGACTCTAGCTGAAAAATTAAATAAAATTTTAGAGAAAAAAAATATTAAATCTGCAAAAATTTCAGCAGTAGGTGGACCATGTTTAGCAAGTGGTTTAGCAAATAGAATTAATAGCAGTGTAGTTTTAGCTAATGAAAATTTAGATATTGTTAAAAAAATAGGATCAATAATATCAACAAAATATTATTCAACAGAATATTCAGACGATCTTATGGGTGTTGAAGTATGCGCTGCTACAAAAAACATATATTCAATGTTAATAGGAGCTTCAGAGGGCTTAAGTAGCGAAAATCAAAATGATGAAATAAAAAACAAGTATTATTTAAATACTGCTGCTTCTCTAGTTTATAAAGCAGTTTTAGAGATGAAAAACTTAACAAAAAAACTTAATGGTAAACCAGACACAGCTTATGGATTAGCTGGTTTAGGAGATCTACATGTAAGTTCTGCTGGTGGAAGAAATAGTAAAATGGGTTTTTATCTTGGAATAGGACATACTTTTAAAGATGCTAAAGCTAAATTTATGAAAGAAATCACAGTTGAAGGAGCCGACTTAGCTTTTGCAATTGGCCCAAAGATATTAAAGGAATTTGATAAAAAAGAGTTTCCATTGTTACTCAGCATGATTGAATGTATTTGTAACAATGAAAAACTCAAAATTGATTGGAAGTAAATAAATTACTGATCTAAAAAAGTCTTCATAGAATCGTCCATCGCAGTTTCCCACGGTGTATGATGAACTGGTGCAACAGATCCTGTTACTGGTGAAGAGAAAGATTTATTTCTGTATGTCATTATATCTTCTACTTTATGATGTTCCCATTCTTTGAAATGAGTTCTGATTAATTCAAAATCAATTTTTGGATAATCAGACATTTCATGTAACTCTTTTGTATACTCAGTTTGAAAGTCAATCATCTGATCTGGGTTTTCAAGTTTTTCTTCCATCGCAACCCATTTATTAATATCAGACTCAATTTCTTTAGAGCTAGGCATTTTTATTTTGCCCATGATGACATCTCTTGCAAACCAAGCCTGGCAGTCAAACATATTAAATGTGTGAAATTGATCTTGCATTCCAAGATACATCATCTTGTGATTATCCTGCCATACTACACCCTTGTATAATTTTGGTGGATATAATCTATTATGAGTTTTTAATTTCAAGTTTTCATCAATGAATGGAAAGTGATGAAGATAACCAGTGCATAAAATAATTGCATCTGCATTTTGTTCAGTTCCATCTTTAAAGAAAGCTTTTTTACCTTCAAGTCTGTCCAGATAGTGAACTTCTTTCATTCCTTTAGGCCATTTGAAACCCATCGGATTATGTCTGTAGCCAATTGTTACACTTTTTGCACCATATTTGTTACATTGAAGTGCAATGTCCTCTGCTGAATAACTACTACCAAGTACTATTACATCTTTACCTCTAAATTCTTCAGCATCTCTAAAATCATGAGAATGCATTATTCTTCCAGGAAAAGAATTCATTCCTTTATACTCAGGGATAAAAGGAACAGAGAAATGACCAGATGAAACAACCACATAATCGAATGTTTCTTTAGACGTCTCATTACTTACTTTATCTTGATAAATTAATTCAAACTTGTCATTCTTATATTCAATGTTTGCAACTCTGGTATTAAACTTTATTTTATCTTTAGATTTACCTTTCTTAACTCTTCCAACAATATAGTCGTATAGAACTTCTCTTGGTGGAAAAGAAGGAATAGGAAAACCAAAATGTTCATCAAAAGAATAATCAGCAAACTCTAAGCATTCTTTTGGTCCATTTGACCATAAATATCTGTACATACTGTTTGGAACAGGATCACCATACTGGTCGGAACCTGTTCGCCAACTATAATTCCATAAACCACCCCAATTTTCTTGCTTTTCAAAACAAACTATTTCTGGAATTTTTTCACCCTTTTTTTCAGCTTGCTCGAATGCTCTCAACATTGATAAGCCGCATGGCCCTGATCCAATAATTGCTACTTTAGTCATTTAGTATTTTCCAATAATAAAAATATTAAAAGTTATTCTACAAAAAATTTAAAAAAAATAAAAAAATTTTTTACAAAGTACTAACTCTCAGTTGAATTTTGGTAACTTTTTTAAAATTTATTTATTACAATAGTTTAAATTTATTAAAATAATCCCTCTATATCACCTTTTTTATTCAATTTTATAGAATCTGCAGCAGGTATCCTTGGTAGACCAGGCATAGTCATTATTTCTCCACATACCACCACAATAAATTCTGCTCCTGATGATAATCTAACTTCTCTAACCGGAAGAACGTGACCTGTAGGGGCCCCCTTAAGATTAGGATCAGTTGAAAAACTATATTGTGTTTTTGCAATACAAACTGGAAGTTTTCCATAACCTTTTTCTTCAAACTCTCTTAACTGCGTTCTTACTTTAGTGTCTGCAACTACCTCACTTGCGTGATAAATTTCTTGTGCAATTTTTTCAATTTTCTTAAACAATGGAAGTTTTTCGTCGTATAAAAATTTAAATGTATCTTGATTATCTTCACAAATTTCAATCACATTTTTTGCTAATTCTATTGTTCCTTCACTTCCATTTGACCAGTGTGTGCATTTGGAAGCTTTTACTCCTTGAGTTTTACAGAAATTTAACAAAGTTTTCATCTCTTTATCACTATCATTAATGAAATGATTTATTGCTATTGTAACAGGTAGACCAAATTTTCTTATATTATTTATATGTCTCTCTAAATTTGTTAAACCTTTTTTTAATGCACTTACATTTTCATTTTTTAATTCTTCTTTTAAAAGTCCACCATGCATTTTTAGAGCTCTAATCGTTGCAACAATCACCACACAATCAGGTTTAATCCCAGATTTTCTACATTTAATATTCAAAAATTTTTCTGCACCGAGATCAGCTCCAAAACCAGCTTCTGTAACGACATAGTCTGCCAACTTTAATCCTGCTTTTGTTGCAATCACTGAGTTACATCCATGTGCAATATTTGCAAATGGTCCACCATGAATTATGGCTGGATTATTCTCTAGTGTTTGAGTGACATTAGGTCGAATTGCCTCTTTTAATAAAACAGTCATTGGTCCTTGAGCATTTAAATCTTTTGCAAATATTGCTTTTTTATCACGCGTATAACCTATTGTTATATTTGCTATTCTGTTTTCTAAATCTTTTAAGTCTTTTGCTAAACAAAAAATTGCCATTAATTCAGAAGCGACAGTGATATCAAAACTATCCTGACGTGGATAACCATTTGCAACACCTCCAAGATCAACAATAATTGATCTTAGAGATCTATCGTTCATATCCATTACTCTTCTCCAAGAAATTCTTCTAACATCAATATTTAACTTATTTCCCCAATAAATATGATTGTCTATTAAAGCAGATAATAAATTATGAGCGGAGGTTATTGCATGAAAATCTCCAGTAAAATGTAAATTAATTTGTTCCATAGGAACAACTTGAGCATAACCTCCTCCAGCAGCTCCTCCTTTTAATCCAAAAGATGGCCCAAGGCTTGGTTCTCTCAGACACACAATAGATTTTTTTCCAATTTTATTAAGCCCATCTGTGAGACCAACAGAAGTAGTAGTTTTACCTTCACCAGCCGGTGTAGGCGTAATTGCAGTTACTAAAATCAATTTTCCATCTTTATTATTTTTTAAATTATCTATGAAATCTAGATTAATTTTCGCAATATGCCTTCCCATTGGGCTAAAAGCTGAACTTTCATCTGGTACGTTTATATCAGCCAATATATCTTTTATCGGCTTCATTTTTGCTTCTCTAGCTATTTGAATGTCTGATTTAACTTCACTCATTAAATGTTATTAAAATATAAAACTGCCAGATTAGTATCTCTTTTTAGAGCCTTTGGAAATATCTAAAAATTATATATAAAAAAAATATGAACTATTTATATTCATTATTATAAAATTTATTTATGCAAAATTATTCAATATTCAGCTTAATAAAAAATGCCTTCTCTAACCATGAAAATTGGGATTTGGCTTGGAAAGATCCAACTCCAAAAAATGAGTATGATGTTGTGATTATTGGTGGTGGAGGCCATGGATTAGCTACAGCATATTATTTGGCAAAAGAACACAATATAACAAATGTTGCAATCATAGAGAAAGGCTGGATTGGTGGAGGAAATGTAGGTCGTAATACGACAATTATTAGATCAAATTACATGCATGATGACAATGGTTTATTCAGTGAGTTCGGAATGGATTTATGGAGAAGCATGAGCCAGGATTTAAATTATAATGTGATGTTTTCTCCTAGGGGTATAATAAATCTCGCACACTCTGATGCTCAAATGAATGTTTATGCAAGAAGAGGAAACTCAATGCGATTGAATGGTATTGATGCAGTTTTACTTAACAGAGAACAAGTAAAAGAAATTATTCCAATGGCAGATTTTTCTGAAAATGTAAGATTTCCAATTTTTGGAGGTTTAATGCAGCCAAGTGCAGGAACAGCAAGACATGATGCTGTAGCATGGGGTTATGCACGTCAAGCAGATTCTATGGGTGTAGATATAATTCAAAATTGTGAGGTTATAGGATTCGATGTATCTGCAGGAAAAATAAATGGAGTTAGAACATCACGTGGAAACATAAAAGCAAAAAAAATAGGTCTATGTGTTGCTGGTAGCACAAATATTTTAGCTGAAAAATTGAATATGACTTTACCGATAGAAACACATCTTTTACAAGCATGTGTGTCAGAACCAGTTAAACCAGTTTTAGATAAAGTAGTAACTTTTGGTGCAGGTCACTTTTATATAAGTCAATCAGATAAAGGTGAGATGGTCATGGGCGGAGATCTAGATGGTTATAATAGTTATGCTCAAAGAGGAAATTTGCCAACATTACAACATGTGTTAACTGAGGGAATTGCAATGATGCCCTTCCTCAGCAAACTTAAGATGTTAAGAACATGGGGTGGAATAATGGATATGTCAATGGATGGTTCGCCGATCATAGACAAAACTCATATCGAAGGGTTATATTTAAATTGTGGTTGGTGTTATGGAGGTTTTAAAGCTACTCCAGCCTCAGGTTGGACTTTCGCTCACACGATTGCACAAGATAAAGTTCATGAATTAAATTCAGGATATAGCTTAAAAAGATTTAATACAGGTTACTTACTTGATGAAAAAGGACTTGGTACCAAAACTTGGATCTCATAAATGCTTCATATAAAGTGCCCACATTGTGGTTTGAGATCACAAAATGAATTTTCCTATGGAGGAGATGCAAGTGTAAAAAGACCAGAATTAAATCAGGAAATCTCAGATAAGGATTGGGATAATTTTGTTTATAATAGAAAAAGTTTGAGAGGAAAACACTGGGAGTTATGGCAACATCTTTCAGGATGTAGACAATGGATAAAAGTTGAGAGAGATACAGCTACTCATGAAATATTTAATACACTAAAAGCTGATGAGGAGATATCGTAATGTCTCAAAATTATAGATTACAAAATATTGGACTTATAAATAGAGATAAAAAGATTTCATTTAAATTTAACGGTAAAAATTATTTTGGATACGAAGGAGATACTTTAGCGTCAGCACTATTAGCTAATGGAGTTCATTTAGTAGGAAGGAGCTTTAAATATCATAGACCAAGAGGTTTTTTTGGAGCAGGAGTTGATGAACCTTATGCTGTAGTTCAGCTTTATAGAAATGGGGAGACTGAACCAAATATTAAAGCCACAGAACAAGAACTTTTTGAAGGTCTAGAGGCAAAAAGTGTTAATTGTTGGCCAAGTGTAAATTTTGATGTCGGGGCAATAAATAATTTTTTGAATATTTTTTTACCAGCTGGATTTTATTATAAAACATTTATGTGGCCAAAAAGTTTTTGGTATAAAGTTTATGAACCATTTATTAGAAAAGCAGCTGGACTAGGTGTTGCGTCAACCGAGCACGATAAAGAGAGGTATGAACATAAATACGAATATTGTGATTTATTAATTGCTGGATCGGGACCTTCAGGATTGGCAAGCGCATATACAGCTGCAAAAAATGGTGCAAGAGTAATTTTAGCAGAGGAAAAACCTAGATTTGGAGGATCTCTTTTGACTAGTGATGTTAATATTGGAAATCAATCAGGAAAAGATTGGGCTGAGAGTATTATTTCAGAACTTAAAGAAATGCCCAATGTAACTATCAAAAATCGATCACAAATTTTTGGATATTACGATCATAATATGCTTGTAATGTCTGAGAAGGTGAGCGATCACTTGCCACAAACAAAAAAATTTCACCCAAACAAGAGACTTTGGTACATCAGAGCAAAAGAAGTTTTGATTTCTTCAGGATCTATTGAAAGACCTATAGTTTTTGGAAATAATGATACTCCTGGTGTAATGCTTTCATCAGCAGCAAAAGAATATCTTAAAGTTTATGGCGTTTTAGTTGGAAAAAATCCTTTAGTATTTACAAATAATGATAGTGGTTATGAAACGGCCATTGAATTTAAAAAAAATGGGATCGATCCAATTGTTTTAGATTCAAGAAAAAACCCTAGCGGAGAAATTATTGATGAGGCAATTAATCTTGGAATCAAAATAAAATTTTCTTATGTTGTTGTTGCTGCTCAGGGTTATAAAAAAGTAAAATCTGCTGATATTGCAGGTATTTCAGAAGACAAAAAACAATTAGGAAAAATTGAAAATATAAAATGCGACTGTATATGTGTTTCTGGTTTTTGGACACCAACTATTCATCTCGCTTCTCAATCAGGTAATAAAACAAAATTTAATGAAGAAATAGACGCCTTTGTTCCCGGTAAATCTAAACAAAAAGAAACTACTTTAGGAGCAGCTAATGGAATTTTTTCACTTCAGAATACCTTAAAAACTTCATTTAAAGCAGCAAATGAAATATCAAAAAAAATAACAAAAAAAGAAAATGAAATCTCAATACCAAATGTAGTTGAAAAAAAATCTTCAAAGCACGATAAGTTTTGGTGCGTACCTTTGCCAAAAGGAAAAAATTACAAAAGATTTTTAGATTTTCAAAATGATGTTGCTGTTACAGATATAGAGCTAGCGTTAAGAGAAGGTTACCGATCAATTGAGCATGTTAAAAGGTATACAACACTTGGAATGGCTACAGATCAAGGTAAAACGAGTAACTTAAATGGATTACAACTTGTGTCTGAAATTGAGAATAAAGTTGTTCCAGCAGTAGGTCATACAACATTTAGACCTCCTTACTCACCAGTTTCAATTGGAGCCATAGTTGGAAGAGAAATTGGTAAACACTCAAAACCAACCAGAAAATCACCAATGCATTCATGGCATGAAAAGAATAATGCAGTTTTTGTAGATGCTGGAGTTTGGTTGAGACCTAGATACTATAAGATAGGAAATGAAACTTTATTTGAAGCCTCTAAAAGAGAAGCTAAAAATGTTAGAACCAATGTTGGTGTTTGTGATGTTACAACTTTAGGTAAAATAGATATTAAAGGCCCTGACTCTGCAGAGTTTTTAAATAGAATTTATACTAACGCTTGGTTGAAATTGCCAATTGGTAAAGCTAGATACGGAGTTATGTTAAGAGAAGATGGTATAGTAATGGATGATGGAACTACCACAAGAATTTCAGAAAACCATTATCATATGACCACAACAACAGCTCAAGCAGCAAATGTACTTTCACATCTTGAATATTATTTACAACTTGTTTGGCCAGAATTAAATGTAAATGTAGTTTCAACAACTGAACAATGGGCTGGCGCAGCAATAGCTGGACCAAAATCAAGAGCTTTATTACAAAAATTATTTCCAAAGGATAATGTATCCAATGAAAATTTGCCATTTATGGGTTACATGGAGGCAGATTTATTTGGTACAGAGGCAAGAATTTTTAGAATTTCATTCTCAGGTGAGTTGGCTTATGAGGTGAACGTAAAGTCGGATAGTGGTAACTATATGTGGGAAAAAATCATTGAATTAGGTCAGGAATTTAAAATTCAACCGTACGGAACAGAAGCACTATCTACACTACGTATCGAGATGGGCCATGTTGCGGGCTCGGAACTTGACGGGAGAACAATCCCTTACGATAATGCGTTAGATGGCCTAATAAGTAAAAAAAAAGATTTTATTGGAAAACGATCATTACAAAGAGCTGCATTTGTAGCTGCTGATAGACAAAGAATAGTAGGAGTAGTCCCTTTAGATAAGAAAACAACTATTCCAGAGGGCTCCCATTTAGTAAAAGACTCTAATGCACCACTACCTAACCCAAAATTAGGTTATATTTCGGCATCATGCTGGAGTGTAGAACACGATAATCCATTTTCTTTGGCTATTCTTAAAGATGGAAAGAATATGATCGGTAAAAAATTATTTGTGATGTCCCCTTTAAAAAATAAAATAATTCCAGTTGAAATAGTTTCTTCACATTATGTTGACCCAAAAGGTGAAAGGGTTAGATCATGAATTTAATATCACCTTTAGCAAATATTCACTCTAAGGGCCAATTTGGTGATTATAAGGATAAAAATGAGAGAGAACTCCTAAAGATTTCAGAGTTAAAAAATTTGTTAATTATTCAAATAGTTCAGTATAAAAATTCTCAAGTTTCTTTAGAAAATATAAGTATAGATAATTTAAATTTTAATAATGAACCATTAAAAGTAACATCTAATAGTGATACAAGAATTTTATGGAACGGACCAAAAAATTGGCTTTTAGTGTCTTCAAAAAAAGATCTAATTAATAATCTTCTCAATGTTTGCAACGAATCAGATTTTGCAGTTACTGATTTGTCTCACTCTAAAGCAATAATTGAACTTGAGGGAAAAAATACTAGAGAAGTTTTAAAAAAAGGTTGTCCTTTTAACTTCAATACTTTAGAAAAAAATAATTCAATAAATTCAACTTATAATGGAATAGCATTTACCATTGATATGCTTGATACCAACCCTGAAAAAGTAAGGTTATTTACACTTAGAAGTTTTGGAGAATCATTTTATCACTCTATTACTGATGCGTCTTTAGAATTTGGGTTTAAAACCATATAAAATATTTAATTCCTGGTCGCAATATAAACTCCTATTGTTGTTATGATAAAACCCAAAATATCTATTTTAGTTAAATTTTCGTCTAAAAAAAGCCAAGCCATTAAAGCCGAGGTAGCTGGAATTAAAAAAAATATAGAAACTGTTTTACTAGCAGAATTGTTTTTTATTAAAAACATTAATATCGTAAATGCTCCAAATGAAACTAGAAAAATTTGGTGACTCATCGAAATGATAAATGTTTTCGTAAAATCAATATATGGTTTAGCAAATAAAATTATTATTATTATATGAAACAAACAACCACCCAAAGCTTGATAAAAATTACTGACTGTTAAAGGTAAATTGTTACTTAATTTTTTTTGCCAAATTGTAGAAACAGTAATTGAGATTAAAGCTACTATTGTTGCCACTACACCAATTAGAGGAATATCAACACCAATATCAAAACCCAGAACTAATGTTGCCCCAAAAAATCCTAAAAATACTCCGATCCATTGATTTATAGTAACTTCTTCATTTAGTATTGGTCCGCTCAACACATTTGTTAAAACAGGTTGTAGTGTTACTATTAATGCAGCAGTACCTGTAGGCATACCAATTGATATGGAATAAAATACCCCACCTAAATAAAATCCATGAAAAAGAATACCACTTAATATAGACTCAATTAAATTTTTTTTTCGAATAATTACTGATTGTTTAAGATAAAGAGAAAATAAAAAAAATCCTATTGCAACAAAAAAAAATCTGAATGCTAATGCTGAAAATGGATCACTATTATCTATAATCGGTTTTGTAGTAATAAATGCAGAAGACCATAAGATAATAAATATTAATGGATATATCTTCAGCATAAAACGTTCAAATTACATTAATCTTAATAAATTTTGGATATTTTAACCCTAATTTGGACTACAATTAAATAGAATAATCTAATCAAATCAACTAAGGTTTTGATATGAATAGGTTTATTAGATTAACATTAATTTTAATATCCTTCGTTTTCTTGTCAGGATTCATACCTTTAATGTCTTTAATTGGACCAAGTGTAACCGCAATAACCTCAGGAAATATTTATAAAGCTGGTGGTCAATATTTGATTAATAAATCTATTAAATACAAAACTGGAAAAAATTCTCTAGATTTAGTTAAAGAAACAATAGAAAAAAATAATTCTAAAAAAGATCTGAATGAAGAATTAAGAAAATTGGTTGAAAAAAGAATTTATTTAGCTAGGAAAAAAATAAATCTGGTAAATATTAATCAATAATATTTAGTTTAATTAAATTTTCTTGTTTGCTTTCCTTACACCATAGCTCATAACTTTCACACATTCTCCACAAATGATCAAAGGCTCTTTGAGAAATTTCAAGAGGATAGTGACTCTTTGCATAATATAATTCAGGAAATTGGATTAACTGTTTGACAGATAATTCTTTTTGAATATGGAGTAATCTTATAGTTTCTTCAGGTGCTTTTTTTTTAGAAACCTGATCAATTAATTTATCATGAAATTTTCCACTACTAATTTCATTGTAGACAGTTGATCCAATAAAATTTTCAATTGCGTTTATGTTTGAAAGTTCAGGATTTTTTTTCTTTATCTCACAAACTTTTAAGTAAATTGCTTCTGCAACTAACAACACATAAGGTTTTCCTTTAGATGGCATTATCTATTTTTTGTATTTCTTCATGGCAGCATTAGCTAAAATCAAATTTGGATCTAAAAAAATTTTTGAAGATTTAATTGTCTTGAATGGTTTATAGGCAAATATGGCAATAGGAAGCTCTGTACAACCTAAGATAATTTTTTTACATTTTTTTTTGATTAAATAATTTATCGCAGGTTTAATTACTTTACTTGCTAATTTTATTTTACCCATTTTTACAAATTTAATTGCTTTATTTACAGATATACTTTGAATAGATTTATTTGGAAAAACTAAATTATATTTTTTATCAAAAAACTTGTTATAGACACCTGTTTTTAAAGTTCCTTCAGTTGCAAGCAAACCAATTGATGAATTTTTTTTACATTTTTTTTGGGCATATAAAAAAACTTCTTTGGGCATATTTATTATGGGTATGCTAATTTTTTTTTTTAAGTCATCATACCAATAATGTGCTGTATTACAGGGTATGACTATAAATTTACAATTACTTTTTTTTAAAAGATTACAGCCATAAATTAAACTTTTTAAAACTAATGAATATTTTTGTTTAGTTTTTTTATCACTTGTTTTTTTTGATAGCTTTCCTGTATGAATACCAATTGATTCAGGTCTACCTGGTATATTAGATTTGTTATAGAGTAAAAACAATGGATAATCCTGATCTATCTTACCTCTGTATAAAATTGCAAGCTTATTGCAAAAATCTAAACCTGCCTGAGTACCCATTCCACCTAAAATACCAATCATAAATAGTTTTTAATTAAATTGAAGAATAGTAAATTGGCTATAAAAATAAATTAATTCTTAATTAAAAATAATTAAATTTATAGCCAATTTTTTATGTGAAAATTATGCAGTTTTTAAGTTAACTGCCGAAGGACCTTTAGGACCATCTTCAACATCGAAAGTCAAAGCCTGACCCTCATCTAATCCGTTCATACCAGCATCTCTTACTGCTGACACATGTACGAATACATCTTTTTCTTTGTCATCTCTTTCAATAAAACCAAAACCTTTGGTAGGATTGAACCATTTTACTTTTCCTTGTAGACTCATATTTTTCTTCTTACTATTTGTTATATTAATTTATTACTTATAATTAAGTAATTTAAACGCTTTCTTTAGAAAATTATCAGTTTTGTCAACTAAATTGATTAAATAATAAATTAAAAAAATTAAATATTGTCTAAAATTTTTGTAAAATATAGGGAATTTATATCTTTTTTATAATGAGCAAAAGGTTGGCATGATTTAAACCCAAATTTATCAAACAATTTTCTTGCCGGTGCAAAAAATTCTCCTGCACCCGTTTCTATACTTAATCTTTTAATTCCCAGTTTTTTTGCCTCACCAATTAAATGGTCAATAATTTTTACACCGTTACCTTTGCCTCTATAATCATCATGCACTCTGATTGATTTAAATTCGCCATGAAATTTTTCTAAAAATTTTAAAGCACCACACCCCATTAGTTGATTTTTATCCCATAAACTCCAAAATTTTATCGATGGTTCTCTAAGCCCAGGTATGTCTAATACATGAGCACTGCCCTCAGGTGAAGCGGCTCTAAGTTCTACAAAATGTTTTTTTAAAAG
Organism: Candidatus Pelagibacter communis; assembly: GCF_001180185.1. GTDB lineage: Bacteria > Pseudomonadota > Alphaproteobacteria > Pelagibacterales > Pelagibacteraceae > Pelagibacter > Pelagibacter ubique_F. Next base: position 26,563 of record NZ_CVSS01000037.1, on the reverse strand, counting down.
CTGATTTACCTCTGGATGATCAAAATTACCCTCTATAGATTTTAGCATTATTTCAAAGTTGTAAGGTGTCCCATTTTCCTTTTTTCTTTGATATCTTTTTTTTGATAATCAAAAAAAAATTGATTATTATTTAATTTAGGATTTTGACGATAGTAAATTATTTCATCCCCAATAATATTTATCATTTCTGCATTTGAAATTTTTTTAAGATTAATTTGCTCGAGAGAACAAACAGCTCTGATATGATTCTCAAATTGACTTATGTTGTAAGCATTAATTGTTAAGTGACCAGAATTATGTACTCTTGGAGCAATTTCATTAACATATAAGTTGTCATTTCTATCAATAAAATATTCTACACAAAGAGTTCCAATATATTTAAGTTCCTCAGCTATCATGATTGCCCACTCTTTGGATTGATTGTAGAGTTTTTGATTAATATCTGCTGGTATTTTTGAGTATTTCAAAATTTGATCTTTATGTATGTTTTCAATTGGTTCATAAATTTCGTATTTATTATTTCTAAATCGAGTAATAATCACAGATATTTCTTTTTTAAGTTTAACCGTTTTTTCTAAAATATAATCTTTTTTAAAATCAATATTTAAATTTTTAATATCTAATTTATTATTAATAGGGTATTGACCTTTGCCGTCATATCCCATTGTAGTAGTTTTTAATATTCCAGGCAAGAAATCATCTAAAGGCAATAAATCATCCTGATTTTCTACAAGCACATATCTGGTTGTTCTAATATTTAATTTATTCACAAAATCCTTCTCAGCTATACGATGTTGTATTAAACGATTTACAGAAGGTTTAGGTAAAACAGGTTTCAATTTATTGAGTTCATTTAAAGTTTCATAGGGAATATTTTCAAATTCATAAGTAATAAAATTTACTTTTTTTGCGAAATCATAAATTTTATTATTATCATCATATTCGGCATAAATGAATTCGTCACAAAAATTTTTCGCGGGCGCATCATCATCATCACAAAAAATAACTGTTTTGATATTCAAACCTTTTGCTGCAACCGAAAGCATACTTCCTAATTGTCCACCACCAAGTATACCAAGTGTTATCAATGACATTATTTAGGTTTTTTTTTTACAGATTTAGTTTGAGAAGATCTCCAACTTTTTAATTTATTTTTAATCTTTGAATTATTATTTCCAATAATCGATGATGCGAGAAGAGCAGCATTAATTGCACCGTCTTCGCCAATAGCCAAAGTTCCTACAGGTATACCTTTTGGCATCTGTGCTATTGACAAAAGACTATCTAAACCTTTTAATTTTTTACTTTCAATTGGTACACCTAATACGGGTACCGACGTTAATGCAGAAATCATCCCTGGTAAATGAGCCGATCCGCCAGCTCCAGCTATAATGACGCCTATATTATTTTTTTCTACTTTCAAGGCATACTCGTACATTCTTTTAGGAGTTCTATGGGCTGAAATAATCTTAGTTTCAAATGGAACATTCAATTTTTTTAGAGTTTTTTCACATAATTTCATAATTTTATAGTCTGATTTACTGCCCATTATGACTGAAACTTTAATTATTTTATTATTGATCATGATGAAGAAACTTTATTTCAAAATATAGTTAAAATTTCAATAAAATTCATAGAAATTAAAAATACATGTTGATATGGTTTATTTAATAAATCATGAATTATAGAATAGATAACCTACAATATTGCAAATGGAGTCGAAAAATATTTGAAATAAACAGAGAAGCGAATCTAGATGCTGTTCATGTCACTATAGTCTATCATGAAGATTATGATGAATTATTAATTGAAATTAAAAAATGGGAAAAATTATTTAATGAAAATTCAGATTTAATTTTTTTGGGAAAAAATTTTAAAGATATTGAAAAAGCACAAAAAGAAAATAAAACAGCTATTTTTTTTGGGTTTCAAAATTGTTCTCCTATAGAAGACAATATTCATCTAGTTGAAAAAGTTCATAATTTAGGTTGTAGGTTTATGCAATTGACATACAACAATCAATCATTACTTGCGACTGGATGTTATGAAAAAATTGATAGTGGAGTAACTAATTTTGGAAAGGAAGCAATAAGAGAAATGAATAGAGTTGGTATTGTTGTAGACATGTCTCACTCAGCTGAAAAAAGTACATTCGATGCAATAGAACTTAGTGAAAAACCTATAGCAATTACCCATGCAAACCCAAATTTTTGGCATGCAGCCAAAAGAAATAAATCAACTGACTTATTAAAAATTCTAGGAGAAAGTAAGGGAATGCTAGGTCTCTCTTTATATCCACATCATTTAAAGGAAAATAGCAAGTGTACACTAGAAAGCTTTTGTGAAATGGCTGCAAGAACAGCTGAAATTATGAGTGTAGAAAATATAGGAATTGGCTCTGATTTATGTTTAGATCAACCTGATGCGGTTGTTGATTGGATGAGAAATGGCACCTGGTCTAAAATAAAAAATTATGGAGAAGGAACAAAAAAAAAGCCAGGATTTCCAAAACAACCTGGTTGGTTTCAAGACGCCAGAGGTTTTAAAAACTTAGAAACAGGATTAAAAAAAGTTGGTTTTTCGGCAAATGAGACTAATGGTATACTTGGTAATAATTGGTTTAATTTTTATAAAAATATTTAAATGGAAGTAAAATTAAGAAATCCAAAAGATATTATGAAATTATCTAGATTAGGATCATTTCATCAATCTAAATTGTCCTTTCTAAGAAGTTTTTTAGATGAGTTTAAAGATTGGAAATATAATAGAGATTTATTTGATTTGAATGAAAATGGCCATGGAACTGCAGTTTACTCTTTTCAAAAAAAAGATAGAGTTTATTCATTAGTATGTTTTGCTAATGAAATAAATGATGAAGAAAGATCTGACAGAGTTATTGCAACTAAATGGGATGCAGCATTTACTTTACACGATGGAGTTCCTACTAAAGAAGATTTAAGTAGGTTAAGAAACGAAGTTCCAAGACAAGAAGTCGGCAGACTGTCATACAAGGAATTAACTCTTTCTAGAGCAAATAAATCGATAAGACTATTCAATCATGTAGTTGATAGTTTAAGCAAGGGCAATCAACCAGATTTAAAGCTATTAAGTAAAGTTGGATATCTTTATAGAACGACTGCTGTTTATGGGTCAGGAAAATTTGGACTTGCAGATCGATTCCGAATAAAAAACCGAAAGGAAATAAATGGTCCATTTAGACTTGAGATGATGCTAGTTTATCTTGTAAGACAATTCACTTTTGATCAAGTTAATCATGTAGCGAAATCTAAGTCTCCAAAAACAGCAGTGAAATTAGATAATAAAATTTGTAAAAGTTTGGGTATTGGTAATTCGACTGGGCTTGGCATGGCACCATTTATTGTAAATCATCCAACATTATTAAATAATTGGATAATGAGTAGAGAAATTGCTTTAAAAAAGATTAGGGAATTAAAAAAAGTGGACTTAAATGAAATCAAGATATTTAAGATTAGTTTAAGAAATTCCCTTAAAAATATTACAAGCTGGAATACAGATAATGAATATCAGCAAAAAAAGTTAAATTTTCTTTTAAAGGATATAAAAAAATTTATTGAGTTTATTGAAACTGAATTTGATTTTGGAATTGATTATCCATTTAATGAGATCTATTCATGGCTAGATAACAGGATGTGTTATGAATGCATAGAATACGTAGTTTCTATAATGTTGGAGCCTTTTGATGAAATAGTGAAACCATTGATTAAAAAAATGAGCTCTGATGAGGATAAATATTTTACAATACCAGCTCATAGAACTGTTAGAGATTTAAAAAAAATAATTGAGCAAAAATACTCTGAAATCTTAAAAATTGATTTTCATAAAAAAGAAAATTATAAAAACTTTTGGTTCATTTCAAAAAATAAAGAAGAACCAAGATATGCTGATAGATTTGAGGAAAACGGATCTGAGTTAGAGCAGCCGTTAGCGATTGCCAGAGATATCAAAAATTTATATGATAAAGTTACTGTCACTAGTGAAAACCTCACAATTGATAAATTTTTATTTCAAAATAGTGATTTAAGACATGTGGTTAGAAGAGCCTTTATAGTTGAAAAATTTCCATATTCCGAAATTCAAGATAATACGATTGGAGAAAAAGTAATTCCAATTGATATGCTTAGATTAAAATTGTCTTTTTTCGGAGCATTAAAATTTGATCCTAGATCAGATAAATGGCTGAGAATATGCATGTTCCAAGGAGCTCCTTTACCAAATGAATTAAAAAATATTGATCAACAGTGGGTCTATAACAGCTAAATAAATTTATGAAATCACTTAGTGAAATAGAAACAACCTCAAAACGCGCAAGTAGGGCTGCAGGATTTTCCTGGGGAATTGCAGAGGAGATTGGAAAAAATATTCGTTTGCTTGAATTATTTGGACTAGAAGGAATAAAAAGCTTAAATAAATATTATATTTCAAGAAATCAAGAAAAGTTTGAAAGTATAAGTTTAATCACTGAAAATAATAATTCAAAAAAATACCCTTATTGCCCAATACTGCTTGGAATAAGTATTTTAGATCAAATTAAAAATCTTGAAAAATTTAAAATGATTAAATTTGATAAAATTTCTTTTCCATTACTGATTTTACCTTTTTTAAGTAGAAGTTCTGAAATAATAGGTAAAAGAATTCGTGTCAAATTTGATCAAGCTGAATATCAATTAAATTTTAATATTAATATTTTATCAAATAAACCAAATCAAATTTTTCTAAAATTTGCAAACAATGTTGAAATTTTTTTTTTAGAAAATACAGATAATTTTTCTGAAGTAGAATGGAAAAGTTTATACAAGCTTTCCGAGGAAACATTTGTTGAAGAGTCAGATAGTTTAAAAAATAGTGCTGCTGGTGCCGGTTTGACGGACAATGATTGATAAAGATAAAGAAAAAATTGAAAATCTAGACAACATCCAGGAGTTAAATGGTGTTTGTGATGAATGTAAAGTAATTGATGACAGTGTGTCTCAAAATTTGATATTAACTGGGTTCAAGATTTGCAATTCTTGTAGAATTTCAAAGACAATTTATCCAGTTTAGATATTATTTACTGGAAGAATATTCATTCTACTCATTACAAATGAGATAGACAAAAATGCAATTATCAAAAAAGATAAAAATACAATTCCAAAGGATTTTAGATTAGATTTCAAATTTAGAATTTGTTTAGTTGATATAATTAAAGCTGCAAAAATCCAAAACTGTGTAAGAAAAATTATTGGTACCATTAACTCAGGGGTAACAGCAAAAAAACGGATTAATCCTGGTGCGTGAGCGTAACCCACAGCAGTCAAAACTTTTTTAAATGGAACTTTTGTTTGTTTTTCTGGAAAAAGTTTAACTCCTATTACATATATAAAAATACCCCATACTAACCATGTAATTATTGCTGTAAGACCTGACATTGCTATAGCAGTCTTAATAACAGTATTCGCGGCTATAGCTCCGGCTATACCATCCAAAATCATAATTATTCCAGCAAAATAAATAGCAGCTTCACCAAAATTTTTATTATCACTATATAATGATCTATCTAATTTAATTGATTTAAAAACTATATTCAAAAATTCAGCAAACATTATTTTTTTTTATTTTTTTGTTCTTTGTATGACACTAATAGTGGAAATAGTATTAAAGCAATTGCAATTATAATGCAAATCGCAATTAGAAACAAATTAGCCATATATAATTTAGGGGAGAAATATAATTCTCCCCTTTAAATTAATCTAACCTTTTACAACTTCTCTTGTATTTGCGTTGAAAGATTCTTTGAATGGAATATCCACAATTACAGCATTTGCAGGGGTTCCTGGAGTGTCTGAGTATTTTTCTGGAAGATGTACTTTAAACTTAGTTCCAATTTTATTTTTTGGAAATCCGTTAGGGTTTAAAGTTCCATCATACGGAACGTATCCCATGGCAATATTTGTTTTCTTTTCTGGATGCCACCAAGGCGAAGTAATAAATCCAACAGGATCTCCACCACCTTCAGGTGATATTAGCCAAAAGTCAGGCGCATAATCGTCAATAGGCTTACCACCAAGTTCCATTCCAACTAATTGTAACTTATATGGTTTTTTACCAGCTTTAAGATCAGCACCCATTTTTTCTAAAGCAGTTTTACCAACGTAATCAGCTTTTTTATTCCATTCACCTTTTCCTGATAAAGAAACTTGATAACCTAAGTTACATTGAAAGGGATTATGTTGTTGGTCCATATCTTGTCCCCATGAAAGAATACCCGCTTGAATTCTTCTATGATGTGCAGGAGCAATAACCATTAAGTTGTGTTTTTTACCTGCATCAAGAACTGCATTCCACATATCATCAGCATACAAAGTTGCATCCCTTAGATATATTTCGTATCCCGCTTCTCCTGAAAAACCAGATTGTGAAATTACACAACTTCTACCAGCAACTTTTACTTCTGCTAATCCATAGAAAGGCATGTTTTCCAAATCAACTTGATCCCCTAACAAATCTTTCATCAAAGCTTTTGATTTAGGACCTTGAATTTGTACAGGGCATGCATCTATTTCATCAATAGTACAATTAAATCTGCCATCAGCATTCACTCCTTGAAGGTACATCCCAATATCTGAATCTGATAAAGAAAACCAAAACTCATCTTTTGAAATCCTTAATAAAATTGGATCATTTAATACTCCTCCATAAGCATTACATAAAATTACATATCTTGCTCTCATAGGAGAAATTTTGGTTGCATCTCTTGTTATAACGTAATCAACAAACTTTTCTGCATCTGGACCCTTAACTTGTATTTGTCTTTCAACAGCAACGTTCCACATTGTAACATGATTAACAATAGCATCGTACTCAACCATTGCTCCACCATCTTCTGGTTTTACGTAACCTCTTGGATGGTATATACGATTATAAACAGTTGCTCTCCAGCAACCCGCCTGCATTGATAAATGCCAATAGGGTGATTTTCTCACTCTTGTTGAGATTAACATTTCAACCTTTGTTGGCCCACTTTGTCTCAAATTATATGGTACTTTTCGATCAGATTGATCCACTGAAGTAACATGTTTTAATTTAGTATAGTCAAACTCTTTAGACATAACTATTCTCCTTCAACCACTTGTTTGTTTCCTTCAAGCCGCCGAATGTATAAATGTGGAAGAAATCAGTATGTGATTTAACTTTCCCAATTAAATCATTAGGGTCTCTAGGTTTCAATAAATCTAACGCCTTAGTAAAATTAGATTTAAGAAAGTTAAGAGAATTTTTTGCCCCAACTATATTAGCAAATTTTATTAAGCTAGATATTTTTAAGGGCCCAGTAATTCCCACATGAACTGGTACGCTTTGTTTAGATATAAAATCTATGATTGGCTGAGGATCTAGTAACCATTGGGTTACTATATAATCAGCATAAGGCTTTTTATCTTTCATAGCTTTTTCTAAATTTGAATCGGATATATCAGGACTCCCCTCAGGGTGTCCAGCGATTCCTATTATCATCTTCTCAAAATAACCAGTCTCCAAAAGTTGAAAAGAGCTGTCAAACTTTCCCATTGGTTCTCTACCACCACCAATTACTAAAACTTGCTTAACCCCTCCATCTTTACATCTAGAAACATAATCTTTTAGCTGCTTTTCATCTTGCATTGATCTTGCTGGAAAATGAGGAACAGGGTTAAAGCCTTTTTTTACAAGCTCAACTGCCTGTTGAGCTGTCTCCTTATAGTCTCCCCCAGGCAACATTGTGATATAAACGTCATTTACTGGAGGAACAGTTGATAGATCAGTTTGAGGACCAATTTCCAAAGAAAATTTCATTTCCTGATCATTATCTTTTTTGAAAAAGCTGTCAAAGAAATTTATTTATTGGTGTGGCGAAATTTGTTGCCAAAAATTACCCTCATGATAATTTTTTTTGTGGATCAAAATCTTAAAAATTTACCCTTAGCAAAAATACTAGATATTGATAAACTTAACAATGTTAATAAATCAATTGAAGTAGCTAACGGCCTACCTAACGAGTGTTATACAAATAAGGATTATTTAGCCCAAGAGAGAGAAAAGGTCTTTTTCAATAAATGGACTGTAATTGGGGTAGCAAGCTCCATCCCCAATCCTGGAGATGCTAAACCACACAATCTACTCGGGATTCCATTAATCATCGTAAGAGATAAAGAGATGAAGATTCGAGTGTTTCACAATGTTTGTAGCCACAGAGGTTTTAAGCTTTTAGATAAACCGCGTACCTTAAAAAATGTAATTAGATGCCCTTATCATTCTTGGTCATATGATTTTGATGGAAAACTAATCGCAACACCACATATAGGCGGTTTGAATAATCATTTATTAGCAAATTTTGATAATACAAAAAGCAACTTAAAAGAGGTTAAAACTAGAATTTGGATGGATATAATTTTTATAAATATAAATTCGAATGAAATTGATTTTGATGAATATATCAAACCTTTAGAGAGCAGATGGCAAAAGTTCATTAATAAAGAGGATTACAAATCTTTAGTTCATTCAAATGATTATGGTTATTTTAGTTTAGAAGTTAATTGTAATTGGAAATTTGCAATAGAAAACTATTGTGAGAGTTACCATTTACCAACAATTCATCCAGAATTAAATAAGGTTTCAAGTATTAATGATCATTATCACATTCAAGGATTACCTAACAGATTTGCTGGACAAGGAAGTAAAAAATATGAACAACCAGTGAAAGGAAACAAAAAGTTTAATACTTTTTCCAATTGGGATAAAAACATGTTAAAAAGTTCAGAATATATAGCTTTATTTCCAAATGTAATGATTGGTTTGCATATAGATCACTTTTATGTTTTTTGGTTAGAACCTTTAACAATGAACAAAACTAAAGAACATATGCAAATGTATTATATAGGTAATGAAAGTGCAAATGGAGAAGATTTAAAAGAATTAAGAAAAGAAAATTCAAGATTTTGGAAAGATGTTATGTTAGAAGACATAAATGCAATTGAAGGCATGCAGGAAGGAAGAAGTTCACCAGTTTACAATGGTGGAAATTTTTCACCAATTATGGATCAACCGACCCATCAATTTCATAAGTGGGTAGCAAATAGTTTAATGGAGTAATACTTAGATGGCACTTAAAGATGTTGGTAATAAAGTTCCTATATACAAACTTAAAACTACTGATGAGGTTATGAAATATTATGATGAGTGGGGTAAAAAAAATAAATACAATAAAGATATGGTTGAGTGGAATTATACAGGTCCACAAGAAACTGTAGATGTTTTAACAAGACATACTGAAAATAAAGAAATACTCATATTCGATGCAGGATGTGGTACTGGTTTAGTAGGTTTGGAATTAAAAAAATTTGGTTTTAAATATTTTCATGGAGCTGATCTATCACAAAAATTACTCGATACTGTTCCAAAACAACTTTATCAAAAACTGATAAAAGTAGACTTAAACAATCCTATTGATGTTAAAGATAATTTTTATGATGCAACAATGTGTGTTGGAACTTTTACTTTTGGACATGTAAAACCACAAGCTCTAGATGAATTTGTTCGAGTTACAAAAAAAAATGGGTTGATTTGTTTTACAATTAATGAAGGTATTTATAAAGATTATGGCTTTGATAAAAAAATTGAAAATTTAAAACAAGACAATAAATGGGATGAATTAGAGTTTTTTAAATCAGATTATATTGCCAGCAAAGATGTAAATGCTTGGCTTGGATTGTATCGAGTAAAATAATGAAGATTATATTGATAATGGGATTACCTGGATCTGGCAAAACTACTTTAGCAAACGAATTGGCTCCAATGTTAAAAGCAAAAAGATTAAATGCAGATGAAGTTAGAAAAGAAGCAAATGATTGGGATTTTTCAGAAGAGGGGAGAAAAAGACAAGCCAAAAGAATGGCTGACTTTGCTTTGAAGATGAAAGAAGACGGAAGCTTTGTTGTTGCAGACTTTATATGCCCAACACCTGAAGCAAGAAGTTTGTTCCCAGCTGATTATACAATTTGGGTGGATACAATTAAAGAAGGAAGATTTGATGATACTAATAAGATGTTTGTAAAACCCAACAAGTATGACTTTCATGTTACTACCCAAGATGCTAAAAATTGGGCATCAAAAATTTATAAGGACATTAAAAGATGACTTACAAATGGGATAACAAAAAACCAACTGCACAAATGCTTGGAAGGTGGCAGCCATTTCATGATGGACATTACACTTTATTTAAAGAAGTTTTTAAAAAGACTGGTCAAGTTTGTATACAAATAAGAGATGTACAAGGAGTAGATGACAATCCTTTTGATTTTGAAACAGTAAAAAAAAATATTGAGGATAGATTAAATCCAGAATTTGAGGGTAAGTTCAAAATAATGCTAGTGCCTAATATTACTAATATTTGTTATGGAAGAGGTGTTGGATATAAGATTGAGGAGATTATTTTACCTGAAGAAATACAAAAAATTTCAGCTACAAAAATTCGAGCTAAAATGAGACAAGAAGGAAAGCTAAAATAGATTTCTTAATGAACATAAAAGTTAAATATTTATCTGGTGGAATATCCTTAGTTACAATGAATGAACCCAGAACATATAATTCATTATCAACTAAAAATTTGATTGATTTAATTAAAGTTTTTCAAAAACTTGATAAAGATAAAAAAACAAAAGTAATCATTTTAGAGGGAGCTGGCAAAGGTTTTAGTGCTGGACATAATCTTAGAGAAGTTAAAAGTCTTAAAGGAAAAAATAAATATCAAAAGTTATTTAATCTTTGCTCAAAGCTCATGACTCAAATAGTTGAGGGAAGAAAACCAGTAATTGCAAAAGTCCATGGAGCTGCGTATGCAGCTGGTTGTCAATTAGTTGCTAGTTGTGATTTAGCTTACAGCTCTAGTGAAGCCTTATTTGCAACACCAGGGGTTAATATAGGATTATTCTGCAGCACCCCAATGGTAGCGGTTAGTAGAAAAATAAATAGAAAACCGATGATGAAAATGCTGTTAACTGGTGAACCAATTAAAGCAAATTATGCAAAACAAATTGGATTGATTAATGATCATTTTTCAAAATCAAAACTTAATATTGAAGTTCTTAAGGTAGCTAGAAAAATTTCCTCAAAATCTAATCTTACAATTAAGATTGGCAAACAAGCTTTTTATAAACAATTAGAAATGCCTCTTAAAAAAGCTTATGTTTATACAAGCAAGATGATGACCTTGAATATGATGGCGATGGATGCAAAAGAGGGAATTTCTGCTTTTTTAGAAAATAGAAAACCAAAATGGAAAAATAAGTGAAAATAAAAAATATAATAACCATTATATTGGTAATTTTTGGACTTTATTTCATATTAACATTTAGGGATCATAATTTTAAAAGAGCAATAGATGCTTGTATTGCAGGAAGTAAAAAATTAGAAAAACCAATGACTACTCTAGAGGCTAAAAAATTTTGTGAAGACAAAATTATGAATGAAAAGTAAATAAATGATAAATACAAAAGAGATTTTAGAAAAATATAAAAATATTGCTCTAGTTGGTGCAAGCAAAGATTTAACAAAAACATCTACAGTTGTCATGAAATATTTACAAGACTATGGATTCAAGGTTTTTCCTGTTAATCCCTCTATGAAGGGAGAAAAAATATTAGATGAAAAGGTTTTTGGAAGTATTTCAGAAATTGATAGTCCAGTTGAAATTATTGACGTGTTTAGACCATCAAATGAGGTGATTAATATTGCTAAAGAAGCTGTCAAAATTCATGCAAAAGTTTTATGGTTGCAATTAGATATCAAAAATAATGAAGCAAAAAAAATTGTTGAGGCAAGTGACATTATATACATTGAAAATAAATGTACAAAAATAGAATTTGAAAAATTTTTAACCTAATGAAAAAAATTTTTCTTATATATGGTCATTATGATGATAAATCATTTAACGCTGCTATTAGAGATACTTTTATTGAGACTGCTAAAAACAAAGGCCACACTGTAGATATTGTTGATCTTTATAAGGAAAAATTTGACCCAGTTTTTGCAGGTGAGGAACCAGATTTAACAGTTTTAGATCATCGAAAAAGAATTGATTCTTGTGATACAATTGTTTTAATTGCACCAATCTGGAATTTTAGAATGCCAGCTATTGTTGAGGGTTGGATAGATAAAGTTTTAGCTCCACCGTGGGCATTTAAATTTAAACAATTGTGGGGAAACTATGGATATCCAATTGGAAATCTTAGAGATAAAAAAGCAATCATATTTTGTACTTATGGTTCACCAAGACTAGCAATAACAACTTTTTTTTTAAATTTACCAATCAGACGATTAAAAAGAGGAGTTTTCCATATGTGCGGCATTTATAATATCAATTATAGGAGATATTTTGCTGTACCATTTGTAACTGATGAAAAAAGAAAACATTTTCTTAAAGATGTTCAAAGAACAGCTAATAACGTTTAGTATTATTTTAATTTATTTTCTATCTACTACTACATTAAAAGCTGATCTAATAAATCCTAATAGTTTAATAAAACCAAAAGAGGTTGTTAAGATTCAATTAACAGGATTAATGAATAACGATGATAATTTTAAAGATAGTGGAATAGAACAAACCTGGAATTTCGCCCATCCTGAAAATAAAAAAAATACCGGTCCATTACCAAATTTTAAGATAATGATAAAGGGTAGGTCTTATCAAATGCTGTTAAATCATATAAGCCATACAATTACTGAAATTGAGATTGGTGACAAATGGGCTCAATTTGAGGTTATTATTTTAGATAATAAAAAAATTTACCACAAATTTAATTGGCAGGTTGAAAAATATACTATGGAGGGCCCCTTAAAAAACTGTTGGTTAACCACGATGGTTTCGAGTCCGATTTCATTAGGAAGTTCAATTTGATTATCTCAATACAATTTTGTTTCGAAATGAATAAAAATTTAGTAGAAATCATTCTATGAAAACTAAAACAAAAGTAGTTGTTGTTGGTGGGGGAGTAGTTGGTGTTAGTGCTCTTTATCACCTTGCAAAAAAAGGATGGTCAGATGTTGTTTTAGTTGAGAGAAAAGAATTAACTTCAGGTTCGACATGGCACGCTGCTGGATTACTGCCTCTTTTTAATATGAGTTATTCTGTTGGACAACTACATAAATATGCAGTCGATTTATATAAAAAATTAGAGGAAGAAACAGGAAAAAATGTTGGGTTCAGCGTTGTATCAAATATCCGTTTAGCAAGTACAAAAGATAGAATGGATGAATATCACCAATATGCTGGAGTAGCTAAAACGATTGGAGTAGATGTGAAATTTTTATCTCCAAAAGAAGTTAAAGAAATTTGGCCTTTATGTCATACAGATGATTTAGTTGGAGCAATCCAACATCCAGAAGATGGATATATTCAACCAGCAGATCTGACACAAGCACTTGCAACAGGTGCAAGAAATAGAGGAGCTGAAATTTATAGAAACACAACTGTTTTAGCTATGAAACAAACTAAAGACGGTTGGATTGTTGAGACAGATAAAGGATCGATCGAATGTGAACATATAATTTCTTGCTCAGGAAACTTTGCTAGACAAACTGGGGAAATGGTAGGATTAGATATTCCAGTCATACCTGTTGAACATCAATACATCGTAACAGAACCTCATCCAGAAATTCAAAAGAGAAAAAAAGAAGGTTTACCTGAAATGGGAGTGCTAAGAGATAGTGATAGCAGATGGTATATGAGAGAAGAGGCAGGTGGACTAATCTTAGGTCCTTATGAAGATGGAGCACCCGCATGTTATGTTGAAGGACCATCAAAAAATTCAGAGTATGAATTATTTCAAGAAGATTTAGATAGACTTGCTCCGCATATTGAAGGAGCAATACATCGTGTACCTGCTTTTGGTGAAGTGGGAGTAAAGAAAGTTTATAATGGAGCAATTTGTTATACACCAGATGGAAATCCTATAGTTGGTCCAGCTTGGGGATTAAAAAATTTTTGGATTAATGAAGGTCATAGTTTTGGGATAACAGCAGCAGGAGGAGCAGGTTGGCAATTAGCTGAGTGGATTGTAGACGGAGAACCAACAATAGATATGCTCGGTGTTGAACCAAGAAGATATGGAAATTACGCAACCAAATCTTATTTAAAAGCAAAAAATGAAGAAGCTTATAGTCATGTTTTTATTGTTCATTATCCAGATGAAGAAAGACCAGCAGCTAGACCTTTGAGAACTTCTCCTTGTTATGAAAGGATGAAAGATCTCGGAGCTGTATTTGGGCAAAAATTTGGATGGGAACGACCAAACTTCTTTGCAACAGATGGCATGGAACAAAAAGATGACTGGTCTTTTAGAAGATCAAAATGGTTCGATGCAATAAAGAAAGAATGTGAAAATGTAAAAAAAAATGTTGGGCTTTTGGATATGACAGCATTTGCTAAATGTAGAATTAAAGGTCCAAAAGCTGAGGAGTTTTTAGATTATTTAGTTGCAAACAAACTTCCTAAAAAAATTGGTAGAATAAACTTATGTCATGCTCTTAATACTAAAGGTGGAGTACATTCAGAATTTACTATAATGAAAGAGGCAGAAAATAGCTATTATCTCGTTTCTGCGGGAGCTAACTTAAGATTAGATCATGATTGGATTCAAAAATGGATGCCTACAGATGGTTCAGTAATATTTGAGGATTTAACAAATAGTACTGGTGTATTGGTAGTAGCTGGTCCAAAAGCTAGAGAATTAATGAAAAAAGTTTCAACTGATGATTTTTCAAATGAAAACTTTAAATGGTTAACTGCAAAAAATGTAAATGTTGGGTTTGCTCCTGTAAATGCTATGAGAGTGAACTTTGTTGGAGAACTTGGCTGGGAGTTACATCATCCAATTGAATATCAGAATCATATTTTTGATAAATTAATGGAAGCTGGAAAAGATTTAGGAATTAAACCTTTTGGAATAAGAGCTATGAATAGTTTGAGAGTTGAAAAATCTTATAAACTTGTTGGAACTGAATTATCAATTGAATATTCGCCATATGAATCAGGTTTGGATAGATTTATTCATCCAAATAAAGGAAACTTTATTGGACTAGATGCTTTAAACAAGTGGAGAGAAAAAGGTTTTGATAATAAATTAGTAACACTAGAAGTTCACAACACTACAGACTCAGATGTACTAGGTAATAATCCTATTTATAAAGATGATAAAGTTGTTGGTAGAGCAACAGGAGGCGAGTATGGTTTTAGATTAGATAAATCTATCGCTTTAGCCATGGTAAAACCAGATTTAGCAAACGTAGGAGAAAAACTAAAAGTTGATATTCTTGGAAAGATGTACGAAGCTACAATACTTGAAGAGAGTCCTTATGATGCTGAAAATAACTTATTGAGAGCTTAATGAAAATTTTAGTCGCAGTAAAAAGAGTAATTGATTACAACGTTCAAGTTAGAGTTAAAGAAGATAATACAGGTGTGGTAACTGATAATGTAAAGATGTCTACTAACCCACCAGATGATAATGCGATTGAGGAAGCCGTAAAAATTAAAGAAGCTGGTAAAGCAACAGAAGTAATAGCTGTAAGTATTGGTGAAGAAAAAGCTCAAGAAACAGTTCGTAAAGCTTTAGCAGTTGGTGCTGATAGAGGTATTCTTGTCAAAGCTGATGGTATAGTAGAGCCCTTGGCTGTCTCAAAGTTATTACAAAAAATTGTTGAAAAAGAAAAACCAGATTTAGTTTTTATGGGCAAACAAGCGATTGATGATGATTGTAATCAAACAGGTCAAATGTTAAGCGCTTTATTAAATTGGCCTCAAGCAACTTTTGCATCAAAGATTGAAATAAAAGACAAAAAATTAGAAGTTACTAGAGAGATTGATGAAGGCCTTGAGACAATAGAAATAAACATTCCTGCAATTGTAACATGTGACTTAAGATTAAATGAGCCAAGATATGCCTCATTGCCAAATATCATGAAAGCTAAGAAAAAACCAATTGAACAATTAAATGCGTCAGATTTGGGAGTAGATACCTCTCCTAGAATCGAGCAAATTAAAGTTGAGGAACCTCCTAAAAGAAAAGCAGGCATTAAAGTTTCTAGTGTAGCTGAATTGGTTCAAAAATTAAAAAATGAAGCAAAGGTAATTTAAATGTCAGTTTTATTAATTGCAGAACACAATAATAAAGAAATAAAACCTTTTACACTTAATGCTGTTACTGCAGCATCACAAATAGATACAGATGTTCATGCTATTGTTATTGGTCAAAATTGCGATGGTGCTGCAAAAGCATTATCAGAATTACCTTTAGTTAAAAAAGTTATTCATGTAGAGGCGGCTTATTATGAAAATTTTGTTGCTGAGAATTTTGCTCCTGTGATTGTTAAATTGGCAGATAACTATTCCCATATTGTTTGTTCAGCAAATACATTTGGAAAAAATTTAATGCCAAGAATTGCAGCTGCTTTGGATACATCTCAGATAAGTGATATAATTAAAGTAATTTCCTCTGATACATTTTTAAGACCAATTTATGCTGGAAATGCTTTTGCAACTGTTAAAAGCAATGATACAAAAAAATGCGTTACAATAAGACCTACTTCATTTGATCCTTGCGAAAGCTCAGGCGGATCAGCTCCAATTGAGAAAGCTGAGCCAGGAGAAGAGTTTGGAAACACAAAATTTGTTAAAAGAGAGGAAATTAAATCAGATAGACCAGAACTTGGAACCGCAAGGGTTGTAATTTCAGGTGGAAGGGGAATGCAAAGTGGAGATAACTTTAAACTAATTACAACGATTGCAGATAAATTGAATGCAGCTATTGGAGCATCTAGAGCAGCAGTTGATGCTGGATATATAAGTAATGATCACCAAGTGGGTCAAACAGGAAAAGTTGTAGTGCCAGATTTATATATTGCAGTTGGTATATCAGGTGCTATTCAACATCTAGCTGGAATGAAGGAAAGTAAAATAATTGTTGCAATCAATAAAGATGGGGAGGCACCGATATTTAGCGTAGCAGATTACGGTCTTGAGGCTGATCTATTTGAAGCACTTCCACAATTTCTAGAGGAATTGAACAAATTAAACACTATACAAAAATAATATAATCTGTAAAAAATTAAACTATGTCTAGAGAGACAATGGAATATGATGTTGTGATAATAGGTGGAGGTCCATCTGGTTTATCCACTGCTATAAAACTTAAACAGTTAAATCCTGAATTAAATGTTTGTGTATTAGAAAAAGCTTCTGAAATCGGTGCACATATTTTGAGTGGAAATGTTTTTGAAACTAGAGCCCTAGATGAATTATTACCTGATTGGAAAAATTTAAATTCGCCAATTAAAACTAAAGTTTCAAAAGAAAAATTTTTATTTTTAGGAAAAAATAAATCCTTAAGTTGGCCAACATGGCTACTTCCCTCTGTTCAGCAAAATCATAAAAATTATATTATCAGTTTAGCTAATTTATGCAGATGGCTTGCTGAACAAGCTGAAGCCTTAGGAGTTGAAATTTTTCCAGGATTTCCAGCTAGTGAAATATTGTATGATGATAAAGGTGCAGTTAAAGGTGTTGTGACTCAAGATATGGGTATTGATAAGGAAGGCAATAAAAAAGATAGTTTTGAACCTGGAATAGAACTCTTAGGAAAAGTAACGGTATTTGCTGAGGGTTGCAGAGGTCATTTAGGAAAACAATTAATTAAAAAATTTGAGTTAGACAAAGGTAAAGATCCTCAACAATATGGAATAGGTTTTAAAGAAATATGGGAAATTAATGAAGAAAATCATGAAGAAGGTTTGGTTATGCATTCCGCAGGTTGGCCTTTAGATAATGATACTTACGGCGGAAGCTTTATTTATCACGCTGAAAATAAGCAAGTTTTTTTGGGATATGTTATTGGATTAGATTATAAAAATCCTCATTTATCTCCATTTGATGAATTTCAAAGATTTAAAACTCATCCTTCTATAAGAAAAATTATTGAGGGAGGGAAAAGAATTTCATATGGAGCCAGAGCATTAATTGAAGGAGGCTTTCAAAGCCTGCCTAAAATGTATATGCCAGGAGCTTTGTTAATAGGATGTGATGCAGGAACATTAAATATGCCAAAGATTAAAGGATCACATACAGCAATGAAAAGTGGGATAATTGCAGCTGAAACTATTGTTGAACATTTAAAATCTAAAGTAGATTTATCTTTATATGAAGAAAATTTTAAAAAAAGTTGGTTATATGAAGAGCTTTACAAAGCAAGAAATGTTAAACCAAGTTTTAGTTGGGGATTGATTTTAGGAATTATATTTACAGGAATAGATCAAATATTGTTTAGAGGAAGATTACCCTTAACATTAAAGCACAAACATGCTGATCATGAAACATTAAAACCTGCAAATGAAATGCCAAAAATTGAATACCCAAAACCAGATAACAAAATCACTTTTGATAAAACAAGCTCTGTTTATTTAACTGGCACAAATCATGTAGATAATCAACCAGTACATTTGCAATTAAAAGATCCAAATTTACCAGTCAGTTACACATTAGGAAAATTTGATGAACCTGCTCAAAGATATTGTCCTGCAGGGGTTTATGAAATACAAAAAGAGAATGATATTAATAAATTTGTGATTAACTCTCAAAATTGTATTCATTGTAAAACTTGTGATATCAAAGAACCTTCTCAAAATATTGTTTGGGTAACTCCAGAGGGTGGTGGCGGACCTAAGTATGGGAATATGTAATAAGTTATTTAAAAATTAATTAAAATAAGAATTACTCCAACTACACCAATCCAAATAATCAAATTTTTTAGAAAAATTTTTTTATTTTTATTTGCATATAAAAAACCAGGTAAGACTAAAGCTAAAACTAATAAAAGATATATAACAGATAATATAACATCACTCATATTAAAAATTTTTTAAGAAAGATCTATCGCAAATTTTTTTAAAGTTTCGATTGGTAAAATGTTTAAAGTATTTTGATGAGTTCTTTTCAGAAAAATTGGACATCCTTTTCCAGCTTCAACTGCTCTAGCATACCATGTTGCACAAACACACCAACCATCACCATCTTTAAGACCTGGGAAACCAAATTCAGGATGTGGGGTAATCAAGTCATTACCAGCCTCTTTACACCATTCTAAAAATTCTGTTGTTACTTTAGCACATACTGTGTGAAGTCCGTGATCATTTTCATCAGTGTTACAACAACCGTCTCTATACCATCCTGTTAACGGATCTAATGAGCATTCTTCTAGTTCTTCTCCTAGAACATTTTTTTGTTTTTTACTCATTTATATTTTTGTTGGGTTAGGTTGACCTTTATAAACTTTTTCTGGATCAAATTTTTTTTCTTTTTCTAAGAATTTCATTTCAATTTTACTCCCATTATCTATTGGGCCCAATGGTACTGATCTGTAAAAACAAGATCTATAACCAACATGACAACTTGCTCCATCACCTATATCTACAGTCAAACAAATAGAATCTTGATCATCATCTATTTTAATTTCAATTACTTTTTGTATAAAACCACTTGTTTTACCTTTGTGCCAAATAGCATTTCTTGATCTGCTAAAATAATGAGCTTCTTTTGTTTCAATAGTTTTTTTTAATGCTTCAACATTCATATACCCGTGCATTAATACGTCTTTTGTTTTTGAACACATAGTAACAACAGGTATCAACCCATCATTATCAAATTTTGGTGAAAGAAGATTTCCCTCTTCAATTTCGACTACATTTTCTCTTTTTTTGAACATATACGGTGATTATGTAGCACATATCTGGATATATTAAATATTTTAAAATTGCACAATTATATGTATAAAACTCACAATGAAATTAGTTAAAGATACAGAGAATAAGCAAGATTTAAAAAAAGTTTCTGATAAAGAAGCTGAAGAGGCTTTCAAAACAATTCTAACTTGGATGGGTGAAGATCCAAATAGGGAAGGATTATTGGAAACTCCAAAAAGAGTCGTTAAAGCATTCAAGGAATATTTTAAAGGATACAAGGAAAATCCTAATCAAGTTTTAGATAAAACTTTTGGTGATGTTGAAGGGTACGACGACATGGTTGTTCAAAAAAATATTTCTATCCAAAGTCACTGTGAACATCATATGGCTCCAATTATTGGTAAAGCTCATGTGGCTTATATACCTAAAAAAAGAGTCGTTGGATTAAGTAAATTAGCAAGAGTTGTTGAAGTTTTCTCAAAAAGATTACAAACACAGGAAAGATTAACTATGCAAATTGCGAATACACTAATGGAGTCTTTAGATGCAAAAGGTGTTGCTGTCACAATAGACTCTACACATCAGTGTATGACTATGAGGGGTATTAAAAAAGAGCAAGCCACTACAGTAACAAATTATTATTTAGGTCAATTTAAAGAAGATCTTTCATATCAAAATAGATATTTAAGATTTATCAGCATTGCAAAAGAATAAAAAGTGTCTGATCAATTTAAAGCATTAGTTTTAAATCAACAAGGAGAAGACTTTACAAGAGAAGTTAAATCAATAGATAAAAGTTTTTTAAAGCACGGTGACGTAACTGTTAAAGTTGATTATTCAGATCTAAATTTCAAAGATGGAATGATTTTAAAAAATGGTGGACGGTTAGTAAAAGAATTTCCACATATACCAGGAATAGATTTTTCAGGGACAGTAATAGAAAGTGAAAATTCAAAATTTAAAGAAGGTGATAATGTTATTCTAACAGGTTTTAGAGTAGGTGAAATTTTTTATGGTGGATATTCGCAAATTGCAAAAGTAAATGGAGATTTTTTAGTAAAGAGACCAAAAAATTTAACAAGTAAGCAAGCAATGGTTTTAGGAACTGCTGGCTTTACTTCTTTGATGAGTGGATTTGCAATTAAAGCTAGAGAAGAAATATTATTAGGTGAAAAAGTAAAAGATGTTTTGGTAACTGGTGCAACAGGAGGTGTTGGTAGTATTGCTGTAATCATACTAAATAAAATGGGTTACAATGTAACTGCAGTTACTGGAAAAGATTCTAAAATTGATTATTTAAAATCATTAGGCGCAAAAAATGTTGTCAATCGTAGTGAATTTGACAAAGATCCAAGATTAATTGACAAAGGTTTATGGGATGGAGTTGTAGATACTGTAGGAGGAAAAATATTAGCCAATGCAATAGTGCAAACTAATCCCAATGGAATTATTGCTGTATGTGGAAATGCTAATACTAATGAATTAAATACAAATGTAATACCTTTTATGCTTAGAGGAATTAAACTTTGGGGCATGGACTCTGCTAACTGCAGTATTAAAAGAAGAGAATTTATTTGGGGTGAAGCAGCTAATTTAGTTGATTTTAGTTTATTCGAAAAATCAATTCAAATAGTAAGTTTAGAGGAGTTAATTGAAACTTATCCTAAAATACTAAAAGGAGAAATTTCAGGAAGAGTTTTAGTTGATTTAAATAAATAATGGATTGGGATAAATTAAAAATATTTCATGCAGTTGCTGAAGCAGGTAGTTTTACAAACGCTACAATTAATTTAAATCTTAGTCAATCTGCGATCAGCAGACAAATACAGTCCCTTGAACAAGATTTAAAAGTTCAATTATTTGAAAGACATGCTCGAGGATTAACTCTTACTGAAAATGGAGAATATGTATTTAAAACTGCTCATGAAGTTATAAGCAAATTAAAAGAAGTTGAAACATCTCTAGGAGATCAAAAAAATAAACCAACTGGTAAACTAACAATTACAACTGTGAGAAGTTTTGGTACGCATTGGTTAACCCCTAGAATTGAAGAATTTATGAGATTAAATCCTGAAGTTGAAATAGAGTTAATTTTTGAGGATAAAGAGCTAGACTTAAGCACTAGACAAGCTGACATAGGTATTTTTATGAGAAGACCCAAGCAATTAAATTACATCCAAAAAAAATTAGTAGATCTTAAATATTATATATATGGTTCTAGTAAATATTTAGAAAAATACGGTATGCCAAAGACTATTACTGACTTAAATAAACATAAATTTATATCATTTGGAAAAGGAGCTCCGTCACCAGTTTATAATCCTGATTGGGCTCTAAAATTAGGTATGCACGACGGAAAAAAGAGAAAGCCAATTATGAAAGTAAATAGCGTAATGGGGTTATTATTAGCTGTAGAGGCAGGAGTAGGTTTAGCAGCATTACCAGAGTATCTAGTCAGTAATTCAAGCAATATTATTAAGGTCTTACCAAAATCTGAGGGACCAATTACAGAGGCACATTTTGTTTACCCTCAGTCATTAAAAAACACAGCTAGAGTTCAAGCATTTAGGAACTTTTTATTCAGCAAAATAGGCGACTGGAAATCATAGTATAAAGAAAAAGGCAATCAATACAGAGAAAGTGCGACATTCTTGCGATTGATAATCATTCGCATTGAGAATAGTTATCATTCTCAAATAATCATGCGGAAGATATGGAAAAAAAATGAAAAAAATATCAATTTTGACATTGATTACATCTTTGTTTGTATCAACTTTTGTTTTTGCAAATGAAGTGAATGTTTTTAATGCAAGACACTATAAAGCAGACTCTGAACTTTATTCTAAGTTTACAAATATGACTGGGATTAAGGTCAATTTGATAAATGGAAAATCAGGTGCTTTAGAAAAAAGAATAATCGAAGAGGGTACAGATTCTTCCGCAGATCTTTATATTACTGCTGACGCAGGAAGATGCGGTGCTATGGATGCTAAAGGTCATCTACAAGGTGGTTTAACATCTAAAGCTATCAAAGCAGCTGTTCCAAAAAACTTTAGAACAAATAAATGGGTAGGTATAGCTAAAAGAGCTAGAATAATTTATTATTCACCTGAAAGAGTTACCGGTGCCGAATTATCTGGAATGACTTATGAAGGTTTAGCTGATCCTAAATGGAAAGGAAGATTAGTAATAAGAAAATCTAGCAACATTTATAACAAGTCTCTTGTAGCATCACTAATTGCTAATAATGGTAAGAACGCTGCAGCAGCTTGGGCAGAGGGAGTTGTTGCTAATATGGCAAGAACACCAAAAGGTAATGATAGAGCACAAATAATGGCGGTAGCAGCTGGTGAAGCTGATATTGCTGTAGCTAACACATATTACTTAGCTTTAATGTTATCTGGTAAAAAAGGTGCAGAACAACAAGAGGCTGCTAAAAAGGTTAAAGCTTTCTTTCCTAACCAGAATGATAGAGGAACTCACATGAATGTTAGTTGCGCAGCTTTAGTTAAGGGAGCACCTAATAAAGCCAATGCAATTAAACTTGTTGAGTTTTTATTAACTCCACAATCTCAAGAGCATTTTATAAACAATACATTTGAGTTTCCAATGATTGACGGTGTTTCTCCAAGTCCATTAGTTGTGAATAATTTGGGATTAGATTTCAAACAAGATATGAAAACTAAGTTAGCATCTTATGGAAAAAATCAATCTGCTGCATTAGAAGTAATGACAGCTGCTGGTTGGAAATAATGCAAGAAAAAAAGAAATTTATGTCTAATATTGATTTAAATAAATCTTCCAAAGCATGTTCACCATGTCATTTGGAGTGTAAAAAAATCGATAAAAGAATAAATGACAGAAAACTGTCAGAAATTAAAACTATGGAGGTTCCGCATATCCTAAAAGTATTTGATTTTTGATTTTCTTCTGCGTGTCCATGTTTTATAGGCAAGTTATTTACTTCTCAAAATATGGACACAAATACTTTTCATGTTTATAAGGCGGATTATAAATTATGAGAATAAATTTTTGGTACATTTCTTCCTTAATCATTTCTACCTTTGTCATCATTCCAATATTAACAGTATTTTCTAGTTTCTTTGAAGATACTTCAAATTACTATCAAATTTTAAAAGAAACATTTTTGCTAGAGTATATCTCTAATTCAATTATTTTATTAACAAGTGTTTTGATATTAACTTTTTTAATCGGTACTGGAGCTGCATATCTAGTATCTTTTTATAAATTTCCATTAAGTAATTTTTTTAAATGGGCATTGATACTTTCTTTTGCAGTTCCGCCCTATATTTATGCATATTCATTAACAGCTTTTTTTGAAAATTATGGAACAGCGTATTCAATTTTCAAAAACCTATTTGGAGAAGGAAATTACAACACTCATATTCCGAAATTTGATGGAATGATTGGAGCTATACTTTCCCTATCTTTCTCCTTATTTGCGTATGTGTATATTTTAGCTAGAGCTTCGTTTTTATATCAATCGCAAAACTTTATAGATTTGGGAAAAAATTTAGGTTTTACAAAATTTAAAACATTATACTCAATCATTTTACCTGCTGCCAGACCAGCAATAGTAGCCGGTCTGTCATTAGTAGCTATGGAAACTCTTGCTGAATTTGGAGCAGTTGATTTTTTTTCAATAAACACACTTACTACTGGAATATATAATTCATGGATTACTTTTGATGATTTAGCATTTGCAAATCAATTATCATTTTTTTTACTTTTGTTTATATTTTCATTATTTATTTTAGAAAATTTATCAAGAAATAGAGCGAAATATCATTTCAATACGAGAGTTGACTTTAAACAAAAACAAAAGTTACAACTTTCTGGTAGTAAATCTTTTTTAGCTTTTATCTTTTGTTTTTTTATTTTCTTTTTAAGTTTTTTATTTCCATTAAGCCAAATGCTTTATTGGACAATTAAATTTCCAGAAAACTTATTTGATTTACAGATAATTGATCTTTTAATTAACACTCTTTACCTAGTTTTTTTATCTAGTTTTTTTTTAATAATCTTTGCTTTAATTTCAAATTATGGAAACAGAGTTTCAAAAAATAAAATATTAAATATTTTGTCTACTTTATCTATTTCAGGATACGCAATACCAGGTGTAATTTTAGCTGTAGCATTTATAACATTCATAGCTTGGTTCGATGAAAGTGTTGTAAAAAATTTAGGATTTTTTTCTATAAAGAAAATATTTATTGGATCAATTTTAGGATTAGTTTTTGTATATTTTGTAAGATTTTATTCTTTAGCTTTTAATGGAATAAAATCTGGCTATGAAAAAATTAATTTGTCAGTTGATGAAAGTTCTTATTTACTTGGTTATTCGAAAAGAAAAACATTTATGAATATTCATATACCTTTTTTAAGAAACTCTTTATTGTTTGTTTGTATATTAATTTCTTTAGAAATTGTGAGGGAATTACCTATTACTTTAATCTTGAGACCTTTTAATTTTGAAACTTTTGCAACTTCTGCTTATATTTCAGCATCTGAAGATTTATTAGAAGCTGCTGCTGTTCCATCTTTATTTCTGATTTTGATTGCAACTTCTTTTATAATAGTTACATCTAAATATATTTTAAAAGATAATAATGGCTAAAAACTTTTTTGAAATTAAGAATGTTGACTTCAATATAAGTGGAAAAACAAAAGTAAAAAATGTTTCTTTTTCAATCGAAAATGAAGGTGATGTTGTTTGTCTTCTCGGACCTTCTGGTATTGGCAAAACAACTATATTACGAACAATAGCAGGATTAGAGAAAATTAACAAAGGTTTTATAAAATTGAATGGCAAAACCCTTTCCTCTGAAAAAATAAATGTAGAACCAGAAAATCGAAATGTTTCACTAGCTTTTCAGGATAACAGTTTATTCCCACATTATACCGTTGAAAAAAATATATTACTTGGTTCAGACAGAAATAAAGATAAGAGTGGAAAAAAAATAAGCTTAAAAGAAATAGTTGATTTATTAGATATCTTTCACATACTTAATAAATACCCGCATGAAATAAGTGCTGGCGAGGCTCAACGAGCATCACTTGCAAGATCTCTTATTACAAAACCAGATTTATTATTATTAGATGAGCCATTATCAAATGTTGATCAAAGTTTTAAAGAGGAAATTCAAGTGAGATTAAAAAAAATTTTAAGTAAATTAAAAATAACTACTATCATAGTTACGCATGATTCTTATGAGGCATTTTATTTAGGATCAAAATGCGGAATAATTTTAGATCAACAATTAAAGCAATTTGATGACCCTTATAAAGTATATCATTTTCCTAACTCAGTGGAGGTTGTAAATTTTTTAAATAGAGGAATTTTAATTCCTGCTAAAGTGACAGGTAAAAATACTTTAGAGAATTGGGATTTAGGTACAATTGAGGGAAATTTTATAAAAGAATACCCAAAGGGTTCAAATGTGCAATTATTACTCCAACCTGAGGATTTAGAACATGACGATAAAAGTAATTTAAAACTCGAAGTAGTTGATAGAAAGTTTAGAGGCACTAATTTTATATATACACTTAAAACGCCTAGTAATACTTTTATTCCAGTATTTGTACATTCTCACCATATTCATCAACATGAGGTTGATGAAAAATTTGGTATTAAAAGACCAATTCATATTGATCATATAGTTTGCTTCTAATAAAAAGCCTAGTAAATGAAAAGTAATATTAAAGTATTTTTAAAAGTTACTTTAGCAGGAATTAAAATTCCTCTATTTAAAAAATTTACAAC
>NZ_CVSS01000036.1 GCF_001180185.1 Candidatus Pelagibacter communis | reverse complement strand
AGGAGGGACAATTTTTAGGAAAGATAAATTTTTTACTTTTTTTTGGTCTTTTTACTAGATCAAAAGAAATGTATTTAGGAAGACACTATTTAAAAAAAGAAAAATGGATTGCAGCTTTAAATAGATTTAAAACAGTTATAGATGATTATAATCAAACAATTTTTGTTGAAGAGGCTTTACACAGATTAGTTGAAATAAATTATAAATTAGGACTAATTGATGAGTCTCAAAAATATGCAAATGTTCTAGGTTACAATTACTTATCAAGTGATTGGTATAAAAAATCATACAAAGTTTTCAATAAAGATTATTCAACTCAAATAGAAAGACCCAAAAAAGATAAAATCAGCGTTATTGAGAAATTTAAGAGACTATTTAAATAAAATGAGCAAAGATATTATTAAAAAAGATTATAAAAATAAGATTAAAACTCTTAACCATTTTAATAAAAAGTATTATGAAGAAAATGTTTCCGAGGTAACAGACTCAGAATATGATTCTCTTAAAAAAGATATTATAAATCTAGAAAAAAAATATAAATATTTAAATTCTAAAAACTCCCCCTCAGTTATAGTTGGTTATAAACCCTCAAAAAATTTTAAAAAAGCTCTCCATAAAGTGCCTATGTTATCTTTAGCAAATGCATTTAGTGAGAACGATCTTCTTAATTTTGAAAAAAAAATACTTAATTTTCTCTCTCAAAATAACAATTTGAATATTTCATATACTGCTGAGCCAAAAATAGATGGTATTTCAGCATCTTTATCATACAAAAGCGGTAAATTAATTAGAGGTCTATCTAGAGGAGATGGCAAAGAAGGTGAGGATATAACTTCAAATTTAGCCACAATAAATGATATTCCAAAAACTATTTTATCAAAAGATTTTCCTGAGGAGATTGACATAAGAGGTGAAGTGTTCATTCAAAATAGTGATTTTGAAAATTTAAAGGAAAAATTTGCAAACCCAAGAAATGCGGCATCTGGTTCCTTAAGACAAAAAAATCCTGAGGACACTAAGAAAATACCTTTAAAGTTTATTGCTTATACATTTGGTTATGTAAAAGGTTTGAAAGTTGATAATCAGTTTGATTTCCTAAAAAAATTAGAGGAATGGGGTTTTAAAACCAATCCATTGAACAAATTAATTTCAGGAATTAAGAATCTAATAATAAATTACAATAAAGTTGAGAAACAAAGAGCGGACCTTAATTTTGATATTGATGGAATCGTTTATAAGATTAACGATTTTTCTTTACAAAAGAGACTAGGATATGTTGCTAATGCCCCAAGATGGGCAATTGCACACAAGTTTTCGTCTGATAAAGCGGTTTCTATTATCTTGGATATCGATATTCAAATTGGAAGAACTGGTGCTTTGACACCTGTTGCAAAAATAAAGCCAATCAATATAGGTGGCGTATTAGTTTCAAATGCAACACTTCATAACGAAGACGAGATTAATAGAAAGGATATTAGAATTGGAGATACAGTAACTGTAGAAAGAGCTGGAGACGTAATTCCTCATATACTTTCTGTTGATATAAAAAAAAGACCAAAAAAAAGTAAAAAATTTATCTTTCCTAAAAATTGTCCCTCCTGTGGATCAAATACAATTAAAGAATTTAACTCTATCACAAAAAAAGAAGAAGCAGTGAGAAGATGTTCTAGTGAGGGATATACATGTGAGAAAATTTCTATTGAAAAGTTAAAACATTTTGTTTCAAAAGAAGCTTTTAATATCGAGGGTTTAGGAAAAAAAATTGTTGAAAATTTTTGGAATTTAAAATTTATCCAATTTCCTCACGATATTTTTAGATTAAATTACAAAAAAGTTTCTAACCTAGAAGGCTGGGGAAATTTATCGGCTAAAAACTTAGAATATTCAATAAATACCAAAAAAAGAATATCTTTAGAGAGATTTATTTACTCATTAGGTATTAGACATATTGGTTTGGAGAATGCTAAAATTATTTCTAGACATTTTGAGTCCTTTAGGAATTTTAAAAAATTATCTCAAACTAAAAATTATCAAGATTTATTAAATATTGATGGTATGGGAGAGACACAAGTAAATTCAATTAAAAATTTTTTTTCTAATAAAACAAATCTAGAAGTTCTCAATCAATTAGAAAAAATTTTACAGATTGATGATGTAATTGCAAAAAAAGAGGTTGGTTTATTTAAAGATAAAACTTTTTTAGTCACAGGAAAATTGAATGGTGTTAGCAGAGCTGAAATTAAATCACTGATAGAGGAAAATGCAGGGACAACCGTAAGCAGTGTTTCAAAAAAGTTAAATTTTCTTGTAATTGGCGACAAACCA
>NZ_CVSS01000035.1 GCF_001180185.1 Candidatus Pelagibacter communis | reverse complement strand
GAAAAGATGCAGACGAGGTTATTAATAAACTTAAAGATTACTCATTTTTGATAAGAAAAATACTATAAAAGAAAGTATTTATGAAATTTTTACCAAAATTACTTTTTAGAAAAGATGAGTCTTTTGAGTATGCAGAAAAAATAGAAAACTTGATAAAACAAACAAACTAAACGCAGTCAAAGAAACTTTTGGAACTGATATTCCAAAAATAAGCTCAACAAAATCTTTATCGGGCCATCCTTTAGGGGCAGCCTCTGTTCATGAAGCAATATACTGTTTAATAATGATGAAAAATAATTTCATCACAGGATCTGCTAACATTAAAGACATAGATGAAGAAGCTAAAAAGTTCCCGATTGTTGCAAAAACTGAAACTGGAGTAACTTTAAATACAGTAATGTCAAATAGCTTTGGTTTTGGTGGAACCAATGCAGCTTTAATTTTTGAAAAGGTTTAATTATGAGTTTGATGAAAGGTAAAAAAGGATTAATCATGGGTGTTGCCAATGAAAGATCTATTGCTTGGGGCATTTCTCAGAAACTTGCAGAAGCAGGAGCTGAATTAGCATTCACATATTTAGGGGATGCTCTAAAAAAGAGAGTAGTACC
>NZ_CVSS01000034.1 GCF_001180185.1 Candidatus Pelagibacter communis | reverse complement strand
GATAAGTTTTTTATAGTTGATTTTTTAAATACACTAAGATGTTTCTCAATAAAGAACGGTGAAGAATTATGGAATGTAAAAACAGAAAATCCACTTATTAAATCAAAAAAAAAACTGTCAATGGTTATAGTAAATAATTTCATATATTTTAAAAATTCAATAGGAGATATAAGTGCAGTAGATATAAATCAGGGTAAATTATTATGGCAATTACCAACTCATAGCAGTTTAATTTATGAATCTGCTTTCTCATTAGAAACCTCTGATATTGTAACAGACGGAAGAACATTATTTTTTTCTAATAACAAAAATCAATTTTTTTCAATCGATTTGAGTACAGGAGGCTTCAATTGGGAAAATAAAATTAACTCTAGTTTGAGACCGAGTTTAGTTGGAAATTACATCTTTACAGTATCCCTGGAAGGGTACTTATTTGTTATTGAAAAAAACAGTGGGAATATAATAAGAGTCACTGATGTATTTGGAAATTTCAAAAAAAAGAAAAGAAATATGAT
>NZ_CVSS01000033.1 GCF_001180185.1 Candidatus Pelagibacter communis | reverse complement strand
GTATGTGGAACAAACGGAAAAGGAAGTACAATTTCATTCTTAAGATCAATACTTAAAGAGGCAAATATCAAATGTAATATATATACCTCGCCTCATGTCAAACGAATAAATGAAAGATTTATTTATAACGATGAGATGATAAGTAATGATGAACTCTCAAATTTATTAAATGAAGTTATGGAAATCAATAACGGTAAACCCTTAACATATTTTGAAGCTCTCACTGCTGCATTTTTTTATGGGTGTAAAAAATATAAAAATAATCTAGTGATTGCAGAATTTGGCTTATTTGGAAGAGGAGATGCTGTTAATATTCTTAAAAAGAATCTTTGTAATATAATAACTTCTTGTAGTGAAGATCATCTCGATTGGCTACCAAAGCATGATAGAACTATTGAAAGAATTATTTATGAAAAAACTTCATCTTTACTTGAAAAAAATATAGTTGTTGCAAAACAAAATTCTATTGAAATTACAGAATATATAAAAAAAAATATTTACAAAAATAAAGCAAATAAATATTTCTTTAATGAACATTATAGCTTTGCTTTAAAAGAAAATAATTTCTTTTACTATGAGGATAAATTTGGTGGTTTAAATATTCCAATGCCAAACTTAAATGGCCATTTTCAAATAGAAAATGCGTCTACGGCTATTGCAACATTAAGAATTTTGGATGATATTAAAATTAAAGATCAAAACATAATAGATGGAATTCAAAAAGCGACTAACATTGCTAGATTGGAGGAGATTAAATCAGGTAAACTAAAAGATTTGATTAAAAACAATAGACTTATTCTTGACTCATCACATAATCCTGGCGGATCAAAAGTTTTAAATGAGTATCTTCAAACTTTAAACTCAAATAAACATATTATAATTGGAATGATGGCTAATAAAGATCACAAAAAATATATTTCTTTTTTTAAAGACATTGCATCATTAACTACGATTGATATACCTAACCAACCTAATGCTATAAGCGGAAGAGATTTAAAAGAAAAATTTAAAAGTATTGCCAATGTTAAGTATAAAAAAAGTATTAAAGAGGCAATACTATCTATATCACTTAAAGAAAATGATATTATTATAATAACTGGATCTTTGTATTTAGCGGGTGAAGTGCTAAATTTAAATTAAATATTTTTATTTAAGAATTCTTTCATGTGACTTTCTGGAACGCCTCCGACTTTTCTATCTACTTCAACACCTTTTTTGTAAATTATTACAGTTGGTACACCTCTTATTCCTGCAGCACTTCCAGTATTGATACCACCATCTTCTATATCTGCATAATAAAAACCAGCCTTGTCTTTATATTCTTCAGACAACTTATCCATAACCGGCTTTAAACTTTTGCAAGGACCACACCATGCAGCAGAAAACTGAATCACAGAAACATCTTCGTTTTTAATTTTATTTTCAAAGTCTTCGTCTTTAAAATCTATAAGCATAAAATTGATATAAATGATTTGAGTTTATATTCAATGATCAAAAACAACTTTTTCATATTTATCAACTAAGCGTCTGAATATTTTTGTTCTAAATTCATGACATAATCATTTATTCCATCAAGAAATTTAAGTTTTTCGTCTACCTACACAGGCATTACCTCTGACTTTATCTAATTTTATAAGTGCGAACTTTTGAGG
>NZ_CVSS01000032.1 GCF_001180185.1 Candidatus Pelagibacter communis | reverse complement strand
TATTCATTTTCGATTTACGGATGATCAAATTAAGAAATTTAAAAGTACAACTGGAATTGTAATGGGTTCTGGTGGTCCATCAATCGAAAATGTAATTTTAGCTGCAGACAAAACTAGAGCTAAAACTCCAAAGTTAATGGGACCGTTCATTGTTCCAAGAACAATGGCAAGTACAGCTTCTGCAACTCTCGCTGTGCCATTCAAAATAAAAGGAACTAACTACACAATGAGTTCAGCATGCGCAACTAGTGGACACTGTATTGGAAACTCTATGGAATTAATTCAAATGGGTAAACAAGATGTTGTATTTGCTGGCGGTAGTGAGGAAATTCACTGGGCCATGACAGCGATGTTTGATGCTATGACTGCTCTATCATCAAAATATAATGATGCGCCAGAAACAGCATCAAGAGCTTATGATAAAACTAGAGATGGATTTGTAATTGCTGGTGGTGGTGGAGTTTTGGTGCTTGAAGAATACGAACACGCTAAAGCTAGAGGAGCTAAAATATATGCAGAATTAACCGGTTATGGAGCAACTTCAGATGGATATGACATTTGAGATTATGCTCTTTGTACTCTTCTGAAAAAGTGATACCGGATTTTGAGTTT
>NZ_CVSS01000031.1 GCF_001180185.1 Candidatus Pelagibacter communis | reverse complement strand
AAAGGAAATTTTTGAGTATACTTCTAAATGATAATCAAATAAATAATCTCTTTCAGATTTTGTCAAAATTTTGTAATCAATTAAATCTTTTTCAATTGGAGCTAATGTAAGGTTCTTAAATAGTAAATTTTTTCCCTCCTTTTTAACATAAATTAAATTTTCAATTCTCATTCCAAAGTGATTTTTCTTATAAAAACCTGGTTCATTACTTAAAATCATTCCTTCTTTAATTTTAATATTATTATATTTTGAAATTGCTTGCGGCCCCTCATGGACATTGAGAAAATGTCCAACCCCGTGGCCCGTTCCGTGTCCATAGTCTAATCCATCCTCATTCAAAAATTTTCTAGCTCGTTTATCAATTTCTTTACCAACATTTATTTTATTGAGATTAGTGCGAGCGACAGCAATGTGTCCTTTAAGAATTTGAGTGAAAATTTTTTTTATATTTTTTTTTTGTTTAGAAAAACAAATAGTTCTAGTAACATCAGTGGTTCCGTATGAGTATTGGCCTCCAGAATCACACAAAAAAATATCTTTTTTGTTAATAATTTTAGTGTTGTTATTTGTAGCTCTATAATGAACTATTGCTGCATTTTTTCCAGTCCCTGCGATTGTATTAAAGCTGGGAAACAGATAGTCTTTATTTTTTTTTCTAAAAGCTTCTAATTTATTTTGTGCATCTATTTCTGATATCTTTTTTTTGTTAATCTCTTTTATCCAATAAAGAAATTTTGTTAATGCTATACCGTCATTTATATGTGCCTTAATCATATTATTTACTTCTGTTTTATTTTTAATTGATTTTAATAAATATGTTGGGTCATCTGATTTAAAAATTTTAAGTTTTTTATTTAATATTTGCTCAAAATATATTGAGCAGGTTTTACTATCTATTGATATACTTTTACCCTTAAGAGTATTTAAAAAATAATCAATATCTTTTGGTTCTATAATTTCACTCTGCTTTATTTTTTTTTCTGTTATTAATTTTTTAAGTTTATTTTTTTTTGCAATAATATATTTTTTGTAGTCCTTACTAATTAACAAATATGAGTTAGGAATAGGGCTAGTCGGATTATCATATCCCCTTATATTTAAGATCCAAGCAACATTTTCAGGAGCTGTTATAAATATATGGTCTAATCCTTTGGTTTTAAGATATTTGACTATTTTTTTTATCTTATTTTTGTAATCTTCACCTACGATTTTTTTATCAAGAGAATAGAACGGTTTATTGTTTAAATATCTAAATTTATGAAAATTATCAATAAGGTTTTCTTTAATAAGTTTTACTTTATTTTTTGTAAAAATTTTTTTTATTTGTTTTTTTGTAAACAATGTTGGATCAAGGCCAATCACTAAATTTTTGAAAACTTTACAATTTAATAGTTTTTCATAACCTAAAACTTTAAAATTATTACCACTTTCTATTTTAGCTTGAAGAGTGTACCTGCTGTCTACAAATAAATAATTTGATTGTTTCAGCACTACAGCAAATCCAGCAGAACCTGAAAAATTTGTAATTTTTTTCAATCTATCTTTAGCTGAATATTCAGAGAAAAATTCATCATTTTTTGGAACTATATACCCATCTAGATTGTAATTTGAAAACTGTTCTTTTAGTTTTTTAAGGATATGTTTCATTTAATTCTTTTCTGATATCTTATCCAACCTGGACTTCTGTAATTATCTTGATCATCACCTTCCAAGTCTTGATTGAATTCGAAGTCCTCTATTTCATTTTTGTCATCTTCAAAAAAAGAGTTTTTTTCTATAAAATCATTTGGAAGTTCATCAATAAATCTAGATGCCATACTGTCAATCCAGTCTCCTTGATAAAATCTATTCATTGAAAAGGAAATTATAGCCCTCTTTTTTGCTCTTGTAATTCCAACATATGCCAATCTTCTTTCCTCCTCCAAGCCTTTTTGACCTTTTTCTTCTATCGATTTTTGATGGGGAAATAATCCCTCTTCCCAACCTGGTAAGAATACAACATCAAACTCTAAACCTTTAGCAGAGTGCATAGTCATCATATTTATTTTTTGTCCATCCCAATCTTGATCAATTGAAGTTGCTAAAGAAACATGTTCCAAGAAACTTTCTAAATTATCAAATTCTTTCATGGCACTTAATAATTCTTTAATATTCTCTAATCTATTTTCATTTTCTAGATCTTTTTTGTTTTTAAGCATTGCTGAATAACCTGATTCATCTAGAATTGTTTGCAATAATTTGATAATTTAGAAAGTTTCTTGGAACATGTTTCTTTAGCAACTTCAATTGATCAAGATT
>NZ_CVSS01000030.1 GCF_001180185.1 Candidatus Pelagibacter communis | reverse complement strand
AAGTATTCCAAAAGAAATTGAAGATGCAGGAATTATGGATGGTCAGAATTGGTTTGGCATAATATTAAAGATTATAATTCCTTTAAGTTTACCAGCTATTGCCTCTGTCGCTCTATATGTCTTTATGATTGCGTGGAATGAATTTCTTTTTTCTTTAATGTTTTTAGATAGCCCAAAATCTTTTACTTTATCAAGAGCTATTCAGTATTTAAGTGGTGATGCGGAAACACCTCGCCAATATTTAATGGCAGGCTCTGTAATAGTTACTTTGCCTGTGCTTTTTATATTTATCTATTTTGAAAAATATCTTGTGAGTGGTTTGACTGCTGGCAGTGTTAAAGAATAAAAAAATTTACTTATTCCTCTTGTTCAATTATAAATATTAGCATAAACACTCATGAAATTCATTAATGCCCTCGTGGTGAAATTGGTAGACACAAAGGACTTAAAAAGCTCTCTCAATTTATTTAAGCTCTTTTTCTAATTTTTTTTGTTTATTTTTTGAATGTGCTTCAAAAACAATATTAAAATTTTCAGTTAAGTTTTTATTTTCTTCTTCAAGCTTTGAAATTTTCTTTTCATAATTTAAAAGCATTTTATCAACTGTTTTTTTTAAGTTTTTATTTTCTTTTTCTAGTGTTGCTAATTTTTCTTTTACTACATTAATATTTTTTTCATTATCAATATTTTCTTTTTTTTTTGAGTCTAACTTATTAATCAAATTGTCATATTTATGTTTATCATGAGAAATCAATAAATCTTCAAGAATATTAAGGTTTCTTAATGCAACAAGTTTCGCTGGAGGTTTTTTTTCTACATAAAGTGGCAGCATAAAATTATAACATTTTTTATCCATGCAAGTTTGTAAATTATTTCTAATTTTAAAAATTTTTTCTTTCTCTAAAAAACTATCTTCACAACAAGATTGCTCAATTTCCTCTATTGCTTTGATAATCTTTTTTTTAGCTATTGATGGAGGTGTTAAAATCATTTTTGTAGAAGTAATTCTTTTATCTGCTATCTTTTTTAAATCTGGATCTTCCGCATTAGAGTGATAGTTGAGTCCAGTAAAAAAAAGGATCAATGTTGCCAATAATAGTTTCATATTATTTTTTTTTATTAGACAGTATTTCTATAAAAATAAAAGCTTATATGTTATAATAAATTATGACAAATAGAATTTTAGTCATATTTTTTACATCTTTTTTTTTAATAATTTCAAATACAGCAAATTCAAATGAAATATATTGTCTAGATAATGAAGGTTTAATATTGCCTGTATTTGATAGATCAGACTGTAATAATTCTACAGATATTCAAATTGATCAAGATGAATTCAGATTTATAATTCAACATGATGCTTCTCAAAGATTAATTAAATTAGAGGATTTTAGAAAAAATAAGAAAG
>NZ_CVSS01000029.1 GCF_001180185.1 Candidatus Pelagibacter communis | reverse complement strand
TGAATTAGAACCAGGTTTAACAACTCTACTACACTCAAGCGAGTTAAGTTGGACTAAAAAAAATGTATCTGCAAAAAAAATGTTTAAAGTTGGAGATGAAATAGATTGTGTTATCACTGAGATTGATAAAGACAAGAGAAGAGTTGCAATCTCACATCGTCTCACTCAAGATAACCCATTTGAAATTTTTGAAAAAAAGTATCCAGTTGGTACAATTGTTGAAGGTGAAGTAGTAAATAAAAATGAATACTCTTTATTCGTAAAAATTGAAAATTTAGATGTTGATGCTTTTCTACATTGTAACGATTTGACTTATCTAAATAAGGGAGAAGAAGAGCTAACTAACTATAAAAAAGGTGATAAAATAAAAGTGAAGGTTTTAGAAATCAAACCAACAGAACAAAAAATAAGAGTTGGACTAAGACAGACACAACCAGATCCATTTGATTGGTTTAAAGATAAAAAAGTTAATCAAGCTATTACAGTAAAAATTATATCCACTGATAATAAAGGTCTTACAGTTAGACCTGAGGGATGTGAAATGGACTTTCAAATTAAAAAATCACAAATTGCAATTAACGCAGCAGATGCTAGGCCTTCAAGATTCACAGGTGGTGAAAGAATAGATTGTGCTATTTCTGAAATAGATTTAGTAAAAAGAAAAGTGAATTTAAGTATTAAGTTATTAGAAGAAATAGAAAAAAAAGAAGCCTTAGAAAAATATGGATCAGAGGGCTCTGGGAAAAATCTTCCTTTTTCATCATTGTCGGAAGACTTAAAGAAAAAAGACGAAGAAAAATAGTAAATACAAGAAGAATAAATTGGCTATTGTAAAATCAAAGCTTTTAAAACAACTATCAAAAAATTATCCAAATTTTTTAAAGAAAGATTTAGAGAAATTTACAGATATAATTTTAAAAGAGATAAAGTTAACCCTTAAAAGAGGTGAAAGGGTGGAATTAAGAGGATTTGGAATATTCTCAACAAATATCCAGAAAGCTAGGATCTCAAGAAATCCAAAAACTGGTGAAAAGGTTAATACGCCAGAAAAGAGAACAATTCACTTCAAAATGGCAAAAGACTTGTTTAAAAAATTAAATAATGATGAATAAAAATATCTTTGTAGCTTGTGACGTATCAAGTCAAAAAGAAATTCTAGAATTGTTATCAAAAATACATAATGAAATTTCGGGAATTAAAATAGGCTTACAATATATTACTAAACACTCTCCAGAAGATATAAGAGAACTCGGTAAATTTAAAAAACCTATTTTTTTATGATGGTAAATTTTTTGATATAAAAAATACACTTATTGAATCTATTAAGTCCCTAA
>NZ_CVSS01000028.1 GCF_001180185.1 Candidatus Pelagibacter communis | reverse complement strand
ATGTAAAGTTTTAGATATTAAATTATATTGATGATACTTGTTTGACCCGGAATATTTTCATCACGGGTTTTTAAAAAATTATTCAACAAATAAAGCTCGTTGGGGTAATAGATTTTACAAATTTTGCAGTGATCATAACGGTTTTAAATATGATTGTATCTCAAATTATGAGTCTGATTTTGATGTTGCATTTATTGGTGATAGCTTCACAGAAGGAATTGGTTTAGAATATGAAGACACATTTGTTGGATTATTTAAAAAATTTACAAAACTTAAAGTTGTAAATCTTGGTGTGAGTTCTTACTCACCTTATATATACAGAGACAAAGTAATTTATTTATTGGAAAACAAATTAATAAGTTTTAATCATCTAATTGTTGCTGTAGATTTAAGTGATTTGAATGATGATAGATTATATAATAATACACGTAATTTAAATGAAAATGATACCGGGTCAAACAAGTATCATCAATATAATTTAATATCTAATTTTTTTAAATAAGATGCCAGGTCAGTCATATTTTGGATCATAAAAGT
>NZ_CVSS01000027.1 GCF_001180185.1 Candidatus Pelagibacter communis | reverse complement strand
TCAACATGATGCTTCTCAAAGATTAATTAAATTAGAGGATTTTAGAAAAAATAAGAAAGAAGAAAATTCAAAGATTGCAAGTGACAGCTCAAATATCAATTCATCTAAAAAAAGTGAAAATGATGAATTAGAAAAAAAAAAAATTGCTGAAGATGAAAAGAAAAAGCAACTTATACAAAAAAAAAAATTAGAACAAGAAAAAGCAGAAAGACTTGCTAAAATTGAGAAAAGAAAAAAAGAATTAGAGGAAAAAAAACTAGCAAGAAAAGCAGAACAAGAGCGAAGAAAAGCTGAGAGATTAGCTAAAATTGAGAAAAGAAAAAAAGAACAAGAGGAAAAAAAACTAGCAAGAAAAGCAGAACAAGAGCGAAGAAAAGCTGAGAGATTAGCTAAAATAGAAGAAAAAAAGAGATTAAATAAAATTAAAAAAGAAATTTCAAATCAAAATAAAAATACAAAAAAACTTAAAATTGAACAAAATGAAAATGTTAATAAAGAATTAAAAGTAATTTATGCCGATACAGAAATAGTAAAAAAAGAATTATTACCCAATATAAATTTATCTGGAAATATCGATTATGAAATTAACAGAGAGTTTAACCTGGATACAGTAAAAAATTTATTAGCAAGTAACTCAAATTTGTTAATTGTAATTCCAAAAGATTTTGACTCGTTCTCAACTGTAAATTCAGAGGAAAATTTAACTTCCCAAATGGTAGCTGGTTCAAGAAGTGTTCCAAATCCAGAATTTAATAGGCTCCAAGCAGAAATGAGAAGAACTGAAAGAGAACTACAAAGAGCACAAGCTGAGGCTGAAAGGGGCTTTCAAATGTCACAATGTATAAGTTGTGGATTAATTACTCAGTGGGGAGGTATTGCCCTACAAGAAAAATGGCAAAATGAAGGTGCCAAACTTCAAAATAAATTAAATAATCTCATAAGTAGTTATTCAAATACACCAGATTACTTAGAAAAAGAAATGTTAAGAAGTTATAGTTATTTAGTTCAAAACGTTAAAGCTGAAAAAAAAGCTATTTATCAAATCGTTCAATTTAAAAATAAAAAATTAATTGAAAAGAATATTTCGATTAAATCTAATAAAGATTTTAAAGTTGCTTATAATATCGATCCTCAGGACAAAAAATATGAAAACTTGTTAAATAAATATTCTTCTCCAGAACAAATATCGAATTGGCAAAATCAAAAAATAAAAAATATTTCATTAAATGAATTTCTTAATTTAATTGATAATGAAAGTGAATTTAGGGAGTTATTTGATAAAAAAGAATTATATGCTAGCTTGAATTTTTCCATAGAAGAAGAGTTATCTTGGTGGGAAAAATTATTAGGTGGATCAAAATCGAACTCAAATAAAAAAACTGCATCATTAACCAACAAATCATCATCAAATTATGAACAAAAAGATGCTAGGTTTGATAGCGTAGTTATAGTTAAAACTGAAAAAGGTTTAGGTTCAGGTTTTTTTATTTCTAGGGATGAAATTATTACAAATTATCATGTCATAGAAAATGCCATGTCTATTTCCGTTACAGATAAGTTTAAAAAGAGATCATCTGCTGTTGTTGTTAAAAAAGATCTTAAAAGGGACCTCGCTCTTTTAAAAACTAATACAACTGGTAAACCAGTAACATTTTATGACGGTCAATTAAAACAAGGTGAAATGGTTGAAGCATTAGGTCACCCAAAAGGAAGAAAATTCTCCCTAACAAAGGGTTGGATTAGTGCAATTAGAAAAGAAAGCAGTGTTTACAGTGCGACTGGTAATGCAGACGTATTATTTATACAAACTGATGCTGCTATTAATCCTGGAAATTCTGGAGGTCCATTGTTTTTTAAAGATAAGGTTGTAGGTGTTAATACTCAAGGCTTACATAAAGACGTCAGTGAGGGAATGAATTTTGCTGTTCATTTTTCTGAAGTAAATCAATTTTTAGCTGAATAGCTGAAGACTTTTTAAAAAAAATTTACTTATTCATCTTGTTCAATTATAAATATTAGCATAAACACTCATGAAATTCATTAATGCCCTCGTGGTGAAATTGGTAGACACAAAGGACTTAAAATATACTAAAACCAATTTCTAGTTTACCCTGGATGACCCAGTGCGACCCAAAGGTTAGATAATTCATAGCATAATTGAGAGACCCAATTATATTTCTTGTTATGATTCAAAAACAAATAATAAAAAAGTTAGTCACCGGTTATACAAGGTTTAATTTACAGATAAAAAAATTAACAATATTTATTTATAATAAAATTTTTATTATTAGAATATTCT
>NZ_CVSS01000026.1 GCF_001180185.1 Candidatus Pelagibacter communis | reverse complement strand
CAAAGTCATTGCTTCAACTTGATCATGGGTTACATAAATAATATTAGAGTTTAATTTTTTATGTAACTTAGATATTTCAACTCTCATTTCAGATCTTAAACTAGCATCAAGGTTTGATAATGGTTCATCAAATAAGAAAACTTTTGGGCTCCTTGTTATTGCTCTCCCAATTGCAACTCTTTGTCTTTGTCCACCCGAAAGTTGTTTGGGTTTTCTTTCAAGTAAATCTTCAATTTGAAGTGTAGATGCAGCATTGTTAACTTTTTGATTAATTTCTCTTTTTGGAATTTTCTCCATTTTTAAACCAAAAGACATATTTTCAAAAACATTCATATGAGGATATAAAGCATATGATTGAAATACCATTGCAATTTCTCTTTTAGAAGGAAGTAGATTGTTTATTAATTTTTGATCCAAAAAAATTTCTCCGTGATCAATTTTTTCTAGTCCAGATATCATTCTTAATAAGGTTGATTTTCCACAGCCTGAAGGTCCCACTAAAACAATAAATTCTCCATCCTCTATATCTAAATTAAAATTACTAATTACTTTGTTGTCACCAAAAGATTTCCCAAGATTTTTAATAATAATTTTTGACATTATTAATATTTAAATTGATTTTAAATGATTTTAAAATGTTGTTAAAAATTATTACACTGTTAAGTTTATAGCAATAATAAATTGAGTTACAGAGAGATATATAGAGTAAAACAGAAAAGAGGGGAATATGTTTAAAAAAATAATAATAAATATATCTGTTCTCGTATTTTTAATTTCAAATACTAGTTTTGCAGATATTAAATTTTGGACTACTGAAGTCCAGCCAGCAAGAATGGCAAAACAAGAGGAG
>NZ_CVSS01000025.1 GCF_001180185.1 Candidatus Pelagibacter communis | reverse complement strand
TATTGATCAGAAATTTTTAGCTTTTTTTTATCTTTATATTCAAAAGAAAGAAAAACACTAGCTTGACCATAGATATTGGAAATAGCATAAATAATAATATAAAGATAAGAAATTATTATAATAATGATGGAAGATTAAATTATGAAGGTGATCTTAAAAAATCTTCTAGATATAAATTTTCTAAAATCAAAAATTTTTATCAATATGAGCCTACAATTTCATTTAACCAAAAGAACTTAATATTCTTTGATAATAAAGGTTCAATTTTACAATTTGATGAAAAATCTAAATTGGTTTGGAAAAAAAATTATTACTCAAAATCAGAAAAAAAATTAAACCCAATATTGCAATTATCAAATAATAAAGAAATATTAATCGTTGCAGATAATATAGCAAAGTTTTATGCACTTAATTTACAAGATGGTGAATTAATTTGGTCAAAAAATAATTTAGCACCATTTAATTCACAAATAAAAATTTATGAAGATAAGTTTTTTATAGTTGATTTTTTAAATACACTAAGATGTTTCTCAATAAAGAACGGTGAAGAATTTGAATCATTTTCATTTATGAGATCAATTAAAGCATTTTTGGTGAATTCTTT
>NZ_CVSS01000024.1 GCF_001180185.1 Candidatus Pelagibacter communis | reverse complement strand
CCAATAATTGTTCCAAGTCAAGATATGATATTGGGTATTTATTATTTATCTCAAGAACCATATAATGATAAAGCCGCAGGTTATTTTACAGATGCAGATCAAATAGAATTTGCATTATCCTCAGGACAAATAAAAGTTCATAGTACAATCATTTCAAGATTTGAAACAATCGATGAAAATGGTAATAAAAAATATGAAAAATATACATCCACAGCAGGAAGATTTTTATTAGCAAATTTATTACCAAAAAACAAAGATATTAAATTTTCTTTAATAGATAGGTTATTACCTAAAAAAGTTGTATCAGAAGTAATTGATATTGTATTTAGATTTTGTGGACAAAAAACTACAGTCATTTTTTGTGATAAGTTAAAAGACTTGGGATTCAAGCATGCTTTCAAAGCAGGTATCTCTTTTGGTAAAGATGATCTTGTAATTCCAGAGAATAAAACACAATTAATTGATGATACAAAAAAATTAATAGCAGACTATGAAACTCAATATGCTGAAGGACTAATTACCAGAGGTGAAAAATACAACAAAGTAGTTGATGCATGGTCTAAATGTACTGATAGAGTTGCTGGTGAAATGATGAAAGGTATTTCAGCAACAGAAAAAACTTCTGAGGGTTTAAAAATTAATTCAGTATTTATGATGGCTGATAGTGGTGCACGTGGTTCTGCTGCTCAGATGAAACAATTAGCTGGTATGAGAGGTTTAATTGCAAAACCCTCAGGAGAGATTATTGAAAGCCCAATTATCTCTAATTTTAAGGAAGGATTAACCGCTCTGGAGTATTTTAACTCTACTCATGGAGCTAGAAAGGGCTTAGCAGATACAGCTTTAAAAACTGCAAGTTCTGGATACTTGACAAGAAGATTATGTGATGTTGCACAAGATTTAACAATAACAAAAGTAAAATGTGAAAAACCAGGCTTTATTGAATTATCAGAGATTTTAGAAGGAGGAAATGTTGTTGTTAGTTTATCAGAAAGAGCACTTGGAAGAGTCACTGCAGCTGATGTAAAAAATCCTATTACAGGTGAAGTTATAATCAAAAAATCCTCTATGATAGATGAAACCGCTTGTGACCAAATTGATGCTGCTGGAATTAAATCCCTAAAAGTATTTTCAGTTATGACGTGTGGTTCCAAAGAGGGGGTTTGTGCTACATGTTATGGAAGAGATTTATCTAGAGGAAAAATGGTTCATGTTGGTGAAGCTATTGGAATGATTTCAGCCCAATCTATTGGAGAACCAGGAACACAATTAACAATGAGAACATTTCACGTTGGAGGCACTGCATCCGTAAAACAAGACTCACAAATTATTACCAAGAACGAGGGAACGCTTAAGATTATAAACTCAAATATTTTAGAGGACTCAAAGAAAAATTTAATAGTAATGGGTAGAAATACTCAATTATCAATTGAGGATAATAATGGTGTGCAAGTTGCAATTTATAAAGTTGCATATGGTTCAAGATTATTTTTCAAAAATGGAGATAAAGTAAAGGCGAATACAAAAATTTGTGAATGGGATCCATATACAACTCCAGTAATAGCTGAGAAGAGTGGTATAGCAAGTTATGTTGATTTAATTGACAGTGTTTCAATACAGGAAACAATAGATGATGCAACAGGAATTTCATCTAAATCAGTAATCGATTGGAGATCTCAATCAAAAAGCACAGATTTAAAACCTAGAATTACTTTGAGAGATGATAAAGGTAATGTAATCAAAAAAGCAGATGATAATGAGGCTAGATATTATCTTGTCCCTGACTCAATCTTATCTGTCAAAGACGGTCAAAAAGTTTCAGCTGGAGATGTTATTGCAAGATTACCAAAAGAAACAACCAAAACAAAAGATATTACTGGGGGATTACCTCGAGTAGCTGAACTATTTGAGGCAAGAAAAGCAAAAGATAGTGCAATTATTGCTGAAAATGATGGTCAGGTTGTATTTGGTAAAGAGGTGAGAGGCAAACAAAGAGTATCAATTGTTCCTGAAGATGGTAAAGAGCCTTCAAATTATTTAATTCCAAAGGGTAAACACATTAACTTTAATCAAGGAGAAAAAATAAAAAAAGGAGAATATCTTTTAGACGGTCAACCATTACCACATGATATTTTGAGAATTATGGGAATTAAAGATTTGACTGAATATTTTGTAAATCAAGTACAAGAAGTTTATAGATTACAAGGTGTGATTATTAATGACAAACATATCGAAACCATTTTGAGACAAATGTTAAAGAAAATTGAAGTGAAAAACTCAGGAGACTCTTCTTATTTACCAGGTGAAATAATCGATAGAATTAAATTTGATAATAACAATGAAAAATTAAAAGCAGAAGGCAAAACACCAGCTATTGGTGAAAGGGTTTTGATGGGTATTACAAAAGCCTCATTACAAACAGAGTCATTTATATCAGCTGCATCTTTTCAGGAAACAACTAGGGTATTAACTGATGCAGCAATAAAAGGAAAAGTTGATCCATTAAATGGTCTTAAAGAAAATGTCATAGTTGGAAGATTAGTGCCTGCAGGAACAGGTAATATAAAGAGTAAATGGAACAAAAAAGCCCTAGAGGATGACAATAAATTTTTATCTGAACAAGAAAAAATAGAGTCTCCAGAAACCCCAGTAAATCAATAAAAATTTTATCAAGTATATTTAGTTTTAGTTTGACAAAGTCAAATTAATAAGTATTTTGGCGATGTTTTTGGTTGGAATGTAGTGTTAACTTAGACACTAAACGCTGCCATTAATAACCTGTCAGTTATTCTATTCAAAAACAACTAAATATTAAAAAATTATGCCGACTATTAATCAATTGCTAAAAAATAAAAGAATTAAACAAACTAAAAGGAATAAAGTGCCTGCATTACAGAAGCAACCTTTAAAAAGAGGAGTTTGTGTTAAAGTGTATACAACCACTCCAAAAAAACCTAATTCGGCTCTAAGAAAAGTTGCAAGAGTGAGACTTTCAAATGGATTTGAAGTTACAGCTTACATTCCTGGTGAAGGTCATAATTTACAAGAACACTCTGTTGTTTTAATTAGAGGTGGTCGAGTAAAGGATTTACCTGGAGTCCGTTATCATATTTTAAGAGGAAATCTAGACACTCAAGGCGTTGCTAATAGAAAAAAGAGA
Organism: Candidatus Pelagibacter communis; assembly: GCF_001180185.1. GTDB lineage: Bacteria > Pseudomonadota > Alphaproteobacteria > Pelagibacterales > Pelagibacteraceae > Pelagibacter > Pelagibacter ubique_F. Next base: position 26,212 of record NZ_CVSS01000024.1, on the reverse strand, counting down.
AGATCATTATACGGAACAAAAAAAGGAAAGTAACAAATGTCAAGAAAAAAAACACAACCAAAAAAAAATGTTACACCTGATCCAAAATTCAATTCAACTATTATTCCAAAACTAATAAACAACATAATGTATGACGGTAAAAGAGGAGTTGCAGCAAAAATAGTTTACGAAGCAATTGATAAGATTAAAACAAAAACAAAAGAAGAGCCCATCAATATTTTTAATGAAGCAATTAACAATATTAAACCTACTGTTGAAGTAAGGTCTAGAAGAGTTGGTGGTGCAACATATCAAGTGCCTGTAGAAGTTAAAAGTAAAAGAGCTCAAGCGTTAGCAATTAGATGGCTTGTTGATTCTGCAAGAAAAAGAAAAGATAAACATATGTCTGATAAAATTTTTAATGAGTTATATGATGCTTATGAAAAAAAAGGAGCAGCGGTTAAAAAAAGGGAAGATGTTCACAAAATGGCAGAATCAAATAAAGCGTTTGCTCATTTTAGGTGGTAATAGATATGGCCAGAACGCATACATTAGATAAATATAGAAATATTGGTATCATGGCTCACATTGATGCTGGTAAAACTACGACTACAGAAAGAATTCTTTATTACACAGGCAAAAGTCATAAGATAGGCGAGGTTCATGATGGTGCAGCAACAATGGATTGGATGGAACAGGAGCAGGAGAGAGGTATAACAATTACATCTGCTGCAACTACTTGTTTCTGGCAAGATCATAGGATTAATATCATTGATACCCCAGGTCACGTAGATTTTACAATCGAGGTTGAAAGATCTTTAAAAGTTTTGGATGGAGCTGTAGCTGTTTTTGATGGTGTAGCAGGTGTTGAACCTCAGTCTGAAACAGTATGGAGACAAGCGGATAAATATAAGGTCCCAAGAATTTGTTTTGTAAATAAATTAGATAGAACAGGAGCAGATTTCTTTAGATGTGTTGAAATGATTAAAGATAGATTGGGTGCAAAACCATTAGTAATTCAAGTGCCTATAGGTATTGAGTCATCTTTATCAGGAGTTATAGATCTTGTAAAAATGAAAGCTCAAGTATGGAAAAATGAAGCCCTAGGTGCTGAATGGGAATATAAAGATATTCCAGACGATTTAAAAGAAATTTCTCAAAAATATAGAACTGAGTTAGTTGAGTTGGCTGTGGAACAAGATGAAAAATTAATGGAGTCATATTTAAATGGTGATGAATTAAGTGAAGAAGACTTAATTAAATGTATAAGAAAAGGAACTTTAAATTTTGATTTTGTTCCAGTTTTAACTGGCTCAGCTTTTAAGAACAAAGGCGTTCAACCATTACTTGATGCAGTTGTTAACTATCTTCCAAGTCCTGTTGATATTGGTTCAATTAAAGGATCTAAAGTAGGCTCAGATGAAGAAATAGAGATGAAATTTGACGATAAAGCGCCTTTTTCAGCCTTAGCATTCAAAGTTGCAAATGATCCATTTGTAGGATCCTTAACTTTTATTAGAATTTATTCAGGTACAATAAAATCTGGAACTGGAATTTATAATTCATCAAAAGAAAAAGAGGAAAGAGTTGGAAGAATGCTTTTGATGCATGCCAATTCTAGAGAAGACATAAAAGAAGCTAATGCAGGTGATATTGTAGCTTTAGCTGGCTTAAAAAATACTATAACCGGCCATACTTTATGTGATGAAGAAAGTGCTGTTTTGCTTGAGCCAATGGAATTCCCTGACCCAGTAATTGAAATCGCTGTTGAGCCAAAAACAAAAGGTGACCAAGAAAAAATGGGTGAAGCTTTAGCTAGACTAGCAAAAGAAGACCCATCTTTTAGAGTTTCATCCGATGAAGAGTCTGGTCAAACAATTATAAAAGGTATGGGTGAGCTACATTTAGATATCATTGTTGATAGAATGAAAAGAGAGTTTAAAGTTGAAGCAAACGTTGGAGCCCCACAGGTAGCATATAGAGAAACAATTGAAAAATCAGCTGAATTTGAATACATACATAAAAAACAAAGTGGTGGTGCAGGTCAATTTGCTAAAGTTAAATTATTTGTAGAACCGCAAGAACCAGGCAAAGGTAGAGATGTTGAAAGTGCCATTAAAGGGGGAGCTATACCAAAAGAATTTATTCCTGGTGTTGAAAAAGGAATTGAAACGGTCTCAGATAGTGGAATTTTAGCAGGTTTTCCACTAATTGATTATAAGGTGACCATAGTCGATGGACTACATCATGATGTGGACTCTAGTGTTTTAGCATTTGAATTAGCAAGTAGAGCTTGTTTTAAAGAGGCATGTACTCAAGGTGGTTTAAAACTTTTAGAGCCAATAATGAGAGTTGAAGTTGTTACTCCAGAAGATTACATGGGGGATGTAATTGGTGATTTAAATAGTAGACGAGGCCAGATAAGCACACAGGAGCAAAGAGGTAATGCGACAGTCATTACTGCGATGGTGCCGCTCGCAAACATGTTTGGTTATATAAATAATTTAAGGTCAATGTCACAAGGAAGAGCTCAATATTCAATGTTCTTTGATCATTATTCTAAAGTCCCTCAGAATGTTCAGGATGAAGTAACCAAAAAGGTAGCTGGATAATATGGAAAAACAAAATATTAGAATTAAACTAAGGGCTTATGATAATAAGATTCTTGATGCTTCAACAGAAGAAATTGTTAATACAGTAAAAAGAACAGGAGCAACAATAAAGGGTCCAATACCTTTACCGACTAAGATAGAAAGATATACAGTTTTAAGATCTCCTCATATAGATAAAAAAAGTAGAGAACAATTTGAGTCAAGAACTCACAAAAGATTAATTGATATTGTAGAACCAACACCACAAACAGTTGAGGCTTTGATGAAGTTAGATTTAGCCTCAGGAGTTGATGTAGAAATAAAAATTTAGATATGAATGATATAGCTTTAATTGGAAAAAAAATTGGAATGACTAGGGAGTTCTATAAGACTGGACAACTTATTCCAGTAACTGTGTTAAAAATGGAAAAAGCTAGAGTTATACATGTAATCGACAAAGATAAGAGAGGATACCAGGCTGTTCAACTAGGTTTTGGAAAAATTAAGAATTCTAAACTTACTAAGGCTATGAAGGGATATTTTGCAAAAAAAAATACTGAAGCGAAAAAAACACTTAAAGAATTTAGGGTAGAAAATATTGACAATTTCAAAGAAGGCAACGAATTTGGAATAGAAATTTTTAAAGACATAAAATTTGTAGATACTAGATCAAAAACTATTGGTAAAGGCTTTGCAGGAGCCATGAAAAGACATAATTTTGGTGGGCTTAGAGCTACGCACGGAGTATCTATTTCACACAGATCACACGGGTCAACAGGTCAAAGACAAGATCCTGGTAAGGTTTTTAAAGGAAAAAAAATGGCTGGTCACATGGGTGACAAATTAAGAACTATGCAAAATATTGAAATTATCAAAGCAGATTTAGAGAATGAGTTACTTTATCTTAAAGGTTCAATACCGGGTTCAAAAAATACTGAGGTTATGGTTAAGAAATCTGTGAAAAATATTAATAAATTGACAATTAAAGAAAAAATAAAAATAGCTGAAGAGGCAAAAAAAACTCCTGAAAAGAAGAAAAAATAATGAAACTAGATAAATTAAATTTAGATGGAAAAAAAGGGTCTATTGAAGTTTTGGACAAAATATTTTCGGCTAAGATAAATAAAAAACTTGTAAATAATGTATTATATAAAACCAATGCAAATTACAAAGGTAGACATGCTAAAACTAAACAACAAAATGAAGTTTCAGGACCAACATCAAAAATATATGCGCAAAAAGGAACCGGCGGCGCAAGACATGCAAGTAGAAAGGCTCCAATATTTGTAGGTGGAGGTATTGCGCACGGGCCAAAAGGAGAGTTAGCATATAAAAAAAGAAAACTTAACAAAAGTGAAAAAAAATTAAGTGTAGCATCATTAATAACAGAAAAAAAAGAAAATAGTAATTTACTTGTATTCAGTGATTTTATCACAGAGATCAAAAAAACAAAAAAAATGTTTTCAATTATAAAAAAATTTGAAATTACAAATTCATTAATTATTCTTGATAAAAATTCTAAAGAGAAAATTGAAAAATCAGTTAGAAATATCCCAAATATAAAAGTTACTGATGTAAATCATTTTAGCGCTTACGATATAGTAAAATTTAAAAAAGTAGTATTTACAGAAAGCTCTATTAAAGAATTAGAGAAGAGGTACCAATAATGGGCAAATTTCATTTATATGACAAAATTTTATCTCCACTAGTAACTGAAAAAACAACTAATTTATCAGAACTAAACAAAATAGTTTTTAAAGTTCCAGCAAGTTCAAGTAAAAAGAATTTAAAAACAAACATAGAAAAAATTTTTAAGGTAAATGTAACAAAGATAAACATTATAAATAAACGAAACAGAGTTAAATTAACTAGAGGTAAAAAAGTAAAAGTTTCTGGATTTAAAAAAGCAATTATAACATTAAAAAAAGGTCAAAGTATTGATCTAACTACTGGAGTTTAATTAAATGGCGTTAAAAACATTTAAACCATATACTAAATCTACAAGAGGGACAATCTTAGTTGATAGAACTGGTTTGTGGAAAGGTAAACCGTTTAAATCTTTGGTTTCACCTAAAAATTCCTCTAAAGGAAGAAACAATAATGGTCATATAACCTCTATTAATAGAGCTGGTGGTCATAAAAAAATGTACAGACATGTTGATTTTTATAGAAAAAAATTTGATATGCCTGCTTCAGTAGAGAGAATTGAATATGATCCAAACAGATCTTGTTACATAATGTTAGTAAAATTCGAGGATAATACTTTTGCATATTATTTAGCGCCTCAAAAAATTAAGATTGGTGACGTTATAGAAAATGGATCCAAGAAAGAAATTAAAATAGGCAACTGTATGCCACTCCAAGATATTCCTGTAGGTATAGACATACACAACGTCGAAATTCAACCAGGTGCTGGCGGTAAATTGGCTAGATCAGCTGGCACATCAGTCACTATTAGTGGCTTAGATGGAAATTATAGCTTAATAAAACTTTCTTCAGGGGAAGTTAGAAAAATAGATTCAAGATCATTAGCTACTATTGGGGTACTAAGTAATCCTGACCAAAAAAATATCAAAATTGGAAAAGCTGGAAGATCAAGATGGTTAGGCAGAAGACCACATACTAGAGGGGTAGTAAAAAACCCTGTAGATCATCCTCATGGTGGTGGAGAAGGAAAAACTGCAGGAGGAAGACATCCTGTATCACCGACGGGTCAATCAGCTAAAGGTTTAAAAACTAGAGATAACAAACGAACTGATAAATTTATAGTTCGAAGAAGAAAGAAAAGAAAGGATTAGTAAATGGCTAGAGCAGTATGGAAAGGACCATTTGTTGAAGAAAGCTTAATGAAAAAAGTTGATAAATACAAAACTGATCCAAAAAAAATTCCAATAAAAACGTGGTCAAGAAAATCTACAATAATTCCAGATTTTGTTGGTGTAAGTTTTTTGATTTATAATGGAAAAAAGTTTATTCCAATTACAATTTCTGAAGATATGGTTGGCCATAAAATGGGTGAGTTTGCACCAACAAGATCATTTTTTGGTCATACACCAGCTGATAAAAAAGCAAAACCTACTGAGGAAACAAATAAAAAATAAATTATGAGTAAAAAAAAGAAAACAATTACTGGAAAAGATAAATTAGTTAAGTCTATTAATAATAATATTAGATCTAGTGTAAGAAAACTTAATCCAATTTTAAGAGGCATTGTTGGAAAAAAAGTAGATGTTGCCATAAGAGATCTACAATTTTCTGAAAAAAGAATTACTAGAGATATTAGAAAAACAATAAGTTCAGCAATAGCTAATGCAGAAAATAATTTTCAATATGACATAGATAATTTAATAGTCAAAGAAGCTTATTGTGGAAAAAAAATTATAATGAAAAGATTTAGACCAAGAGCAAAAGGTAGAGCTGCGCCAATTTTAAAACCTTATTCTAGTGTTACAATAATTTTATCAGAAAATAGAAAGATGGAGAGTCATGGGTCAAAAAGTTAATCCAGTTGGTTTTAGATTAGGAGTGAATCGAGGTTGGGATTCAGTATGGTATGCTAAGAAAAAAGATTTTGGAAATTATTTAATTGAAGATTTTAAAATCAGAGAATATATCAAAAAAAATGTAATCAATTCTGGAGTATCAAAAGTAATGATCGAACGAACATCAAATAAATGCTATGTCACTATATATACATCTAGACCAGGCTTTGTAATTGGTAAAAAGGGAAGTGATATTGATAAGATTAAAAATAATTTATCAAAATTTACAAAAAATGATGTTACTTTGAATATAAAGGAAGTAAAAAAACCTGAGACTAATGCTTACTTAGTTGCAGAAAATATTGCTCAACAATTGGTAAAAAGAATTTCTTACAGAAGAGCAATGAAAAGAGCAATGCAGTCCTGTATCAGATTAGGTGCAAAAGGAATAAAGGTTTCATGTAGTGGTAGATTAGGTGGAAATGAAATTGCAAGAACAGAATGGTTAAGAGATGGAAGTATCCCTTCTCACACATTGCGAGCTGATATTGATTACGCTGAAGCTGAAGCATTAACTACTTATGGAATTATAGGTATTAAAGTCTGGATTTATAAAGGTGAAGTTTTTGCTAAAGAATTTAGCCAAGAAACTAATAAAACAACTAATAAAGAGGCTAAAGAGTAAAATGTTACAACCAGTTAGAACAAAATGGAGAAAAGCTCACAAGGGTAGAATACATGGTAATGCCTCAAGAGCAAATTTTATTAATTATGGGGCTTACGCATTAAAAGCAATGTCGCCAGAAAGAGTAACTGGAAAACAAATCGAGGCTGCAAGAGTTGCTTTAACAAGACATATGAAAAGACAAGGTAGAGTTTGGACAAGAGTTTTTCCAAATATTCCAGTTTCAAAAAAACCTATTGAAGTTCGTATGGGTAAAGGTAAAGGTTCACCAGAATATTACGCTTGTAGAGTTAAACCTGGTAGAATTTTATTTGAAGTTGATGGTGTTTCTGAACAAATTGCCAAAGAGGCTTTATATAAAGCATCGGCTAAATTACCTATTAAAACAAAAACAATTAAGAGATTTGCGTAATGAAAAAACAAGAAATAAAAAAATTATCTAAGGATGAAATACTTAAAAATATTGATAAATTTAAAAAAGATTTATTTAATTTTAGGTTTCAAAAAATAAATTCACAGATAACAAACCCCGCAAAAATTAGTGAAACAAAAAAAACAATAGCTAGATTAAAAACTATTTTAAAGGAAAAAATTAATGCCTAAAAAAATTTTAACAGGAATTGTTGTTAGTGATAAACCTAATAAAACAATAACAGTAATGGTTGAAAGAAAATTCTCACACCCATTATTAAAAAAAGTAATTAAGGTTAGAAAAAAATATAATGCTCATGATGAAAATAATAAATATAAAAATGGTGATAAAGTTTCTATAATTGAAAGTAAACCATTTTCAAAAAATAAGAAATTTCAAGTTATGGAGAACACTAAATAATGATACAGGTTCAAACAGAATTACTTGTTGCTGATAATACTGGAGCTAAAAGAATAGAATGCATAAAAGTATTAGGAGGCTCAAAAAGACGCTATGCTAGTATTGGAGATACTATTGTGATTGCTGTAAAAGAAGCAATTCCTAAAGGTAAGGTAAAAAAAGGATCTGTTCATAAAGCAGTTGTAGTAAGAGTCAAAAAAGGAATTCATAGAGATGACGGTTCAAAAGTAAAATTTGATAATAATGCAGCTGTTCTAGTTGATGATAAGGGTGAGCCTGTGGGCACAAGAATTTTTGGTCCAGTAACTAGAGAATTAAGAAACAGAGGTCAAATGAAAATTATATCATTAGCACCGGAGGTACTTTAATGATCAAAAAGGGTTTAAAAGTTAAAGTGTTAGCAGGTAAAGATAAAAAAAAGGAAGGTGAAGTTATAGAAATTGATAGAGCTGGTAATAGGGCCAAAATTAAAGAAATTAATATGGTTAAGAAACATGTGAAAACTACGAAAGAAAAAAAAGGTGGAATAATTTCAAAAGAAAATTTCATCCATTTATCTAATTTAAGATTAGTTGATGATAAAAAAAAAGAAAAAAAAGTTGAGGCTAAAAAATGATGACACCAAGGCTTAAAGAATTATTTTTAAAAGAAATTCAACCAGCTTTAAAAGATCAATTTGGTTTTAAGAATTTATACATGAGTCCAAAAATTGAGAAGATAGTGTTAAATATGGGATTAGGGTTAGATGGAAACGATGCAAAAATTTTAAAATCTTGCGAAGAGGATATGGCTAAAATAACAGGTCAAAAACCTGTTGTAACTAAATTCAAAAAGTCTGTTGCAAATTTTAAAACTAGAAAAGGAACAAATGCCGGCCTAAAAGTAACTTTGCGAAAAAATAAAATGTACGAATTTTTAGATAGATTAGTAAACATTGCCCTACCAAGAATAAAAGACTTTAGAGGATTATCTCCGAATGGTTTTGATAAATTTGGTAATTATACTTTTGGAATTAAAGAACATATCATCTTTCCGGAAGTTAGTTTCGATAGGGCTGATAAAGTCAGAGGTCTGGATATAATAATAGCAATTTCAACAAAAAATAAAGATCATAGTTTTGCGTTATTAGAAAAACTTAACTTTCCATTTATTAAGAAAGGAGAAAATTAACAATGGCTAAATTAAGCTCAATTAATAAAAATAATAGAAGAATAAAACTTTCAGATAAATTTTTTGATAAAAGAAAAAAATTAAAAAAGATTGTTATGAATAAAAAACTTTCCTTAGAGGAAAGATTTAAAGCTCAACAAAAGTTATCAAAATTACCTAGAAATTCAGCAAAGAGTAGAGTTATGAATAGATGCCAAATTACAGGAAGACCTCATGGGGTTTATAGAAAATTAAAGATATCTAGAATTGCATTAAGACAGCTAGGCTTGCAAGGAAAGATACCAGGTTTAATTAAATCAAGCTGGTAGAAAGGAATATATGAGTTTAAGTGATCCAATTGGAGATATGATAGCAAGAATTAAAAATGCTCAATCAAGAAATCATAAAAAAGTAGAGTTACCGTCTTCAAATTTTAAAAATAAAATTGCGAATATACTGAAAAATGAAGGATTCATAAAAGATGTTAAAGTTGAGGGAGATGAAAAAAAACCTATTTTATCTTTAGAATTAAAATATCATTCTGGGAATCCAGTTATTAGTAATTTTGAAAGAGTTTCAAAACCAGGTAGAAGGATTTTCTCAAGTGCAGATAGCTTGCCAAAAATTAATAATGGTTTAGGGATTGCAATTGTGTCAACTCCAAAAGGTGTAATGACAGATATGGATGCAAGAAAGCAAAAAATAGGTGGAGAAATAATTTGTAAGGTATTTTAATCATGTCTAAAATTGGAAAAATAAACATTGCTATTCCAGAAAAAGTTAAAGTAGCTTTAGCTGGAAATATTTTGAATATTGAAGGTCCACTTGGAAAAAAATCTTTAGGTATTGATTTAGAAAATTTTAATTTAGAGATTAAAGATGGAAAAGAAATATCAATCAAACCAAAAAAAATTGATCAAAATACCAAACGCCTTTGGGGGATGAACAGAAGTTTGATAAATAATGCTGTTTTAGGATCAAGCGTAGGTTACGAAAAAATCTTAGAGTTAGTTGGAGTTGGATATAGAGCTGCTTTAAAAGGTAATCAATTAAATCTACAATTAGGTTATAGCCATGATATTAATTTTGATATTCCTGAAGGTATAAAAATTTCGGTAGAAAAACAAACGACTTTGAAAATATCCGGTTCAGACAAACAATTAGTTGGCGTTGTTGCATCGAAAATCAAAACTCTACGAAAAATTGAACCCTATAAAGGAAAAGGAATTAGAGAAAAAGGTCAATATGTACTTAAAAAAGAGGGAAAGAAAAAATAATGAAATTATCAACAAGTATTAGAAAACGTTTTAGAGTTAGCAACAAAGTTAAAAAATCTGCTCCCAAGGAAAGATTTAGACTCTGTATATCTAGATCTGCAAAGAATATATCAGCTCAAATAATTGATGACTCTAAAAATATGACCTTATTATCTGCATCATCAGTAGAAAAAGATGTAAAATCAGGTGCAAAAGTTAATAAAACTGAACTATCTAAAATAGTTGCTGAAAAATTAGCCAAAAAAGCACAAGAAAAAAATATAACTAAAATATTTTTTGATCGTGGTATTTATAAGTATCATGGTCGTGTAAAGATTTTTGCTGAAACTTTGCGTAAAAATGGAATGGATTTTTAATAATGGATAATAAAGATAAAAAAACCGACGATATTTTGGAAAAATTAGTTCACATAAACAGGATAACTAAAGTTGTTAAAGGTGGTAGAAGATTTGGATTTTCCGCACTAGTTGTTGTTGGAAATCAAGCTGGAAGAATTGGTATTGCTCACGCTAAAGCAAAACAAGTTCCAGATGCAATTAAAAAAGCTAATGAAATGGCGAGAAGAAAATTAATACATATACCATTAAGAGAAGGTAGGACTATCCACCACGATGTTAAAGCTAAAGATGGATCAGGCAAAATAGTTTTAAGAGCAGCAAATAAAGGAACAGGAATTATAGCCGGTGGTCCTGTGAGAGCTGTATGCGAGGTACTAGGTGTAAAAGATATTGTTGCTAAATCTATGGGTACTTCTAATGCACATAATGTGATAAGAGCTACGATTAAAGCTTTAAAAAAACAAAATTCACCTAAACAAATATCAACAATAAGAAATAAAAAAATTTCAGAAATAATTGAAAAAAGAGGCTAATGACTACATTTTTAAATAATCGAGAAAAAATGAATAAATCTAAAATTAGAGTAGGGAGAGGAATTGGATCTGGGAAAGGTAAAACTTCAGGAAGAGGTGTTAAGGGTCAAAAATCAAGATCAGGTGTAGCAATTAAAAGTTTTGAAGGTGGACAGATGCCTTTATATAGAAGATTACCAAAAAGAGGATTTAATCCTATATCTACGAAACAAGTTGCAACATTAAATCTTGATAAAATACAATCTTTTATAGATAAAAAGAAAATTAACTTAAATGATACTTTAAATTCCGACTTACTAAAAAAACTGAAGATAATAAATAAAAATTCTACTAAATTGAAAATTTTAGGCACAGGTGAAATTAAAAGCAAAGTTAATATTCAAGCAAACTTAGCCTCAAAATCTGCTGTTGAGAAATTAGAAAAAATTGGTGGTTCAATTCAACTAAAAAAATAGATCGTAGTAATATGAGTGCCTCTTCCACTTCAAATGATTTACGAAATAGAATATTATTTACTATAGGTATTTTAGCTGTCTATAGATTTGGAACATTCGTTCCTTTACCAGGAATAGACCCAGAACAGTTAAAAACTTTGATGGATAGTAATCAAAAAGGGTTATTAGGAATGTTTAATGTATTTGCAGGAGGAGCAGTTAGCAGAATGGCAATTTTTGCATTAGGTATAATGCCATATATATCTTCAGCCATTGTAGTTCAACTTTTAACAGGTGTTTCTGATTATTTTAAAAATCTAAAATCACAAGGTGAAACAGGTAGAGCTAAAATTACACAGATAACAAGATACGGTACAGTTTTATTAGCCACTGTTCAAGGATATGGCTTAGCAGTTGGATTAGAGTCATCTGCAAATCTAGTTATTAATCCTGGTATGTTTTTTAAAATTTCAACTGTAACAACAATAGTAGCAGGCACTATCTTTTTGATGTGGCTAGGAGAACAAATAACACAAAGAGGTATAGGAAATGGAATATCTTTGATAATTTTTGCAGGTATAGTTGCTGAAATACCTAGAGCTTTAGTTACAACTTTTGAACTTGGTAGAACTGGTGCTGTATCGACCTTGATGATTTTAGCTTTATTCATTTTATTAATACTAACTATATTATTTGTTGTTTTTATGGAACGAGCTTTAAGAAAAATTTTAATAAATTATCCGAAAAGACAAATGGGTAATAAAATGTATGGTGGTGAGTCATCTCATCTTCCTTTGAAAATTAATCAGGCAGGTGTCATACCTGCTATTTTTGCTTCTGCATTATTATTATTACCAGTAACTTTTTCTAACTTTAATTTCTCAGATAATGAAACATTTTTAAATTTAAGTTCTTTTTTTACTCAAGGACAGCCTCTTTATATGTTGTTATATGCCTCAGGAATAATATTTTTTACATTTTTTTATACTTCAATTACATTTAATCCCACTGAGACCGCAGACAATTTGAGAAAATATGGTGGTTTTATTCCTGGTATTCGACCTGGTGAAAGCACAGCTATTTATATAGATACGATTCTAACAAGGTTAACAACTATTGGAGCATTATATTTAACGTTAGTTTGTTTAATGCCAGAATTTTTAATAGCAAATTATCCAATTCCTTTTTATTTAGGTGGCGCATCAATTTTAATCGTGGTTGTAGTTGCAATAGATACGGTTACTCAAATTCAAACAAGACTGATGAGCGCTCAATATGAGCAATTAATTAAGAAAACAAAATTTGGAAGATAGTTTTAGTGAATATTATTCTATTTGGTCCTCCTGGTGCTGGTAAAGGTACACAGGCAAAAAATATAGTAAAAAAAATTAATGGTTTTCAGATATCTACAGGAGATATTTTAAGAGATGAAATAAAAAAAGATACTGAAATTGGAAAAAGAATTATTAATGATATGAATGATGGAAAATTTGTAAGTGATCACATTGTTAACGAATTGATCAAAAATTATATATTTGATCCATTAAAAAAAGGTAACATAATTTTTGACGGGTACCCTAGGACATTAAGTCAGGCTAAAAGTTTAGATTTATTATTAGATGAGTCAAATCAAAAAATAGATCTTATTTTTTTCCTAAATGTTAATAAAGATGTGATTATTGAAAGAATTAAAAAAAGAAAAATTTTAGAAAACAGATCAGATGATAATTTAGATACAATTCTTAAAAGATATGAAACATACATGGAAACAACCAAACCTGTCCTAGATTTCTATTCAAAAAACTCTAATTTTAAAGAAATAGACGGAAGCTTGGAAATTGATCAAATAACTAGTAAAATAGACACTTTTCTAAATGTATAAGACATTGACTTTGAAAGATCTTCTTATATAAAAGGCTCAAATTATCACGAAATTTATGGCTCGTATTGCAGGTATTAATATCCCACAGAATAAGCTTGTTCACATAGGCTTGACTTATATATATGGTATAGGAGATAAATTTTCACAACAAATTTGTTCATCTTTGGATATACCAAGAGAAAAAAGAGTAAATCAATTAACTGATGAAGAAATTTTGAAAATAAGAGAATATATTGATCAAAACTTTAAAGTTGAAGGTGATTTAAGAAGAGATTATTCACTTAGTATAAAAAGATTAATTGATCTAGCTTGTTATAGAGGCTCACGACATAGAAAAAAATTACCAGTAAGAGGACAAAGAACTAGATGTAATGCCAGAACAAGAAAAGGTAAAGCTATAGCAATTGCTGGTAAAAAATTAACACCTACAAAGAAATAATAATGGTTAAAACAGATAAAGCTGAAAATAAGGATCAAAAAATAGAAAAATCAAATAAAAAAGTTATTAAAAGTAGTTATTCAAAAAAGAAAAAAATAAAGAAAAATATTCTTAATGGAATAGCTTACGTTCAATCTACTTTTAATAATACAATAATTTCAATTGCAGATACAAACGGAAACGTAATTTCATGGGCTTCTGCTGGTCAAAAAGGATTTAAGGGTTCTAGAAAATCGACTCCTTATGCAGCTCAAATAGCGGCCGATGCTGCAGCCTCTAAAGCTTTAGATTTTGGAATGAAAACTTTATCTGTTGAGGTAAAAGGTCCAGGATCTGGTAGAGAAACAGCACTGCGAGCATTACAAGCAAGAGGATTTAAGATTTTATCAATAAAAGATACTACACCAATGCCCCATAATGGTACAAGGCCACCAAAAAAAAGGAGAGTTTAATGGAAACTGAAAATGTGAATGTAAAAAATTGGAAATCATTAATTAAACCAGCAAAACTTGACGTAAAAATTAGTGATGATCTTACTCATGCAAAAATTATAGCTGAACCATTAGAAAAAGGTTATGGTTTAACTTTAGGTAATTCTTTAAGAAGAATTTTACTATCTTCAATTAGAGGTGCAGCTGTAACGTCAATTCAAATTGATGGAGTTTTGCATGAATTTACATCAATTAAAGGTGTGAGAGAAGATGTTACTGATATTGTGCTTAATGTAAAATCTTTAGCATTAAAATGTTCTGCGGAAGGAACAAAGAAATTAGTATTAGACGCAAAAGGGCCTGGAGAAATTAAAGCTTCTGATATTACACCAGTGACAGATGTGGAAATATTAAATCCTGACTTAGTAATTTGTAATCTGGATGAAAATACTAATTTTCATATGGAAATGAATGTAAATACTGGCAAAGGTTATGTTCCAGCTGAATTAAATAAACCTGAGGAACCACCATTAGGTCTAATTGCGATAGACTCATTATACAGCCCAGTTAAAAAAGTTTCTTACTCTGTAAGTACTGCAAGAGAGGGAAAAGCTTTAGATTACGATAAATTAATAATGGAAGTTGAAACAAACGGCTCTATTTCAGCAGAGGATGCTGTTGCTTACTCTGCAAGAATTTTTCAAGATCAATTAAAGATGTTTATCAACTTTGATGAACCTGTTGAAACTCCAGTCAAAGAAGTTTCAACTGAACCAGAATTTAATAAAAATTTATTAAGAAAAGTTGATGAACTAGAATTATCTGTAAGATCAATGAATTGCCTAAAAAATGATAATATAATTTATATTGGTGATCTTGTTCAAAAATCTGAGGGAGAAATGTTAAGGACTCCAAATTTTGGAAGAAAATCCCTTAATGAGATTAAAGAGGTTTTAACAGGTATGTCTTTATACCTAGGAATGGAAATTCCAAATTGGCCTCCTGAAAATATAGCAGAAATGTCTAAAAAATTGGAGGAAGCTATCTAATGAGACATGGGTTTGCAAACAAAAAACTAAACAGAACTTCAGAGCATAGGAAAGCTTTATTAAAGAATATGCTTAATTCATTAGTAAAGTACGAACAAATAAAAACAACTTTACCTAAAGCAAAATTTTTAAAACCGCAAGCTGATAAACTTATAACATTAGGTAAAAAAAACACATTACATAATACAAAAATGTTAGTTTCACAATTACAAGATATAAAGTCAGCTAATAAAGTAAAAAAAACTTTGTCTAAAAGATATGAAAAAAGATCAGGTGGTTATACTAGAATAATAAAAGCTGGATTTAGATACGGTGATAACGCACCAATGGCTATAATTGAATTTGTAGATAGAGATGTTGCAGCAAAAAGAGTCGATAAAAAGAAAAAAGACGTTGCTAAAGAAGAAAATAAAAAAGAAGAGAAAAAAGCAGTTACAGCTTAAATTGTAAATTAATTGCAATGATTAAAAGTTATATCGTTGACTCAACGTATGATAAAATGCGTTTAGATAGATGGTTAAGAAATAAAATTGGCAATATACCTCAAAGTTTAATTGAAAAATCTTTAAGATCAGGAAAGATCAAAATCAACAAAAAAAAAGTAAAAAGTTCATTTAAAGTTAAAACAAATGACAAAATTGATATTTTTAATTTTAATTTTAAAGAAAAATTAGTTCAAGAAAAGAAAAAATTTAATCCATCAACTGAAATAATAAAGTCAAATGAGGATTTGATTATTGATAATAATGAAAATTTTATAGTTCTAAATAAAAGCGCAGGTATTTCAGTGCAAGGAGGCACAAAATCAAGAAAAAATTTAATTGATATATTTACTAAAAGTAAAATTTTTCAAGGCTCTAAACCTTTCTCAGTTCATAGATTGGATAAAGATACATCTGGAGTTTTCATAATGGCAAAAAACAGAGAAACAGCACAATTACTAACTTCTTTATTTAGATTAAGAAAAGTTCACAAAACTTATTTGGCGATATGTAATGGAGAATTAGAAAAAAATTCTGGTGAATGGATTGATGAGTTAATAAGATATGATAATGGTAAAAAAATTATTGAAAAAGCAAAAACAATTTTTAAAGTTTTAGATAAAAATTCTAATTCAAGTTTAGTGGAAATGAAACCTATCACAGGAAGAAAACATCAATTAAGAAAACAATTATTTAATATTGGACATTCTATTTATGGAGATAAAAAATATCGATCATCTTCATCAACAAAAGGTATAAATAAAGAACTAATGCTACATTCGTATCAAATAAGATTTATGATTGATAAAAAAAAATATACTTATAAAGCTCTACTACCTAATTATTTTAAAAATTTATTGAAGGTAAAAAGACTTAGTTTTGTAAATTCGAAATAAAATTTTTAATTAATACATTCTCTATATCTTTATAATTTTGATCATTAATATTTTTTAAGTTAATAACTCCCTTGTCTTTTATTCCACAAGGTATTATTGCATTATATTTTTCTAAATTATTATTTATATTTATCGAAAATCCATGATAAGCAATCCACTTGCTAACTCTTACACCTATTGCAGCAATTTTTTTTATCTTTGAATTATCATTATACCAGACTCCAATATTATCTTTATCTGGAAATGAATCTATTTGATAATATTTAAGGGTCTCAATAATTGTTTTTTCAATATTTGATATAAATTTTCTAATATCCTTTTTACCCTTTTTAAGATCGATTACAAAATAACAAATTAATTGTCCTGGCCCATGATAGGTAATTTTTCCTCCTCTATTAGTTTTTAAAATCTTAATAGATTTATCTAAAACTTCATTTTCTTTATAAGTTTTTCCAGCTGTATAGATTTCCTCATGCTCCAGCGTCCAGATTAAATCATTAGATTTATTTTGATCAATTTCCAGTAATCGTTTTTCCATGAATTTTAATGCATCTTCATATTTTACTGGTTTTTGTGACTTTTTAATTTCTATACTCATTTATAAATTGTATTCTTTTTATTATGTATTAAAAGATCCGACAGAATAATAGGTAAATTTATGACTTTAATTAAAAAAATAAAAGATAAAAAAGTCAATTTTGAATTCAATAAAGAATATATAAAAGTTGTTACAGATAAAATATCTGATAACGATGCCCAATTTATTACAAATTCTTTTAAAGAGATGCACCCAGCTGATGCTGCAGATATCATAGAACATTTAGGTCAAAATGATAGAGAAAATTTAATTAAACTAAATAATTTTAATGTAGACCCAGAAGTATTTGTTGAGCTGAATGAGTCAGTTCAAACAGAAATTATCCAATATTTATCATCAGACGCAATTGTAAGAATATTAAAAAATCTCGATTCTGATGATGCAATAGCAATTCTAGAGAATGTTGAGGAAAAAGATAAAAATTCAATTTTAAGTTTATTACCACCAAAAGATCGCTTTGCTCTTCTAGAAGGTCTTAGTTATCCTGAAGAAAGTGCTGCAAGAATTATGCAAAGGGAATTTACGGCTATTCCTAGCAATTGGTCAGTAGGTCAAACAATTGACTACTTAAGAGAAAATAAAGATTTACCAGAACAGTTTTTAGAAATTTATATTGTAGATGAAAATTTTAAACCTATTGGAGCTGTTCCTTCTTCAAAAGTTCTTAGAACCTCCAGAGAAACTAAAATGTCTTCAATAATGGATGACTCGATTTTCTTAATTCCTGTAGATATGGATAGAGAGGAGGTGGGAAATTCTTTTGAAAATTATAATTTGAATTCCGCCTGTGTTGTTGACAAAAATAATAAATTAGTAGGCATGATTACTTCTGATGATGTTCTTACCGTTTTAAAAGAGGAAGCTGAAGAAGATGGTTTAAGACTTGCAGGTGTTGGTGACGAAGAAATTACAGATGGCGTAATCACAAAAACAAAAAGAAGATTTAATTGGTTACTATTAAATTTATTTACAGCCTTCCTTGCAACTTATTGTATAAGTTTGTTTGGAGCTACAATTGAGCAAATGGTTGTTCTAGCTTTTTTGATGCCGATTGTTGCATCAATGGGTGGAAATGCTGGGATGCAAACTTTAGCTGTTACTGTTAGAACACTTGCAACAAATGATTTAACTAAAAATAATTTTAATCAAAATATACTTAAAGAATTTAACATCGGTATTTTAAATGGAATTATTTTTGCAATTATAAGTTCTTTAATAGTTCAAATTTGGTTTCAAGACTATCAACTTTCACTTATAATTTCTATCTCAATGATTTTAACAATGGTAGTTGCCGGATTATTTGGCATAGTAGTACCTGTTACATTAAAAAAGATGAATATTGATCCTGCGATTGCATCAAGTGTTTTCGTAACCACAATTACTGATGTAATTGGTTTTGTATCTTTTTTAGGAGTAGGTGCTTATTTTTTATAGGTTTTAAAAATTATCAATTAATCTAATATTCTTTAAATAATACCCTAAAAATATTTTAGAATGATTAATTCTATTACTTAATTTTAAATTTTTTTTATTTCTTAATTCGAGATATTCTATATTAACACCGTATAATTTTTCTAATTCATTTTTTTTTGTAAAGATTAATTTTTTTGTGATCTTTCTTTTAAAAAATTTTTTTTTAAAAGAAATTAAAGCTTTAGCTATTTTTCCTGCTTTAATTTGATCACCTTTTTTTAAAAGTAAATTTCTTGAGGATAAAGCTAACTTGTTTTTATCTCTAATTGTTTTGCATAGAATTACTTTTGATTTAAAGTTATTTTCAATATATTTTTTAACCAAAATTAATTGTTGGAAATCTTTTTCTCCCATAAATATTTTTTCTGGTTTTACTATGTTTGTTAAACGACACATTACATCAATAACTCCTTCAAAATGGCCCTTTCTATATTTAGCACAAAGTATTTTGTCTTTTTTTGATAGGTGAATTTTAATTTTGTTTTTTGATCTATAAACTTCATTTTTTATAGGTGTATAGACAAAATTTACTTTTAATTTTTTTAGAATCTTTAAATCTTTTTTTAAATTTCTTGGGTATTTTTTATAATCAGTTTTATTGTTAAATTGTGTGGGATTAATAAATATACTTACAACAGTTTTATTACAGTAATTAAGTGATTTTTTTATTAGGGAAATATGTCCCTTGTGAAGGCTTCCCATAGTAGGTACAAAACCTACATTAGAGAAACCTGATAATGCCTCATTTAAATCACTATTTCTTAATAAAACTTTCATTTGTATATAGTATTTTAATAAGTAAAACATTTAAATGATTAAACAAGCAATTATTCCTTTAGCAGGGTTGGGCACTCGACTTTTACCACTAACCAGTGTTTTTGCTAAAGAACTTCTTCCAATAAATGGCAAACCCGGAATAGAATATATTTTAGATGAATGTATTGAGGCTGGTATTAAAGAAGTTGTATTTATTATTTCAAAAAAAAAACAAATGATTAAAAATTATTTTTACAACGATAGTTTTTATAAAAAAATTATAAAGAAAAAAAAAGATCCTAGAATAATTAAAGAGTATAAAAAAATTTTAAGATATAAAAAAATGATTAAATTTGTATACCAAAATAAACCTCTTGGCACAGGTGATGCTGTTTTAAAAACAAAAAAATTTATAAGAGATAAGTTTTTTTTAATGTTATTACCAGATGATTTGATAATCAAAAAAAACTGCTCTAAATCTATGATTAATATTCACAAACGTTATAAATCTTCTGTTATGGCTAGTATGAATGTGAATAAAAAAACTGTTTCAAGGTGGGGAATTTTTAAATTAAGCAAGATGTTAGATAAAAAGAATTATTTAATTAAAGATGTGATTGAAAAACCGTCTATTGCTAGCGCCCCATCAAATAAAGCAGTTATTGGTAGATATATTTTGCCTAAGAAAATATTTTCTAAATTATCTAAACAAAAACCTGGTAAAGGTGGTGAAATTCACATTACCGACGCTATTCAATCATTGATTCAAGAAAACAATAAGTTTGTGGCTCACACTTTTTCTGGAAGATATTTAGATTGTGGGAGTATGAACGGTTACATTAAATCAACTTTGGAAATAGCTAAATCATGAAATTATGTATGATAGGTACTGGTTATGTAGGTTTAGTAAGCGGAGTATGTTTTGCTGATTTAGGAAACGAAGTAATTTGTGTTGATAATAACATAAATAAAATAGATTTACTAAAAAAAGGTAAAATACCAATATATGAACCAGGTCTTTCAGAATTAGTAATTAAAAATTATAAGAATAAAAGATTAACTTTTTCTACTAATTTAAAAAAATCAGTTAAAGAGTCAGATATTATTTTTATTTGTGTTGGGACACCAACTAAAAAAGGTGGAGGTTCTGCAGATTTGAGTCAGATTTATAATGTTTCTAAGGAAATATCTTCTTCAATTAATAAATTTAAAATTATTATAACAAAATCTACTGTACCAGTAACCACAGGTGATGAAATTGAAAAAATTCTATCTAAAAGAAATAATAAAAAAAATTTTTCAGTTGTCTCTAACCCTGAGTTTTTGAGAGAAGGAGAAGCAATAAGAGATTTTATATATCCTGATAGAGTAGTAATTGGTACAAATGATAAGAGATCAGGAAGAATTTTAAAAAATCTCTATAGTCCACTTATTTCAAAGGGAGCTTCTTTTTTACAAACATCTAGAAGAGCAGCAGAATTGATAAAATATGCCTCTAACGCTTTTTTGGCAACTAAGATAACTTTTATAAATGAAATAGCTAATTTATGTGAAAAAACCGGCATTAATGTTGAAGATATATCTATTGGCATGGGACTTGATAAAAGAATAGGTAGTCGATTTCTAAGAGCAGGGCCTGCTTATGGTGGATCTTGTTTTCCAAAAGATACTAAAGCTATTATTTCAACTGCTGATAAGTTTAAAACCAATCTATCAGTAATTAAGTCTGTAATTAAATCGAACGAAAATAGATCTAAAATTTTACTCGATAGAGTAAATCAAATTTTAAATAAAAAAATAAGAAATAAAAAAATAACTTTTTTAGGAGTTACATTTAAAGCAAACACTGATGATATGAGAGACTCATCAAGTCTTAAAATGATACCTTACTTGTCAAAAAAAGGGGCAATAATTAAGTATTTTGATCCAACTGGATATAAGAACGAATTTTCAAAATTAAAAAATGTTATTTGTAAGTCATCAATTAAAGAAGCTATACAGGGGTCAGATCTCGTTATCATTCATACTGAATGGAATGATTTTAAGTCAATTAATTTTAAAAATTTAGTAAAAAGTAAAAAATTTATTATTTACGATATGAGAAATATATATTCTTCAACAAAAATTAAAGATCAAGGATTTAAATATTTTAGTGTTGGTCAATAAAATCTAATTTAACTCGAAAATTGCATCTACCTCTACTGAAACCCCTAACGGTAAACTATTAGTACTTACAGCAGCTCTAGTATGCATACCAGAGTCTCCAAACACTGCAGCTATTAAGTCTGAAGCGCCATTAATTATTTTTGGTTGGT
Source organism: Candidatus Pelagibacter communis (assembly GCF_001180185.1). Taxonomy (GTDB): domain Bacteria; phylum Pseudomonadota; class Alphaproteobacteria; order Pelagibacterales; family Pelagibacteraceae; genus Pelagibacter; species Pelagibacter ubique_F. Next base: position 4,591 of record NZ_CVSS01000024.1, on the reverse strand, counting down.
CAGTAAATTCATCTGTAGAATTTACAAAACCAGTCAATTTTAAACACGATCTAACTTTTGATAAATCATTGTCACATGCTTTTTTAACTTGAGCAATAATGCTTAATGCACATCTCTTAGCGGCATTGTAACCTGCCTCGGTATCCAATTCTTTTCCAACTTTTCCTTTAATCAGTTGACCATTTTCATCAATAGAAATTTGTCCAGATACGAATAACATTTTTCCAACAACCTTTGTTGCAACATAATTTCCTACTGGTGATTTAGCTTCTGGAAGTATTATCTTAAGTTCTTTAATTTTATCATCATAACTCATTTTGATTTCCTTTTTTTTGATTTCTTAGTTTTATCGTATTCTTTTCTTTTCTCAATCAATATTAAAGCTTCTTCCATTGTTAATTCGGTTGGATCTTTTTCTTCAGGGATAGTTGCATTAAGTGATTTATATTTAATATAAGGCCCGAATTGACCTTTCATAACTCTTACTGGCTTTTTATCTTCAGGATGTTCCCCTAAATCTTTTATAATTGATGAAGACATTCGACCAGGTTTAGCTTCTGCTATTAGTGTAATTGCTCTATTTAAACCTATAGAAAATATGTCTTCCACATTTTCTATTCTTGCAGATTTATTTTCACATTTTAAATAAGGACCAAATCTGCCTGTGTTTAATGTAATTTCTTTTTGATTATCTGGATTTACACCTAAAGATTTTGGTAATGAACATAAAAATTGAGCCTTTTCTAAATCAATATTTTCTAAATCTAAGCCTTTTGGAATCGAAACATTTTTTAAAAGTTCATTTACATCTGATTTAGATTTTTTAGTTTTTTTCTTTTTCTTTGCTGCTTTTTCGAGTTCAATTTCTGTAAGGATTTTTTCATACTGTAGATAGGGGCCAAATCTTCCATTTTTTAAATAAATATCATTTCCGTTTTCATGCTTTCCTATTAATTTTGGCTCAGCTAACTGTGCTTGAGCTGCAGCTTTTGCTTTAGATAATGGTCGTGTGAACTTACATTCAGGGTAGTTTGAGCATCCGATAAAAGCACCACCTCTGAAGCTGTTTTTTAAACTTAATGTCCCTGAACTGCATAATTGACACTGTCTAACAACATTTCCCTCATTATCTTTATCAAAAATTAATTCACCTAAGCTATCATTTAGTAAATCTAAGACTTCTCTAGTCCTTTTTTCTTTTACCTCTGAAACATTATTATTAAAGTCTTTCCAAAAAAGCTCTAACACTTTAATCCAACTTTCTTTTCCAGTAGTTATTTCATCAAGTTGATCCTCTAGTCCTGCTGTAAAATTATAATCCACATATTTTGAAAATAATTTTTCTAAAAAGGCCGAAATTAATTTGCCTCTATCTGTAGGAAAAAATCTTTTATTTAGAATTTCTGCATATCCTCTATTAGCAATAGTAGAAATGATGCTTGCATAAGTAGATGGTCTTCCAATACCTAATTCCTCTAGTTTTTTAACTAAACTAGCCTCAGAATATCTAGGTGGTGGCTGAGTGTAGTGTTGTTCGTCTAATAAAGCTTCAATATTAATTGGCCCTTTGGAAACAGCTGGTAAAATATTCTCATCTTCATCTTTATTTTGATTATTATAAATTTTCAAAAATCCATCAAATTTGAGAACTGATCCGCTTGCTTTACAAATAGTGTCATTATTATCTGAAGTAATTGTAATTGTGTTTCTATCAAACTTAGCAGACTCCATTTGAGAAGATAAAGCTCTACTCCAAATAAGATCATATAGTTTATTTTGGTCTGTACTCAAATATTTCTTAACACTTTCGGGTGTTCTAATTATATCTGTAGGTCTAATTGCTTCATGAGCTTCCTGAGCATTCTTAGCTTTTTTACCAGAATAATTCAAAGCATCTTTAGGCAAGTATTCGTTACCAATTTCTTTTTGGATATAATCTCTAAAAGCAGACACTGCATCTTTAGATAAATTAGTTCCATCTGTTCTCATATAAGTAATCAAGCCAATTGTTTCACCCTCTATCTCTATACCTTGATAAAGCTTTTGTGCTATTTGCATTGTTCTAGATGCACCAAAACCCAATCTACTTGATGCGGTTTGTTGAAGTGTAGATGTAGTAAATGGTCCAGATGGATTTCGATTAACAACTTTGCTTGAAATCTCTGTAATACTAAATTTTTTTTTATTTATACTCTCTATTGATTTATTTATTTCATCTTTATTTCTGAATGAAAATTTTTCAATTTTATTATTGTCTAACAGACTAATACTCGCGATAATTTTTTGATTATCTTGGTCTATAAAGTTTATACTTAAAGTCCAAAATTCTTCAGGTCTAAAAGACTCAATCTCATGTTCTCGCTCAGTTATTAATTTTAAAGCAACAGATTGAACTCTTCCTGCAGATTTTGAGCCTGGTAGTTTTGTCCAAAGTATTGGTGAAATATTAAAACCAACCAAGTAATCTAAAGCTCTTCTAGCCATATAAGCATCAACTAGATGAGGTTCAATTTGCCTTGGATTTTCAATTCCCTGAATGACAGCTTTTTTGGTTATCTCATTGAATACAACTCTTTCAATTTCTTTATCTTTTAAAAGTTTTTTTTCATTTAAATATTCCTTCACGTGCCAAGCGATTGCTTCACCTTCACGATCAGGGTCAGTAGCTAATATAATTTTAGATGAGTCTTTTGCTGCATCAGTAATTTCTTTAAGATACTTTTTTGAAAAACTGTCAACTTCCCACTCCATTTTAAAATCTTGGTCTGGATCAACCGAACCATTTTTAGAGGGCAAATCTCTTATATGACCATAACTTGCTAAAACTTTATAATCATCACCTAAGTATTTGTTAATAGTTTTAGCTTTTGCAGGACTTTCTACAATGACCAAATTCATAAACTACAAACTACCCAAAACACTTAGATAGTCAAATTAATAAATTTTTGTCTTAGTTTCCTCTTTATTTTTCAATTTTTTAATATTTTCTCTATGGGTAAAAATTATCAAGATAAACATAATGGTAAAAAAAATTACATGATCAAATTGAGTTAAAATTAATAAATATATCGGTAAAGAAGCTGATCCAATTATTGATGATAGAGAGGAAAATTTTGAAATAGAAAATGTAACAAGCCAAGATATAATAAAAATGACTCCAAAATAAAAATTAATAGCAAATAAAATTCCAAGATAAGTAGCAACACCTTTTCCGCCTTTAAACTTAAGCCAAATTGGAAATACGTGTCCCAAGAATGCACATAATGATGCAATATATATATAATCTTGATAAAAAATTTTTACATAAATGACTGGGGCTACAGCTTTTAGAATATCTAAAACTAATGTTGAATAACCTATAATCTTATTTCCAGTTCTTAATGTATTCGTTGCCCCAATGTTACCTGAGCCAATTTCTCTTATATCCTTTTTTAAAAATATTTTTGTTAATATAAACCCAAATGGTATAGCGCCCATAAGGTAAGAAATTATACCTATTATAAAAATGTCCATTCTATAACTTAAATAATTCTTTTCCTTTTACAAAGGTATTTGTAACTTTTCCTTGAAGTTTTTTATCTTCTATTGAGGTATTTTTTGATTTTGAGATTAATTTTTCTTTTTTTACAATCCATGGTTTATCAATATCAACTATACATAGATCAGCATCATTTCCTATTGATAGGTTACCTTTGTTTATTTTTAATATTTTAGCTGGATTAGATGTCAGAGCTTTAACAATAGTATCAAGCTTGAGGGATTCATTGTGATATAATTCTAAACTTAGAGATAATAGTGTCTCAATACCTGAAGCACCAGTGGCAGCTTGTGCAAAAGTTAATCTTTTTGATTCTTCATCTTCAGGTTTATGATCTGAAACAATTACTTCAATCACACCATCCTTCAATCCTTGAATTAAAGCCAATCTATCTTCCTCTCTTCTTAAAGGAGGAGATAGTTTTAAGAAAGTTCTAAAATCTCCAATATCATTTTCATTTAATGATAAATTGTTAATTGAAACTCCTGAGGTAAATTTTACAATTTCTTTTCTATATTTAATAACCTCGACTGATTTTTGTGATGATAATTGAGATATATGATATCTACATTTGACTTTTTCTAATAGTGTTAGATCTCTCTCAATTAAAATTCTTTCTGCGATTTCAGGTATACCAGATAACCCTAGTTTAGAGGCGATAATCCCTGAATTTATCATACCATTTTTTGCTAGCTCGTAATCCTCAGCATGCTGCATTATCAAACATCCTAAATCTTTTGCAGAGTTCATTATCCTAGACATTAACCTAGGATTTTGAATTGTTTTTATTCCATCAGTGAAAGCAATTATTCCTTTTGCTTGTAAAAGACCAAACTCTGTCATGTTTGTACCTTCTATATTTTTTGTAAGAGAAGCAGATGGAAAAATATTTATTTTTGATTTATCTCTTCCTCTTCTTTTTAAAAAGTCGACTATAGATACATTGTCGATGATTGGATCAGTATTTGGCATCGTAACTACTGATGTAACTCCACCAGATAATGCCGCATTACTTAAGGTTCTAAAGTTTTCTTTGTATTCATATCCTGGTTC
>NZ_CVSS01000023.1 GCF_001180185.1 Candidatus Pelagibacter communis | reverse complement strand
AAATTTTTCATTAGATTTCATTAATTCTGCTCTTCTGTTTAACAAATTAATTCCAATTTTTTTATATGGATCTACTTTTAAACCTAGACTTTTATCTAAAATTATTGGCGCTTTATTAGATTTAATTGTTTTATAAAAACGAGGTGATTTTTTCATCTCTTTTTTCAAATCCTGATAATTAAGCTTTTGCAATTCTTCAATATTTGCTGATAAATTTACTACCTGTCCCCATTTATAAACTGGGTGCATACAAGAATTTGGATGTAAAGGAGCAACTAAAAATAAATAATTTTTACCAAAAAAATTCTCATTAATCGTAAACATTTTTTCCTGTTTTATTAAGTTTTCAACAACAACTTTACTTTTAGTCTTTAAGTATTCATGCCACAAATCAGGTTGCTTATCTTTTAATAAACCTAAAACCTTAACAGTTAACTCAGTGTCGAAAAGAGCTCCATGTGCTCCTGAAGAATCAAAGCCATTTAATCTTGCTAATGACTCTAATTTCATAGATTTATTCCCTTTGTGATTTAGTTCAGTTTTTAGAACATTTTCATCAATAGCAAATGCTGCTTTGATCATGTTTAATGCATCATGCCTTGAATTGCCCTCTGTATTTATCAAATATGGTTTTCTTAATGATTTAAAAAACTCTCGCCTTATAATTTCGTCATCGAATCCAATCGAGCTGAATCCCATAAACGTTGCAGGTGACCATTCACGAAATTTTTTCTCTACTTGAGCAATCATTTGGTAATGACTTAAGTTACCTTTGGTAATCAAATCAACGTTTGACTTATTTATACATAAGGCAGTTGCGGATGGAACTCGGTCTTGTGGCATCCTGCATCTTGCTGTAAATCTTTCTTTTTCATTAAAATTTTCATCTAATAAAATAGCACCAATCTCAATCATGGTAGCCCAATCTAATTGTGCCGAGTCCGTTTCTATGTCCCACACTACATAATTCAATTTACCATCCTTTGTGAATAAAATTGTTCAACTTTTTCCATAAATTGATTTTGATAATTTATTAATCTTTCACCCTCAATCATAAATCTTTGGAAAGTATTGTCCTTGGTACATAGAAGGATTGCTACTTGAGAAATATTTGATCCATGAACTTTATTGTGAGCCAATGAATATGCCGCACATTGAAGATAATAATCATCAATCCACTCATCCTTTTTTGGTTTGTTGCTTTGTTTAAAATCTATAATCGTTTCTTTATTTTCATAAATACCAATACAATCTGCAGCACCTGCATATTTCCCAGGATAATATAGAGTTGCCTCA
>NZ_CVSS01000022.1 GCF_001180185.1 Candidatus Pelagibacter communis | reverse complement strand
CTTATATTATATTTTGCGGCTAAACCTGATCTTGGTCTTATTTGAATCTCATAATTTTCTGAAAATGCTATAGAAAAACCTGTTGGTATCAAATGTGAAGTTTTAGGTTTAATTATAATCTTAGATTTTATGAAAGCCATTAGATCCATCCCTGATGCACCTTCTGTTTTATATTTTGGAATTTCTACCTCAGGAAATAATTTTTTTATTAATACTTTAACCATTAATTTAGTTGGTTTGAAATTCTCTCAACTATTTCATCAGATATTAAAGATTTTTTTTTTGAAAATAATTTTTCTCTTTTATTATTTTTATAAAAAATAGTTACCTCATTAAAATCTGAATTAAAACCAATATCTCTTTTTGACACATCATTAGCAATTAGCATGTCACAGTTTTTTTCTTTAAGTTTAATTAAAGCATAATCTTCTAAGTTATTAGTTTCAGCTGCGAAACCTATAACCAATTTTGGTCTTAATGAATTGTGATTAGAAACATAATTCAAGATATCAACATTTTTTTCAAATTTTAATGTAAATTCTTCTTTTTTTTTTATTTTAATATTTTTTTTCTCAGTAACTTTAAAATCTGAGACTGCAGCTGAAAAAACAGCTTCCTCTTTTTACAAAATTGCTTTTTGATTTTTCAATTACAACTGAATTCTTGCCTTGAGTTTTTGCTATCTCAATATTTTTTATTGATTTTTTTGCTGCACCAGAAATTGTTAATTTTGTTTTTTTGTTTTCCATAACTCATCACTCAATCTTTATAAACTATGTTTCTCGCTGACATGATTAATTCATCCGCCTCTTCTTTTGATAGAGCAAAATCTTCCAAATATCCTTGGATTTTTACTCTTTCACCTTTAATTACATCATACCCACCCGTAAGTTCGTCAGATGCTAGATCGGCAAAATCTTCGAGTGTTAAAATTTTTTGCTCACCTAAAGTCACAAGCATACCAGGTGTCAATCCTTTTAAATTAATCAAAGTCTCTTCAAGACCAAGATCTTTAATTCTTTGAGAAATGTCCTCTTGATCTTTTTCATAAAATTCCTTTGATCTTTCAATTAATGCTTTAGCAGTATCTTCTTCTATACCTTCAATTTTCATTAATTCCTCTGCTTTACTGTCTTTTATATCATCGATTGTCGAAAAACCCTCAGCAACCAATAATTGACCTAAGGTTTCATCTAATTCTAAATTTTTAACAAAGTTCTCAGTTTTTTCTTTAAATTCTTGTTGTCTTCTCTCAGAATCTTCTTGATCAGTCATAATATTAATTTCATAATTCAAAAGCTTTGTTGCAAGTCGAACATTTTGACCTCTTCGACCAATCGCTTTACTAAGATTTTCTTCAGTCAAAATAACATCAAGTTTTTTTCTCTCCGAGTCTACATTTACTCTCTGAACATCTGCAGGAGATAATGCATTTGAAACTAGAATTGCTGGATCTTCTGACCAATTGACAATATCTATTTTCTCACCTTGAAGTTCATTTACAACAGCTTGAACTCTTGAACCTCTCATACCCACACAAGCTCCAACAGGATCTAAAGAGGTATCTACCGCTTTTACACAAATTTTTGCCCTGCTTCCAGGATCTCTTGATGAAGATTTTATTTCTATTAGACCATCATAAATTTCTGGAACTTCCTGAACAAATAGTTTTTCCATAAATTTTGGATGTGCTCTTGATAAAAAAATTTGCTGACCCCTAGGCTCTCTTCTTACATCATAACAATAAGCCTTTACTCTATCTCCAGCTTTAATATTTTCTCTTGGTATCATTTCATTTTTTTGAATTATTGCTTCAGTTCGTCCAAGATCTACTATTACATTTCCGAACTCTAATCTTTTTACAATTCCACTCAAAATACTATCTTTTTTATCTATAAAATCATTAAATTGTCTCTCTCTCTCTGCTTCTCTAACATTAGTACTTATTACTTGCTTAGCTGTTTGAGCTGCTATTCGACCAAAATCAAATGAAGGAAGAGGTTGTAAAACTTCATCACCAATCTTTTTGTCTTTGTTAATTTGATTAAGTGATATTGCATCCTCAAGTTTAATTTCAGTGTTGTTATTCTCAGGGTTTTCAGAAATTATTAATTTTCTAAAAAGTTCTATATCCCCATTCTCACGATTTATAAGAACTTTAATTTCGTTATCTTGCCCAAATTTCGACTTAGCAGCTTTAGCTATTCCTGTTTCCATAGAGCTGATTATCAGCTCTTTATCAATTGATTTTTCCAGCGCTACAGCTTCCGCAATTCTTAATAATTCTAATTTATCAGCTCTTTTGTTTAACATTTTTTTGTTTACTCCAAAAAAAAATGGGCTAAAGCCCATTTTGATTATCCATTAATGTAAATGCAATATATAAAAGTTTTTTTTTAATTCAATAGAAACTATTTTAAAAAAACATCAGTTTTATCTGTTTTTTCCCAAGAAAATGCTCCATCTTTCTCAGGCATTCTTCCAAAATGACCATAAGCTGCTGTTTTCTGGTAGATAGGTTTATTAAGATTTAACATCTCTCTAATTCCTCTAGGACTCAAGTCAAAATTTTTTCTTATTTTCTCCTCTATAAATTTGCTTTTTTCTAAATCATTATCAAATAAATCTACATATATTGAAAGTGGTTTAGAAACCCCAATTGCATAAGCAAGTTGGATTAAACATTTATTTGTAATTTTAGATGCAACGATATTCTTTGCTATATATCTTGATGCATATGCTGCAGATCTATCGACTTTTGTTGGATCCTTGCCTGAAAATGCGCCTCCTCCATGAGGAGCCGCTCCACCATAAGTATCTACTATTATTTTCCGTCCAGTCAGTCCGCAATCTCCGTCTGGTCCACCTATTACAAAATTACCAGTGGGATTTACATATAGTTCTTCATCATCGAATTTCTCTAAAAAATGTTTAGGAATTGAATTAATCATATAAGGTCGAAGTAATTCTCTTACTTTATTTTGATCAATGTCAGCTGAATGTTGTGAGGAAATTACGACAGATTTTACCCTTTTTGGTTTTCCATTTTCATATTCAAATGTAACCTGACTTTTAGAATCAGGTTCAATATTTTTAAGCTTTCCAGATTTACGATCATTAGCCATGAGTCTTAGTATTTTATGCGAATAGTAAATAGGAGCTGGCATGAAATCATCTGTTTCATTGCATGCATATCCGAACATAATACCTTGATCGCCAGCACCTTCATCTTTATTACCTGAGGAGTCTACTCCCATTGCTATATCTGCCGATTGAGAATGTAAATGACTTTCTATTTGAGTTGTTTCTTTCCAACTAAAACCCTCTTGATCATAACCTATGTCTTTAATACAATTTCTTACTTTTTGTATTAATTCATCTTTTTTAATAGAAGGTCCTCTTACTTCACCTGCAAGAACAACTTTATTTGTAGTTGTTAAAGTTTCACAGGCTACCCTAGAATAGGGATCATTAGATAAGTATGTATCAACAACCATATCTGAAATTCTATCTGAAACTTTATCTGGATGTCCCTCAGAAACAGATTCACTTGTAAAAAAATAATTTTTTAAATTACTCATTATAAAATTCTATTAAATGAAAATATCAAAAAAATATACAACAAAATTAAATATAAAAACATTTTATTCCCATGTTGTGCGAACAAGGTTGTATTTAAAACTTTTTTTTCAGAAAAATCTATGTAACCTGAATTTCCTAATGAAATTTTTTTTTCGATGAAACCAGTAGGATTAACCACTGCTGTAATACCATTGTTTGCAGATCTAATTAAATATTTGCCACTTTCAATGGATCTAAAAATACTATGCGAAAAATGTTGATATGGACCATTTGAATTACCAAACCAACCATCTTCAGAGATATTTATAATATAATCAAAATCAAAATTATCAAATATCTTACCTGAATAAATTATTTCATAACATATGAGCGGTAATATCTTTAAATCTATACTGTTCCTATTAATATTAACTACTTCTCTATTTTTTCCTTTGTGAAAAGATTGATATTCATTAGTTAAAGACTTTAGACCAAATCTGCTCAGTAATTTTTCAAAAGGTAAGAATTCACCAAATGGAACCAAATTAACTTTATTATATGTACTAATCAAATTAAGTTCATTATCATAAAATGTAAAAGAGTTATAAAACTTATTTTGATCATTAATTTTTTCAAAATTGTTAATACCTATTCCAAAAAAATGATTTTCATTAAATTTTTGTTTAAATAAAAATTCGAAATTTTTTAACTCTTTCTGATTAATTTTAGGAATTATTCCCTCTGGCCATAAAAAAAGGGTTTTCATATTCAAATTTGGGCTACTTATATCAATTAATTCCTCTATAATTGAGGTGGGATCCACATTTCCATAAAATCTCTCTAGATCAATATTTGATCCAATAGCTCTGATAGTCAAATCGTTATTCATTTTTTTTAGTGATTGAAATGAATCAATTTTAGATGATCCATAAATAAATAAAACTATTGGCAATGCTATAAATAAAATACACGCGATAATTTCTTTTCTATCTCTTCTTAAGATAAAAAGAGCTGGACTCGCAAAAAAAGTTAAACATAACATGTTTAACGCATAAGTGCCTAATAATGACAAAATTTGTAAAATTTCAAGATAATTGGAGAGACTATAAACAATTAGGTTCCAAGGAAAACCAGTTAGAATAGTACCTCTTAAAAACTCAAAGAAACCTAGTGACAGTGAAAATATCAACAAACTAATTATTGGCTTATTAATATTAAAGAGAAAAAATAAATAAATTGCTAAACCATAAAAAATTGCAAGAAACGAAGGAATTAAAATTAAAGCAAACACAATTAAAAATTTAAAATTTGAATCAAATGTTAGAGATATTGTAATCCAATAAATATTTGTTAAAAAATATCCGAACCCAAAAAACCACCCATATAGAAATCTTTGAAATTTTTTTTCAGTTTTGATTTTCTTAAATATAAATAAAAAAAATAAACTATAAGTAAAAATATTAATTATTACAAAATTATAAGGTGGTAAACTTAGAGAAGATAATCCACCTAAGATCAAAAGATAAATATAATTAAAATAAATCTTACTTTTCAATTTAATAAAGTTTTTTTATTACTGATTGATAAATCTTATTTTCCTCTTTTAGCATTTTTTTATAATCATTTAATTTTGCATGATCAAAGCCTAGCAAATGTAGAAATCCATGTATGAATATTTTTATTACATTATCATGGAATAAGTTTAATTTTTTATTTTGAGATGTGTTCATAAAGTTATAGCTGATTATTATATCTCCTAAATATAATCTTTTTTTTTGTGTTTTGTCTTTAAAAGGAAAGGACAATATATCTGTTGGTTTATTCTTATTTCGGAACTTTTTATTTAATTTCTTTATCTGCTTGTTATTTGATAACAATAAAGTGAAAAATATTTTTTTGTTTTGAAATTGATATTTTTTAGGGAAAGATTTACATATTGATTGAAAGAAGATTTCTTTTTTTTTTATCTTTTTAGACCAGTTTTTTTCTTCTGATACTACCTCTACATTAATCATTATTATTGTTATAAGCTTTAACAATCTTAGATACAAGTGGATGCCTTACAACATCAGAATGATCAAAATCTATAATTGATATTTCATTTAGATGTGACAAAAGTTTTTTTGATCTATCTAAACCCGACATTTGTTTATTTGGTAAATCTATTTGTGACGGATCACCATTAACTACAATTTTTGAATTTTCTCCAATTCTTGTTAAAAACATTTTTATTTGAGTATCGGTTGCATTTTGAGCTTCATCTAAAATAGCAAAAGAATTTTTTAATGTTCTACCCCGCATAAATGCTAAAGGAGCAATTTCAATATCTCCAATTTCAATCATTCTTTGAATTTTTTCAAAATGAAACAAATCATACAAGGAGTCATATAATGGCCTTAAGTAAGGATCTACTTTCTCTTTCATGTCACCAGGTAAAAAGCCCAGTCTTTCTCCAGCTTCTACTGCAGGTCTAGATAGAATTATTCTTTCAATTTTTTTTTCAAGTAGCATTGTTAAACCTACAGCAACAGCTAAAAATGTTTTTCCTGTTCCAGCTGGTCCTGCGGAAATAATAATTTCACTTTGTCTTAATGCTCTGACATACTTTTTTTGTTTTTCTGATCTTGGAATAATTGACTTTTTAGGTGTTTTAATAATATCCGTAACATTTTGATTTTTAACTTTTTCGTCAATCATAAATTTATCCACAGAAGATAATATGTCTTTATTCTCTATATTTCCATTGATTAAAAATTGATTGACTAAAAATTGAATTGCATTTTTCACTATTTCATTTTTGTCTGGGGTTGATTTAATCAATATAGAATTACCTCTTGAATATAAATTTGAATTAGTGATTTTCTCTAATTCTTTCAAATTTTGGTTAAATTCTCCTAAAACCCCCATTAAAAGATCATTTTTTGGGAAAATTACACTTAGTGTATTATTTTCAGAATATACAAATTTTAAATTTGCATCTAAATTTTTTTTTATACCAATACTCAAAGTTTAAGCTACCTTCTGATTAGATTGATTTTCAATCTGTCCAAATAAAGTATTTTGATTACTGTTAGTAATTTTTACTTTCACAATTTTGCCAATTAAATCATCATCACCATCAAATAAGACTGAAGTCATGTACTCAGATTTACCAAAAAGTTTTTTTTTATTATCTGTTCGATTTTCAACTAATACATTTATTGTTTTATTTTCAAGGGATTTATTCATTTTTGTTTGATTAATGAATAACTTTTGTTGGACAATCTCTAATCTCTTTATTGCCTCTTTTTTTTCAATAGTTTGTAAATTTGAAGCAATGGTTCCAGGTCTGGGGCTAAAAATAAAAGAAAAAGAATTAATAAATTTCACCTCTTCTATAAGTTTTATAGTATCTTCAAATGCATTTTTGTCTTCTCCTGGATATGCAATAATAAAATCGCTTGAAAACTCAATTTCGGGATTAATTTTTTTCAATTCATAAAAAATTTTTAAATACATATTAATTGTATGTTTTCTATTCATTAATTTTAATATCTTATCTGAACCACTCTGGACTGGCAAATGTACCAATGGCATTAATTTTTTTGAATATTTATATGCTTCAATCAAATCATTTGTCATATCTTTTGGATGTGATGTTGTATAACGAACACGCTCTAAATTAGAAATCTTGTCGAGTTCCATGATCAAATTTGATAAACGTAAACCTTCATAACTGTAGGCATTAACATTCTGACCTAAAAGAATTATTTCTTTTACTCCATTATCAGCCAAATATTTTGCTTCATCCAAAACTTGTTTAAAGGGCCTAGAATACTCTGGACCTCTTGTAAATGGAACTACACAAAAATGGCAAAATTTATCACAGCCTTCCTGAACTGTTAAGAAAGATGAAATTTTTTTATTGTTATTTTTTATTTTATTCAAATACTCAAATTTAGAAATAGCGTCAAATTCTGTTTCCTCTCTTTGAGTCTTTTGATTTTCAAAATTTAGAATTTTATCATTAATCTTATGGTAGGACTGTGGACCTATTATCAAATCAATGAAAGGTTCTCTCTTTAGCATCTCCTCGTGTTCAGCTTGTGCTACACATCCAGTTACGATTACTAATGGTTTTTTTTTTGATCTAAAAATTTTTTTTACTCTTCCTATTTCGTGATAAACTTTTTCTTTGGCTTTATCTCTTATATGACAAGTATTTAATAAATAACAATTAGCTTTCTCATAATAATCTGTTTTTTCATATCCAATTTTTTTAACTATGTCATATATTCGATCAGAGTCATACTCATTCATTTGACAACCAAATGTCTTTATAAAAATTTTTTTATTCATTTAGCTTCACTTGGATTTTTTTTTGACACCATATAATTCTAATTTATGGTCAACCAATGTATATCCATATTTTTCTGCAACTTTTTTTTGTAATTGTTCTATTTGTTCATCAACAAATTCTATAATTTCTCCTGATTTAACATCAATTAAATGATCGTGATGACCTTCATTTAATTCTTCATATCTTGCCTTGCCACCTTTAAATTCATGTTTAGTTAAAATTCCTGACTCCTCAAATAATTTTACAGTTCTATACACAGTGGCAATACTTATTTTAGAATCTATCTGAGAGACGCGCTTATAAAGTTCATCTACATCTGGATGATCAGTTGATTCGGACATAACTTTTGCAATAATTCTTCTTTGATCTGTTAACTTAACCCCTTTTGATAAACATTTTGCTTCTATTGTTTCTGACATAATTTCAATTTAACTTAAATAAATAGGATTAATCAAATTTTTTTTAAACTTTAATTTATCACACAATGTAGGGATATTTTCATAATTATCATTGTCTAAATTATCAAAATCATCAAAACTAAAACAATAATAATCAATTTTTTTTGTCACATAGATTCCCTTAACAACAGCAAGTGAATTTCTTATGCCTGCGAAACTTCCAGGCCCTCTATTTACATACAAATTAGAAATATTAGCTATCTTCAGGCCATTCTCTTTTAGAAAGTTATTTATTAAAATCGTAAGTTTTTCATAATTAGTTTTACTATTATCGTGAGTAATACTATAAATATTTTTATCTTTAATGAGCATTAAAAATATTTTTTCATTGGCTGCATCAATAATTAAGTTATTCATATTATGTTTTGTTATTTTATCAAATTCTAATGCACAGGAAAATAATATCAAACAATTTTCACAAGATGAAGGTGTTTTGTCCATAATGTATCATAGATTTAACGAAAATAAGTATCCTTCAACAAATATCAGAATTGAAATTTTTTTAGAGCATTTAAAATTGATAAAAGATCTTGACTATAATTTCATTCATGCAAATGATTTTAAAAAAAATTTTGGTATTGCAAAAGGACGAAAAAAAATACTTCTTACGATAGATGATGGTTTCAAGTCATTTTACGACTCAGCATGGCCATATTTAAAAAAGGAAAAAATACCATTCATCTTATTTGTGTCCACTGAACCAGTTGGAAAAAAAGGCTATATGACGTGGGATCAAATCAAAGAAATTGAAAGAGAAGATTTTGTTGTAATAGGTCATCATTCGCACACTCATGAATATCTTATAGAAAAAAGTGATGCTGAATTTATTGAAGATATAAAAAAAGCAAATTCTATCTTTCAAAACAAACTTGGATACATTCCTGATTTATTTTCTTATCCATTTGGTGAGTACTCAGAATTTATGAGAAATTATGCTTCAAAAAACTTCAGTTTTGCGTTTGGCCAACATTCGGGTGTTATAGATGTAAATAAGGAAAAATTTCAACTACCTAGATTTCCTATTAATGAAAATTATGGCAAAATTGAAAGATTTAAATCAATTATTAAAACTTATCCCCTTGAATACAAAAATTTATTTCCAATTGAAAAAAAAATTTATGATCAAAATAATCCACCAGAGTTTTATGTAGAATTTTTTGAAAACCAAAAAAATATAAAAAATATTTCATGCTATTCTAATGAGGGTGGTAAATGGGAAAAATCAAATATAAACATTAAGGAAAATACTCTAACAGTTAGTTTTAGAGAGCCTTTTCTTCCAAGAAGAGGGAGGATAAATTGTTCTTTAAACGACAACGGTAAATGGAGATGGTTTGGAACACAATTTATAGTTAATAAAAATTAAATCAAACTTTCCAATTCAAGACTTGACGGTAAAAGTTTTGCATTATCAAAATCTTTTAAATCATTTTGGTTTATAATTTTCTGCAACGTCTTAACATATTGTTCACCTGTCTCAGCGTACTCATCTAAATATTTTGAAAGAATAATACTATCTAAATCTTTATCAGCATCTCTAAGTTTAGCTCTAGCAAGTCTAAACTCTCTATAAGTTTTGTGAGTATTTAAGTTTCGTTGATAGGCTCTTACTGATGCCTGAAGAACATTAAACTTCATTACTTTATGACCCTCATTTTCATCTGACTCTTTCGGTTTTAATCCTTCACCTGACCAAGTCCACTGACCAAAAAGCGCATTTCCTTCTTGAGCAAATCTTGAAGTTCCCCACCCTGTTTCTTTTGCTGCTTGTGCAAGTGCCAAAGATACTGGTATCTCATCCATTCTTATTTTAAGAATTGATAGATCCTTCGATGGAATTCCATATTGTTTATATTTTTTGTTTAACCATTTTTTTTCTAAATCTGTATTGTTACTTTTATTAATAATACTGAACAGTCTTTTTCTATCTAAACGAATATTATTATTTTCTTGTAAAATTAGTGGCAATACAATCTGTATAAAAAATTCTTTTCTTTTTTTAGTATTTTCTATCATTTTAATTTCTCTTGGAAATGAGTCTAAAGCGATAGGTTTAACCAATTTTTTTTTTCTTATATCATCTAATTTATAACCGGTATCTTCATAAAGTTGTTTTATGGTAGATGCATCTAATCTTACTGAGTCTGTTTCCTTATCATTCAAGCTATAAATATCTACAAGTAAATCTCTTTCATCATATTCTTCATCTACTTCAGAGGATTTATTAATTTTCTTATCTAATGTGTAAGCGAGAACAGTTTTTGAATTATTTCTAAATTCCTTTTTATTTAAAATTTTATCATTAGTAAAATTAATCATTATGGGTAATGAATAAAATACAAATATCAAAGCAAGACTGCTAATAAAAGTTCTTGCTAAAGAACCTAAATTTTTATCATCAAAAGTTTTAAAAACTTTAATTTTTCCTTTAATAATTTTTTTCATTCTATACTGCTATAACCTCTTTTACCTCTGGCAAGTAATGACATAAAAGATTTTGAACACCTTGTTTAAGCGTCATTGTTGAACTTGGACATCCTGAGCAACTTCCTTGTAGTTGCACCATTACTACACCATCTTTAAACTCTTTAAATTTTATATCACCACCGTCTTTAGCTACAGCAGGTCTTATCTTTTCGTCTAAAATTTTTACAATTTTTCTTTCTAATTCTCCAAGATTTTGGTCATCTTCAAATGGACTTTTATCTATAATAAATTCTTTACCACTTGAATAAAAATCATTAATTAAAGATATAACTATATGTTTTATTTCATCCCATGAAACATTATCAAATTTATTTATTGAGATAAAATCTTTACCTAAAAAAATACCCTCAACACCATTAATTGACATTAAGTTTCTTATTAAATCATTTTTGACGTCATCTTTTTTTGTAATTTCAAACGACCCACTATTTGAAACTGTTTTGCCAGGTAAAAATTTTAATGAATTAGGATTAGGTGTTATTTCAGTTTGAACAAACATAACTTATATATATTCAATTATATTGAAATTGGAATTTTTTTATGAATTTAATTAAAAACCTATAATTTCATGCATTTTTTTAATCTTTAAAAATGAAATCTCATAAGCTTTTTTATAACCGTCTAACAAAATTTCATCTAAGAATCGTTTTTCATTCATTAATTTTTTTATCTCTTTTGAGATTGGATCCATTTTTTCAGCTAAAACCTCAGACAACTTCTCTTTAAATTCTGAAAAATTTTTTCCTTCAAATTCACTAATTGATTTACTCATTGTTGAATTTAATAAGCTAGAATATATTCCTAAGAGATTTTTTGCCTCTGGTCTTTCTCTCAATTCATCAAGACTTGAAGGTAGTGGTAATGGATCTGTTTTTGCTTTTTTGATTTTATTTACAATTAAATCTTTATCATCGGTTAAATTTATTCTGCTTAAATCTGACAATTCAGATTTACTCATTTTTTTTGTTCCATCCTTAAGGCTCATTATTCTTGAAAATTCTTTTTGTATTAAAGGTTCTGGTGTTTTAAAAAAATTGTCAACTTTATATTCATTATTAAACCTTTGAGCAATATCTCTGCATAATTCTAAATGTTGTTTTTGATCTTCTCCAACTGGAACATGCGTTGAGTCATATAACAAAATATCAGCTGCCATTAGTACTGGATATGAAAAAAGCCCAATACTCGCTTTCTCTTTGTCCTTACCAGCCTTTTCTTTAAATTGAGTCATACGGTTTAACCACCCCATTCTTGCAACACAACTTAATAACCACGCTCCTTCTGAGTGAGCAGGAACTGAAGATTGACTAAAAATTATACTTTTTTTTGGATTTATCCCACAGGCAACAAATGTTGCTACGGTTTCTCTTATATTATTTTTAAGTTCTTTTGGGTCTTGTTTTACGGTTATCGCGTGTAAATCAACAACACAAAAAATACAATCATTTTCTAAATCATTATTTAGTTCAACAAAATTTTTAATTGCGCCTAAATAATTTCCTAAGTGTAAATTACCAGTAGGTTGTACCCCCGAAAATATTTTTTTACTCATTGTTAATACTTTAATTTAATATCTTCCAATTGAAAAGCTTTGATCAGATAGGATACTATTAGATAAAAACCAAGTCCTAAAATAACTGATAAAATTAGATAAAAAGATTTAAAAGAATTTTCAAATAAAAGTTCTTCATTAAATAATATGACTAAATAATTAAAGAATAAACCCATTAGAATTGAGGAAAAGACAATCTTAATAAATCTTTTAACAAACAAATTACTGAAACTAAATAAACTTCTCTTTTGAAGGAAAAAGAATAAAATCAACAAATTAAACCAAGATGATATAGTTGTTGCTATTGGAATAATTATAAAACCAATTGATCTGAAATAATAAACGCTGATTAATACATTCAATAATACTGATATTAATGATATATAAAAAGGTGTCTTAGTATCATGGTTTGCAAAAAAGAAATTTGAAAAAACTTTCATCATAGCAAAAGCTGGAAGTCCAATACTAAAATAAAAAAGCGCTTTTGCTGAATTAGTAACTGAAATTTCATCAAATTGTCCATAACCAAATAATGCAGAAATAATTTCATCCGAGGCAATTAGTAATGCTATAGATGCTGGTAAGCTTAAAAACAAACTTAATTCTAATGCCTTATTCTGGATTAGATCTATTTTTTTTTTATTTTTGTTTGCTATATGTTTTGATAATTGGGGCAGAATGACAACGCTAATTGCGATGCCGGCTACTGCTAAATTAATTTGATAAATTCTATCAGCATAATAAAGGAATGAAACGGCACTTGCTTGAAATGATGCTATAATTGTTCCGATCAGAATATTGATTTGAGTAACACCTGAAGAAAAAATACTTGGAAGCAATTTATTAAAAAAAAATTTAACTTTATTTGAAATCTTAAATTTTAAAATTAATTCTAATTTAAAATATTTTTTAACGAAAAAAAATAAAAACAAAAGTTGAATAAATCCTGCAAAAGTAACTCCAAAAGATAATATATAGACTAACTTGTCGCCAAATAATTTAGCAAAAAATAAAATGGTTATTAGAATAATATTTAAAATAATAGGTGCAGCAGCGGCCTCTGCAAATCTATTATGAGAATTAAGTATTGCTGAAAAAAAAGATGCTAGAGAAACTAATAAAAGAAATGGGAATGTTATTCTTGTAAGATTAATGGCGATATTCATTTTTTCATGATCATCTATAAATCCAGGGGCTATAAGAGATACAAATATTGGCATAAATATTTGAACTACTAAAACTAGGGCTAAGAGAACTAAAAATAATAAGTTGAAAACTTCATTTGCAAATCTGTTAGATTTAGCCTCTCCTTTAACTAATTCTGAGGAATAGCTAGGCACAAATGCTGCATTAAAAGTTCCTTCAGAAAATAATCTTCTAAAAGTATTTGGTATCCTGAAAGCAACGAAAAAAACATCTGCTAAAAAACTGGTTCCAAGAAAAATAGCAATTAAAATATCTCTCAAATAACCGAGTATCCTGCTTATTATAGTAAAAAAACTAAAAGTCCCAGTTGACTTAATTAAGTTCATAAATCATATTAGTCTTAATTTTACCCCATTTGTACATCTAATTATCAGAAATGAAAAAAACTAAAACAGATCATTATACTGAAAAAGAAGCGTTAGAATTTCATTCCGACAAAAAACCAGGAAAAATAGAAATTGTTTCATCTAAAAATATGACCACAAAAAGAGATCTCGCTCTTGCGTACTCTCCAGGTGTTGCGGCCCCCGTTAAAGCAATTAACAAAAATCCAGAGGCCGCTTATGACTTTACAAGCAAAGGGAATCTTGTAGCCGTGATCAGTAATGGCTCGGCAATTTTGGGCATGGGAAATTTAGGTGCTTTGGCTTCTAAGCCAGTAATGGAGGGAAAGGCTGTTTTATTTAAAAGATTTGCCGATATAGATTCGATTGACCTTGAAATAAATTCTCAGAACTCAGAAGAAATCATTAATTCAATTAAAAACTTTGCACCTTCATTTGGGGGTATTAATCTAGAAGATATTGCTGCACCTGATTGCTTTGTCATTGAGGAAAAGCTTAAAGAAATTCTAGATATTCCAGTTTTTCACGATGACCAGCATGGTACAGCTATTATAACGACTGCCGCATTAATTAATGCATTAGATATTAGCAAAAAAAAAATAAATAAAATTAAAATAGTTGTGAATGGAGCAGGTGCATCAGCAATGGCTTGTGCTAATCTATTTAAAAAAACTGGGGTACCTCAAAAAAATATCACAATGGTTGATCGTACAGGTGTAATTTACAGAGGAAGAAAAAAATTAAATCAATGGAAATCAGCACATGCAATAGAAACATCAGACCGGACATTAGATGATGCAATTAAAAATGCTGATGTCTTTTTAGGACTTTCTGCAAAAGGAGCTTTGACGAAGAATATGGTTAAAAAAATGTCAAAAAATCCAATAATTTTTGCTTGCGCTAACCCTGATCCAGAAATTACTCCAGAGGAGATTGAAGAAGTACGAGATGATGCAATCATTGCAACTGGTAGATCAGATTATCCTAATCAAGTAAATAACTTAATTGGTTTTCCCTACATTTTTAGAGGTGCTTTAGATGTTAGATCAAAAACAATAAATGAGGAAATGAAAATAGCCGCTGCAAATGCAATTGCAAAATTAGCAAGAGAAGATGTTCCAGATGAAGTTGTTGCAGCTATGGGAGGTGAAAGACCACATTATGGCAAGAATTATATAATTCCCTCAACATTTGATCCAAGATTAATTAGTATTATTCCAGTGGCTGTTGCAAAGGCAGCAATTGAAACTGGTGTTGCTCGAAAAAAAATTAATAATTTTGAAGAATACCAAGAACAACTTAAACAAAGACTAGACCCTACAGTAACAATTATGCAAGGTATAAATGGATATATTAAAAAAAATCAAAAAAAAATTGTTTTCGCTGATGGTGAAGACGAAAATACCCTTAAGGCAGCAATTGCCTTTAAGAATTCAAAATTAGGAACTCCTGTTTTAGTTGGGAAAGTAGAAAAAATAAAAGAACAGATTAAAAAAATTGGATACAATGAAAATTTTGATATAGAAATAATTAATTCAAAAGATAAGTCAAAAAGAGAAAAATACGTAAAATTCTTGTTCCAAAAACTTCAAAGAGAACAGGGATTATTAGAATGGGATTGTGACAGACTTGTAAGAAATGACAGAGTAATTTGGGCCTCTTGTATGGTTGCTTGTGGGGATGCTGATGGCGCAGTTACAGGTAATACTAGAAGATTTGGTGCCTCTTTAAAAAAGATTATTCAAGTTGTTAAAGCACGACCTGGAGAAATAATGTTCGGATTAAATATGGTTGTTAACAAGGGAAAAACAATATTCATAGGGGATACAAGTGTTCATGAATATCCAACTTCAGAACAGTTATCAGAAATAGCTATCTCTAGTGCCCGAGTAGTAAGATTGTTTGGTATCGATCCAAAAGTAGCGTTTGTCTCTCATTCGACTTTCGGTCAACCAATCACAAGTAGAACTAAACATATTAGAGAGGCTGTAGAAATTTTAAAAGAAAAGAAAGTAGACTTTAAATTTGATGGAGATATGCAGCCTGATGTTGCTCTTAACAAAGATTATAAAAATTTATATCCTTTTTCTAATATAGTAGGTAATGCAAATATCCTAATAATGCCTGGTCAACATAGTGCAGCTATATCTTATAAGTTAATGAAAAGCTTGGGAGACACAAAGGTAATTGGTCCATTACTAATAGGACTTGGTTTACCAATTGAAATAGCTCCTTTAAGAAGCTCAACATCTGAAATTATAAATTTAGCTTCAATTGCTGCATATTCAGCTGATGTAATTAATTATCAAAAAGATTAATTTTTTTGAATTCTTAAATCATCAACGAGGATAATACTTGAAATTACATCTTCAACATCCAAAATTTCTTTAGCTTCATTTATCACCAAATCTTTCTCATCAGATGTAAGTGCTATACCATAAATATAAATTTTCTTTTTATAAGTATCAATTTGATAATTGCTGGCCTTGATATTTTTATTAAAAATCATTGCAGATCTTAACTGGGATGTTATCAAAATATCTTTAGCAGATTGTTGAAAGTTAAATTTTTCTTTAATTTTAATGTCATTTCTAACTGATCTTACTCCATCCGTTTCCCATGCAAGTTTAGTAATTTTAAGTTTTTCCTCTGGGTTATCAACTTTGCCAGTTAAAAATATTCTACCATCTAGCACCTTGCTCTTAACTGATAATATATATTTTTTATCTGTGAGAAGAATTCGACCTGATAAATTTTTTTGCATAATTGAATCATCAACTTGAGTACCGACTGATCTGGGGTCAAAAGCGACACTCACTCCTGTTCCAAAAATACCTTTAGAGGCTACTCCAGCACAGCCCGAAAGCAACATCATAACTAATAAAATTATAATAAATTTATTTCTCATTTTTTAATTTTAAACAAAAATTATAAATTTCTTTTTTTGAGATTTTGTTATTTTGATTAATTAAATTAGTTATTTCTTTAATTGTTAATTTATTAATCATTTTCTTAATATTTCTTTTATCTGATTCACTCAAAGTTTGTGAGAAATTTTTATCAATTTTTTTTTCAGAAATAACAATTGTTAACTCTCCCTTAGGCTCGTTATTAAAAATCTGTAATTTTTCAACATCATATCTTAAATATTCCTCATAATATTTAGAAATCTCTCTACATATTAATATTTTTCTTTTTATAAAATATTCTTTTATAAAAGGAATAATCTTATTTATCTTTTTTGGAGATACAAAAAAAACTAAAGAAAAATTTAAATCAGACAATCTTTTTAATTCCTTTCTAATTAATTTTTCTTTATCAGGAAAAAAACCATAAAATAAATATTTGTCATCAAAACCACTTACAGAAACTGCTGTAGTAACTGCTGAGGGTCCTGGCAAGGGTATTATATCAATATTTTGTTTTAAACATTCATTTATTAATATTGCTCCCGGATCAGATATTCCTGGCGCTCCTGCATCAGATATCATTGAAATAATATTATCTTGATTTAGCAAATTAATTATTTTCTTTAGATTTTTGACTTCATTAAATTTGTGATTTGATATTAATTTAGTATTTATCTTATATTTATCTAATAATTTTTTTGAAACTCTTGTATCCTCACAAAGTATATAATCTGAATTTTCTAATATGTTAATTGCTCTAAAAGTAATATCTCCTAAATTTCCAATTGGTGTTGGTATTAAATACAGCCCTTTTTTTAGACCATCATTATTTAATTTTTGGTTTACCATAATTTGAACAGTATTAAAGTAATAGTAACATTAAATGAATAAAATTTTTATAATTCTTTTTTTAACCATTTATAATCTAATTTTTATTATTGAGGGATCCGCTTATGAAAATAAAATTAAGATAGGTCTTCTTGTACCACTAACCGGTGAGAATGCAGAAATTGGTAAACAAATTATAAAAGCTACACGTCTTGCTTTAAAGGAAATTAATTCTGATAAGATCGAAATTTTTCCTAGAGACACTAAATCAGATCCTGATAAAACATTACGTTCTGCATTTGAGCTTGATCAAATTGGAGTGAAAATTGTAATAGGCCCAGTTTTTTACAAAAATTTAACATATTTAGATGAAGTAAATAACATAACTTTTTTATCATTTACTAATAAAACCATTAATCTTCCAAAAAATGTTATAAGCACAGGAATAAATTCAACTTCTCAATTTAATACAATTAAAAAATTTATTGAACAAAATGAAATTTTAAAACCGATATTACTAATTCCTAATGTAGATTATGATTTAGAAATCAAACAAGGTGTAAAGAAATCCAAAATCAAACCCTATAAACAGTATTTTTACAATATTGAACCAACAAAACTTACAAAACAAATAGAAAAAATTACTAATTATGAAGTTAGAAAACAGAACTTAATTGATGAAATAACTAGACTTGAGAATTCAGAGGATCCTAATAAAGAAATTAAAATAAAGAATCTTGAAAAAAGATATACTATTGGAAATGTAAATTTTGATTCTGTTATAATTGCAGATTTTGATGAAAGTCTTAAAAGTGTGATTACTTCTTTGCTATATACAGATGTGTCGCCAAAAAATAAATATTTTATTACTTTTAATCAATGGTTTGATGAAAGTTTATTGAACGAGACAACTTCACAACCAATTTATTATCCCTCAATAAATAAAAAAAACTTAGAAAATTTTAAAACAAAATTTTCAGAAAAATTTAACCAAAATCCTAATCATATATCCTTATTAAGTTATGATTTAGTCGGTTTAATTTATTACTTATCTCTTAAAAATGATGTTACTGAATTGAATAAAGCATTCAATGCTAAAAATTCATTCAAAGGAAAAATAGGAATTTTTGACATTAAAGATAATAAAATTAATCATCAATTAAATTTTTATAAAATTGACCAAGGGTCACTTATAAAAATTTTCTAATTTTCTTAAAAGCTTGATATCTATGATCAATTTTAAACTTTTTTAAAAAAGGCATTTCCCCAAAAGTAACTTTTTTTCCTCTAGGAATAAATATTGGATCGTAACCAAATCCATTTTTTCCTAAAGGTTTTAATGAGATAGTTCCTTCAACTTTTCCTTTTACACATGCTATTTTTTTATCAAAAAAACAAATTGAAAGAGCACAAATAAATCGAGCTTTAATTTTTTTGTTTTTCCAATTTTTATCTTTCTTATCTAGTTCCCTATAAACTTTTTTAATTGCTTTGCTAAAATCTGAATTTTTTCCTCCCCATCTTGCAGAATAAATTCCAGGGGCTTTATTTAAAATGTCTATTTCTAATCCTGAATCATCTGCCAGGCAAAGTAACTTTGTTTTTTTTGAAAAATATTTTGCCTTAATTAAAGAGTTTTCCTCAAATGTCTTGCCATTTTCAATAGGACTTTTCAATTTAAAAGAAGACACTGAGAAAGACTTGATATTTTTCGGTAGCAGAGCTCTGATTTCTCTTAATTTTCCCTTATTATTTGTGCCTATTAGTAAATTTATAATTTTTTTCATATAAACCTAGAAATTTTGAAAAATCTTACCATATAAACACTAATGGAAAAAGAACAAGAACAAAAACCTGCTACCGAAAATAACACTTCTAATAATGATGTGGAAAATGAAAAAGTAATCCATGAAAATGAGATTAAGTCTCCTGAGAAGGATGAAGAACTAGATACAGATACAAAAATAAAAAGTTTAGAGGATAAATTGACAAGAACACTTGCTGAAATGGAAAATCAAAGAAGAAGATTTGAAAAAGAGAAGGAAGATGCATTTGAATATGGTGGCACATCATTTGCGAAAGAGGCTTTAAGTTTAATTGATAATTTAGAAAGATCTAAGCAAATTTTAGAGAATGACGAAAAATTAAAAAATAGTGATGCATTAAAAAAAACATTAGATCACTTAGAAATAATAAATAAAGATTTAATTTCAATTTTTATAAAAAATAATATTAAGCCTATAGATTGTTTAAATAAAAAACTTGATCCTAATTTTCACCAAGCTATGTTAGAAATAGAGGATAATCAAAAAGAGCCTGGTACAATTATTCAAGAAATTCAAAAAGGTTTCACAATAAAAGATAGGTTGCTACGGCCCTCTTTAGTTGGGGTGTCAAAAAAAACTCAAAAAATTGACAAAGAAAACCAGGAAAATAAAGAAAATTCGGATGATAAATAATGTTTACACTAGCTTGTAGAATAGAATTTAACCCCTATATGAAGGAGAGAACACAAAAATATGAGTAAAATAATTGGAATAGATCTTGGAACTACAAATTCGTGTGTTGCAATAATGGAGGGTAGTCAACCCAAAGTTTTAGAAAATGCTGAAGGTACACGAACTACTCCTTCGGTAGTAGCTTTTACAGACGATAAAGAAAAACTAATTGGACAACCTGCTAAAAGACAGGCTGTAACAAATCCAGAAAATACTATTTTTGCAGTTAAAAGATTAATAGGCAGAAATTTTGATGACCCAACAGTCAAGAAAGATATAGAGTCAGCTCCATTTAAAATAATTAATTCAGATAAAGGCGATGCATGGATAGAATCTAAAGGAGAAAAATATTCTCCCTCGCAAATTTCAGCTTTTGTTCTTCAAAAAATGAAAGAAACAGCCGAAAAGTATTTAGGTCAATCAGTAACAAAAGCTGTGATTACTGTTCCAGCATATTTTAATGATGCGCAGAGACAAGCTACCAAAGATGCAGGTAAAATTGCTGGATTAGAAGTACTTAGAATTATAAATGAACCAACTGCAGCATCCTTAGCATATGGTTTAGACAAAAAACAAAATAAGAAAATTGCAGTTTATGACTTAGGTGGTGGAACATTTGATGTTTCTATACTTGAATTAGGTGATGGAGTTTTTGAAGTTAAGTCTACTAACGGTGATACTTTTTTGGGTGGTGAAGATTTTGATAATGCAATTGTTGAATACTTAATTTCTGAATTTAAAAAGGATAACGGGATAAATTTAAAATCTGATAAGCTTGCTTTACAAAGATTAAAGGAAGCTGCTGAAAAAGCAAAAATAGAATTATCATCAGCGGAACAAACAGATATTAATTTGCCTTTTATTACTGCTGACAAAACTGGTCCAAAACATATTAATATCAAAATGACAAGAGCAAAGTTAGAAGCACTTGTAGAAGAACTAATTTCAAAAACTATGCCTCCTTGTAAAACAGCATTAAAGGATGCAGGTATTACTGCAAACGAAGTTGATGAGGTTGTTATGGTTGGTGGAATGACTAGGATGCCAAAAGTAGTAGAGGAAGTTAAAAATTTTTTTGGAAAAGAACCTAATAAGAGTGTAAATCCAGATGAGGTTGTAGCTATGGGTGCTGCAATTCAAGCGGGTGTTCTCCAAGGAGATGTAAAAGATGTTCTTCTTTTAGACGTAACGCCTTTATCGCTAGGTATAGAAACATTGGGCGGTGTTTCAACAAAATTAATAGAAAAAAATACAACTATACCAACAAAAAAAAGCCAAGTGTTTTCGACTGCAGAAGATAACCAACCAGCTGTTTCAATTAGAGTTTTGCAGGGTGAACGAGAAATGGCTACTGACAATAAGGTTTTAGGCAATTTTGAGTTAGTTGGAATTGCACCAGCTCCTAGAGGAGTGCCTCAAATAGAAGTTACCTTTGATATTGATGCAAACGGCATTGTGAATGTTTCGGCAAAAGACAAAGGAACTGGAAAAGAACAAAAAATCCAAATTCAAGCATCTGGTGGTTTAAGCGATGAAGAAATAGAAAAAATGGTTAAAGATGCTGAAGCTAACAAAGAATCTGATAAGAAAAAGAGGGAGTCAGTTGATGTAAGAAATCAAGCTGATACTTTGATTCATTCTACAGAAAAAAATCTTAAAGAACATGGTTCAAAAATCTCTGAGGCAGAAAAAAAAGCAATCGAAGATAGTTCTAGTGAGTTAAAAGAATCTCTAAAAGGTGAAAACATTGAGGACATAAAAAAGAAATCAGAAACACTAGTGCAAGCTTCGATGAAATTAGGTGAGGCTATTTATAAATCACAACAAGGTACAAAACCATCCTCTGAAAAAGCTGATGGAAAAGACGAAAAGGAAAAGAAAGACGATAATGTTGTTGATGCGGATTTTGAGGAAGTAAAAGACGAGAATAAAGAAAAAAGCGCTTAACTGACATCTATTTGTCCAGGTTATTTACATGGCTAAAAGAGATTATTACGATGTCTTAGGTGTTACTAAAAATGCTAGCCCTGATGAATTAAAGTCTGCATATAGAAAGTTAGCTGTCAAATATCACCCTGACAAAAATCCTGGTAATAAAACCGCTGAAGATAAATTTAAAGAAGCTAGTGAAGCTTATGGCGTACTATCAGATAAATCAAAAAAGGAAAACTACGACAATTTTGGCCACGCGGCGTTTGAAAATGGAGGCGGTGGTCGAGGTGGTTTTGGAGGGTTTGGGGGATTTAATAGCACAGACTTTTCAGATATTTTTGAGGATTTTTTTGGTGACTTCGGAGGTAGAGGAAGAGGAAGCTCTAGAAGAGGCAATTCTAATAATAGGGGTTCAGATTTAAGATACGATTTAACAATTACTTTGGAAGAAGCTTACTTAGGAAAAAAACAAAATATACAATTTTCAACATCTGAAAAATGTAATACATGTAAAGGAAATGGATCTAAGCCTGGTTACAATCCAGATAGATGTACATATTGTGGTGGAAATGGACGAGTTAGATCAAATCAAGGTTTTTTCACTGTACAACAAACATGTCCACAATGTTCTGGCAGTGGAGAGGAAATTACAAATCCATGTTCAGATTGTAATGGTCAAGGAAATAAACAAACAACAAAAAAAATATCTGTGACTATTCCAAAAGGAGTTGATGATGGAACAAGAATTAGACTTGCTGGAAAAGGAGAAGCAGGAGTAAGAGGTGGTGGAAGTGGAGATTTGTATTTATTCGTAAATGTAGAGTCTCATGATTTATTTAAAAGATCTGATGTTAATTTATTTTTTGAATTTCCAATCTCAATTGCAGATGCTGCACTTGGGACAACAATTGAAATCCCAACAATAGACGGAAAAAAAGCAAAGATCAAAATTCCAGATGGTACACAAGATGGTAAGCAATTCAGATTGAAAGGCAAAGGTATGCCATTTATGCGAAGAGGTGATTTTGGTGATTTGTATGTTCAGGTCAGAACTGAAGTGCCTGTCTTCTTAAATAAAGAGCAAAAAGAATTGTTAGAGAGATTTAGGAAAATTGAGAATGAAAAATCTAATCCTAGTATTAAAAAATTCTTCCAAAAAGCAAAAAATTTCTGGAAAAACTAATCTTTGTAATAAATCAAAAGATAGTTATAAAATTCCTATAGATGAAAAAAATAAACATATCGATTACAGGCTGTATGGGCCGTATGGGAAAACAATTGATCAAAACATGCAAATATCCTGCTGCGAACAAGTCTCCAGCACCAGTTAGATCTTTTATTTTT
>NZ_CVSS01000021.1 GCF_001180185.1 Candidatus Pelagibacter communis | reverse complement strand
CTTTATTTTGTAGACTTAGAGTATTTTTTTGGAATTCCTCTTTAGATAAAATATTTTTTTGATTCATCAATTTAGTTTTTTCTTCATCTATTTCCTTTTTATAATTTGAAAAATCTTTATCAATTTTTTTTCTCTCTTTAACGATAAACTCACTTACTTTTTTACCAGCAACTGAATTAATATAAACATACTCTATATCAATAAATAAAATTTTATCTTCTGCTATACTTTGTGTTGAAAATAATAAAATAAATAAAGATAATATTACCCTAACTTTTTTTATCATTAAAATGTGGTTCCTAAATTAAATCTAAAAGACTCTGTCTTGTCTGTAGAGGTTTTTGTTATCGGTTTTGTAAATGAAAAACTTAAAGGACCAATTGGAGTTAACCAATCAATACCAAGGCCTGTGGAACTTCTTATTTTATTTGAGTCATCTATTGAGCTGTCATAA
The DNA here is from genome assembly GCF_001180185.1 of Candidatus Pelagibacter communis. Taxonomy (GTDB): domain Bacteria; phylum Pseudomonadota; class Alphaproteobacteria; order Pelagibacterales; family Pelagibacteraceae; genus Pelagibacter; species Pelagibacter ubique_F. The sequence goes on along the minus strand of NZ_CVSS01000021.1, from coordinate 80,951 downwards.
TCAACACCCCAAACATTTGCAATATCAATAAAGTATGAAAAGTCTAAAATTTCTACAGTGCTCAAAAGACCTGGTAAGTTTGTTGATAAGTTTAAAGCTGTAACATAATTTCCCCCAACATAATCAGAATTATCTATAGGACCTACTTTTCCTTTTTCAAATCCTCTTAAACGATTATAAGGTACTTGCCCTCTTTTTGAAACTCTAACATCAGAGTCATCTAATGAATTAACAGTTTTTAAATACAAACTAGCTTTACCAATCATATCATTTGTTTCGCTAAAACTTTTATATTGGGTAAATATAAAAGTATTTGTTATTTCGTTATTACCTGAAACTATAGGTACCTCTTGAAAGAAAAGAGTTTTATTTCCAGAAGTAGCTCTATATCCAGAATCTCTTTGATCATAATTAATTCCATAATTAATATAGAAATCTTCGTATGTTCCCTCTTGTTTTTTTAGTTGCGTTGAAGCTGAGGAATTAGTTTCTAAATCTTCAAGTGAAAATGAAACTTCAGGACTAAAAAATAAATTTTCATATTGTTCAAATTCTGTTCCAATTGAAAAACCAGTATTTGAAACTTTATAACCAAAATCATCTAAATAATCAGAGGTAGTGGCTTGAATAGAGGTAAATAAAGAATTTTCAGTATAAGCAAAATTTGGTTTTGTGTAGTCAAATTTACCTTTTATTGCTTCTTTAGAAACTTCAAGATTAGATGCTAATTTAATACCTTTTCCTAAAAAATTACCCTCAGTTATGCCTCCACCAATAGTTGAACCACTTGTACCAACACCAGCTGCTAAAGAAATCTCACCTGTGGGTTTCTCCTCAACTATTACATCTATCACTTTAAGATTTTCATTTGAACCATCTTTTATTTCACTTTTAACATTTTTAAAGATTCTTAGAGCTCTAATATTATCGATTGATTTATTGTACAAAAGTGTATTCAATGGATCGCCTTCATCAACTATTAGCCTGTTTCTTATTACCTCTTCAATAGTTTGAAAGTTCCCAGATATATTTATTCTTTCAACGTAAAATTTTTCAGAGTCAATAACATTAAAAGTAATATTGATCTTATCATTATCAAAAATTTCATGATCAACTTTTGAATCTATAAAATCATATAGTTTCGATGAAGCAATTTTATCAATTTTTTTTAAAATTAAATTAAAATCATTTAAAGAATATTTTTTTCCCTTGAGTTTATTAAATATTTTTTCAAGTTCTTTAAAATGAGAACTGTCGTAATCTATAGGTAAATTTAATTTTAAATCATTAAAATAATATTGGTTACCAGCATCGATATTATATATCAGTTTAAAGCCTTCCTCTTTATATTCTACAAAAGAGTCACTAACATTAACCTTGTAATAACCTTTATTTCGATAATAATTTTCAAGTAATCTTTTATCTAAGTTAATTGTGCTTTGATTTAAATAAACTTTATTTGTTACAAATTTCCAAAATTTATGTTCTTCAGATGCAATAACTTCTAAGAGTTTTTTATCTTTGATCTTTTTATCACCAATAAACGATATTTCTTTTATTCTTGCTCTATCACCCTGATCAATATCAAATATTAATTGAACTGAATTAAGATTATCATTTTTATTTATTTTAGTTTTAATTTTGGCAAAATAAAAACCACTAGTTTTAAAGATATTCTGAATTAAATTTATATCATTTTGAAGAAGATATTCATTAAATGACATTCTATTTTTCAATGATATATTTTCTAATAATTCTTTTTTAAAATCTTGATTTTTTATACCAGTAATTTCTATATTTTCGATAATAGGATTTTCTTCTACTATTAAGTTAAGTATACCATTTTTAAAATCGATTTTGATATCACTAAAAAAATTAGAATCATTTAAATTTTTTAAAACATTATTAATCTTATTGTCATCATAGTCGGAGTTTATTTGTATATTTCCAAGTACAATAATTGTTTCAGATGAAATTCTCTTATTTCCCTCAATATTTACTTTATTTAATATTTCAGCAAAAGCGAATGTGCTTGTAAATATAAGTATAGAGGTAATTTTTGATAATAATTTATACATAAATGGGTTTTATACACTTAATGTTTGTAATTTTAAACTTACATAATTTCTTAATTTATAAATATCTTCAACATTTTTAGGCTTAATTTTCCTAAATTTTAGAAATTCATGGTAATTTGAATACTTGTAAATCATTTTAATCATTTCATTGTATTTAATTTTGTCTGATAGGAACTTAAGAACAAAAAAATCATTAACAGTAATTAATACTGTTTCATATAATGAGTCATATTCTACTAATTTGTTAATTAGATTAGTTAAAGGGAATCTTTTAGTATCTACTTTTTTTAATTCTAAATTATTTAGGATTTTTAAATCTATATTTTTTGACGGTATTTTTGAATTATGTTCTGAATATAAAGAATTATATATTGGAATTCTCATATCAGGTTCATGTATTAGTATTTTTGTAAGAGCATTCTTAAATTTGACTATTGCATGCACATAAGATTTAGGATGAGTTAATATTGAAATATCTTTATATTTTAAATCAAAAATTTTTTTAGCTTCTATAACCTCAAAGACTTTATTCATCATAGTTGATGAGTCTATTGATATTTTTTTTCCCATTTTCCAGTTTGGATGATTAAGCGCATCTTTTTTTTTAATTTGATTTAAATTTTTTATGGATCTTTTCAAAAAAGGACCTCCTGATGCGGTTATAAATATCTTATCTATATTCTTATTAAGATTATTTCCCATTAGAGAGTAAATAGAAAAATGTTCAGAATCTATAGGAATAAATTTGGTTTTAAATCTAATTAATTCCTTTTTAATCAAATTCCAACCACATATAATTGCCTCTTTATTCACGATTGCAATATTTTTAGAATACTTAATTAACTTCAGAGAGGGTTTTAAACCATCCATACCTATTATTGAATTCATAGAGTAAAAAACTTTTTTCTTTTTTAAAATACTATCTATTTTAGAAAATGAATTAAAAAAATTGATATCTAAATTTTTATATTTTTTCTTTGCTTTTAAAAAATTTTTACTGTCACTAATGATTATATTTTTTACCTTAAACTCTTTAGCTTGATTAATTACTCTCTTAATATTTTTGTTTGTGGATAATAAGATTATATCAAAATTTTTTATATCTTTTCTAATTATTGATAAAGTATTTCGTCCAATTGAGCCTGTTGAGCCAAGTATTACAATTTTTTTTTTCATTATAAAGATAAAAGATAAATTGAAGGTATAACAAAAATTAATCCATCAATTCTATCTAAAAGACCTCCGTGTCCAGGTAAAATTTTTCCGGTATCTTTTAATTTAGCTTTTCTTTTAAAATAAGAAATAATTAAATCACCTATTTGACTAACAAGTGATATAGTTATGATAATTAATAAAACTAAAAATTGATCTATATCAGTTTTGTAAGTTTCAGAACTCCAAAAATATTTTATAAAAACTAAACCTGCTATTAAAGAAAATAAAAAACTACCAATAACACCTGTGTATGTTTTATTAGGACTTATTGAAGTTAATTTTGGACCTTTAAAGGTTTTTCCAAATACATAACCACCTATATCTGTAAATATACAAACAATTATGAAAAAAAGAAAACCATTTGAACCATAATCTTCCCTAACAAAAAAAGCGCTAGAAAAAGAAAAAAATAAAAAAACAATACCAAAAAATCTTATAATATTATTTTTTTTAGTCATATTAAACCATTCAAAGCTTGTAGCTAAAAAGAATAAGATTAAAAAAAAAATAAAAAATATTGAACCTTGAATTATAAAAAAAAAAGTAATTGGTATTAAAATTAAAGAACTTAATATTCTTTTTTGGAGTTGTTGATTCATTATATTTTACCAAAGTTTCTTTTAATATTCTTAAATTTTTTAATTATTTTATTATAATCTTTTTCTTTAAAATCTGGCCATAACTTCTTTTCGAAAAATATCTCTGAATAAGCGAGTTGCCACAATAAAAAATTACTTAATCTTTTTGTATTTCCTGTTCTAATTAATAAATCTGGGTCAGGTATATTTTTAGTCAATAAAAATTTAGTCAAATTTCTTTCATTAATTTTTCCTTTACTCTTTTTTAAATTTTTTAATGCATTAATTATTTCATATTTTGATCCATAATTTAAAGCTAAATTGATTTGTAATTTCTTATTTTTATATGTTTTTTTTTCAGCTAAATTTAATAATTTATTTAATCTTTTTGAAAAATTTTTTAATCCTAATATCTTTAATTTTATATTTTGTTTATGAAGGTCTTCTATTCTATTAACTAAAAAATTCTCCAACAAAGTAAATAAATAATTAATTTCTTTTTTTGGTCTTTTCCAATTTTCAGTTGAAAAAGCATATAAAGTAAGAAACTGTATTTTATTTTTAATTGTTTCTTTAATAATTTTTTCTACAGTATTTAAGCCAGCTTTATGCCCTGCATTCCTTGAATTTTTATTTTTTAATCCCCACCGACCATTGCCATCCATAATTATGGCTACATGATTTAATGGATTCATATTGTCATTATTTCTTTTTCTTTAGATGATACTTTATCATCTACTATAGAAATATGTTTATCTGTGATTGTTTGTACGCTCTTCTCAAATGATTTTTCTTGATCCTCTCCAATTTCTTTTGATTTAAGAAGTTTTTTTATTTCTTCATTCGCTTCTCTTCTAATATTTCTTATTGATACTTTGCATTTTTCACCCATAGACTTAATCATTTTTTTTAATTCAATTCTTCTTTCCTCATTTAGTTCTGGGATTGGAAGTCTAATTAATTGTCCGTCGATTTGCGGATTTAAACCTAGCTCAGATTTTTTTATAGCTGAATCCACTAAAGCAACATTATTCTGATCCCAAACTTGAACATTGATCATTCTAGGTTCTGGAGTTGTTACACTCGCAACTTGATTTATTGGCATTTGTTGACCATATACATCAACTTTTATTAAATCCAACATAGCTGAATTAGCTCTACCGGTCCTTAATGAAGATAATTCTTTAGCAAAAACCTCTATAGTCTTATCCATTTTAAGGCTGTATGATTTATCATCAAACATTTACTCACCTATCTTAAATCTTACGAACTCTTTTATCTTTAAATCAGATATTGACAATTCTTTTAAAATATCTTGAACTTTCTTTTTTGGTTCCATTACCCAAGCTTGAGATAGTAGAGCATTTTCCTCCTTAAATTTATTCATTTTGCCCAAACTTATCTTTTTAGCAATATCAGCTGGCTTTCCAGAGTTTTTTAATTCTTCAGTCACAAGTTCTTGTTCTTTGTCAATTACTGACTGATCAATTGAATTTTGATCTAATGCCAAAGGATTTGAAGCAGCAATATGCATTGATAATTGTTTACCAAAATTTTTTACAGTTTCAGAATTATCTTTTGTTTCAAGCGAAACAGCGACTGCTAACTTTGCTAAATTATCTTTAACTACGGTGTGTAAATATTTTGAGTTTACAGTTCCTTTATTTGAAATTGTTTTTGATTTACCTATTGTAATTTTTTCTCCAATTTTTGCAATTAATGCAACAAGATTTTCCTCAACAGATTTTCCATCTGACATTTTTGATTTATTTAATATCTCTATATTTGAGCTTACAGAATTATTAATATCACTTATCTCTTTAACAAATTTTATAAAATCATCATTTTTAGCAACAAAATCTGTTTCACAATTTACTTCTATTAAAGATATCTTTTTATCATCTCCACTTACTGCAACAACCCCCTCCTTTGCATCTCTAGACATTTTTTTTGAAGCTTTTGATATTCCTTTTACTCTTAGAATTTCAATTGCTTTATCTAAATCACCATTTGATTCTTTTATTGCTTGGTTACAATCTTTAAATCCAGCACCAGAGGCAGCTCTTAATTTTTTTACTTTTTCTATATCACTCATTAATTCAAAATCTCCGTTTTATCTTTTGGGAATTTTTTTTCTAATTTCTCTCTATCCAGTTCTTGAATAGTTTTTGTAGATTTTGTATCATTCTTTTTTTCAGTTTTCTTTTCCTCTACAGGATTAGACTTCTTAGCAGAAATAATTGTTTCTTTTATAAGTTTACAATATAAGTCAATAGCTCTTCTGGCGTCATCATTTCCAGGTATTGGAAAATCTATTCCATCTGGATTTGAGTTACTATCTAAAATAGCTATTATAGGTATTCCTAACTTTGAAGATTCTTGTATAGCTAATGACTCATAGTTTGTATCAATTATGAATACTAAATCTGGTACTTTTTTCATCTCTGCAATACCGCCCAAAGATCTTTGTAGTTTGGCTTTTTTAACACTCATCTTTAAAAGTTCTTTTTTTGTAAATCCTCTATTTTCAGCAACTAAGTCTGTTTCTAATTTTTTTAGTTTTTTAATAGAATTTGAAATTGTACCCCAATTAGTTAACATCCCTCCTAGCCATCTGTAGTTTACAAAATATTGATCAGTTTCTTTTGCAACTTCTGCTATGGCCTCTGAAGCCTGTTTTTTTGTTGAAACAAAAAGTATTTTACCGTTGTTTGCAACGGTATCGTATACTTTTTGAAGTGCAACTTTTGTTAACTCTAAAGTTTGTGTTAAGTCAATAATGTGGATAGAGTCTCTTTTTCCAAAAATATATTTTTTCATTTTTGGATTCCATCTTAGTGTTTTGTGACCTAAGTGGACACCTGCTTCTAATAATTGTTGTATTGTTACGTTAGGTATTTTCATATTTATTCCCGGTTAAGCCACCATAGTAATTTCCATTTAAGGACCGGAGGTTTAAAACCAAATACTATGTGCGTATTAGTTAATTTAAAGACGCTATTTACTAATATTTTTTAGATTTAACAAGGAAAAATTAATGTATATTAAGGCTTATTTCTTTATCTCTTAAAATATTAAGCGATTTTCTATCAATATTTCTTAGTGTTTTTAGTTTAAAACTAAATGTCTCATTTTCATTAGAGAAATTGATATATACTAAAGTATCACCTCTTTTATCAAGAAAACTCTTAACGTATTTTAGTTGATCTTTTGATGATAAATTAATTGTAATCTGTTTAATAGTGCTATTGAATAAATCTTTTAATGAGGCAATTTTACGAACATTGATGCGCTTTATATTATCATCATCTGATGAGATAGATTTGTTTAATGTAAGAATTAACGAGGAGCCCTCTTTTAATAAATCTCTATTTAATTCTAAAACATCTGAAAATATAAATAACTCAAAAACACTGTTTAAATCAGTCAATTTTAAGACTGCATAAGGTGTGCCTTTAGCAGTTTTTCTCTCTCTTATTTTTAAAAGTGTTGCCGCAACATTATTTTCCTTTATTTCATCATTATTATAAAAATTTTGATAATCAATTATTTTATAATCTCTAAAAACGTCTTTGTATTGGTTTAACGGATGATCCGAAATAAAAAAACCCACAGCCTCAAATTCTTTTGCTAGCCTATCTTCAAATTCCCAGTCATTTACTTTCTCTATAATATCAATTTCACTCTCAGAGTTATCACCAAACAGATCAATTTGATTAGCAATTTTATTATCAAAATCATTTTTAGATTTTGTAATTATGCTTGGTATCGAATTAAAGATAGATTGTCTATTATTATTAAGTTTATCAAACGCTCCGGCTTTGACTAAACCCTCCAGCTGTAATTTGTTAATATCTTTCGGATTAATTCTTTTAATAAAATCAATTATAGATAAAAATTTTCCATTTAAAACTCTTTCTTTGACAATATTAGATACTGCTTCTGATCCAACTGCTTTAATAGCACCTAAAGCATAATAAAATTTATCATCTTCAGTTTTGAAATCGGAATAACATTCATTTATGTCTGGTCTTATTATATCTATATTTAATCTTCTTAATTCTTCATAAAATTCACTTAGCTTGTTTTGATTAGATATATCCATCGACATTGATGCTGCAAAAAATTCCTTAGGATAATATGTTTTTAAAAAAGCAGTTTGATAAGAAATTATAGCATAAGCAGCAGCATGACTTTTATTAAAACCATACTCTGCAAAAGGCTCTATTTTTAAGAAAATACCAGCTGCAATGTCCTTACCAATGCCTTTGTTGACTGCGCCTGTAATAAAATTTTGCTTTTGTTTCTCTAGTTCAGCTCTTTTTTTTTTACCCATAGCTCTTCTCAATAAGTCTGCTTGCCCAGCAGTAAAACCTGATAATTTTTGTGCAATTTGCATCACCTGTTCTTGATAAATAATAACTCCATAAGTTGGTTTTAAAATATCCTCTAATAAAGGATGTAAATAATCAGGTGTTTTTTTCCCATGTTTACAATCATTATAAACAGGTATATTGCTCATAGGTCCTGGTCTATACAAAGCTACTAATGCAATAATATCTTCGATATGGTTTGGTTTCATTTGAATCAAAGCATCTCTCATTCCAGCACTTTCTATTTGGAATAACCCAACTGTTTTGCCTGATGCCATAAGTTCAAAAACTTTTTGATCCTCAAAACTTATATTTTCAATATCAAATTTTTTATTTTTTTTTCTAATTAATTTTTGTGTATTATGTATTACAGTCAAAGTTTTTAGACCTAAAAAATCAAATTTCACCAACCCAGCATTTTCAGCTGAATACATATCAAATTGTGTTGATGGCAATAATAAATTTGATGAAGCGTCTTTATATAGTGGAACTATTTCAGTTAATTTTTTATCAGCAATTACTACTCCAGCGGCGTGTGTAGCAAAATTTCTATTGAGACCTTCCAATTTTAAAGAGATATCAGTTAATTTTTTAACTCTAGGATCCTCCATGATCATTTTTTGTAACCTTGGTTCTCCAGCAATACACTCTGATAAAGATTGAGGTCTTGAGGGATCAAATGGTATCATTTTTGAAATATTATCAACAAAACCATATGATAACCCTAATACTCTTCCCACATCTCTTATAACCATCCTGGCTTTTAATTTTCCAAAAGTTATGATGTGAGCAACACTGTCTTTATATTTTTGTGTAAGGTATTCAAATACAAGGTCTCTTTTATCTTCACAAAAGTCAATATCAAAATCTGGCATTGAAATTCTATCTGGATTTAAAAATCTTTCAAAAATTAGATTATATTTAATTGGATCAACATTTGTAATTGATAAACACCATGCAACTAAAGAACCAGCTCCTGATCCTCTCCCTGGTCCTACAGGAATATCATTATTTTTCGCCCATCTGATATAATCAGAAACAATCAAAAAATAACTTGAATAATCCATTTTAATAATAATTTCCAATTCATGATCTAATCGGTCTTTATAAATCAAAAAATCTTTATTATTTTCTATTTCATCTAATTTAAGCTTAAAAAACTTGATAAATTTTTCTTTTAAACCCTCAAAAGATTCTTTTTTAATAACATCATTGGCATCACCTTCTTTTGAGGAACTTATATTTGGTAAAATTGGTTTAGAGAAGAGTGGCCTAAAACTACATCTTTTAGAGAAATTATAGTTATTTTCTAAAGCCTCAGGTATATCAGCAAATAATTGTGACATTTCACTATTACTTTTAAGATAATGTTCAGCACTAAATTTAATTCTTTTTTTTTCATTAATATAAGTCTTATTGCCAATGCAAATTAATGCATCATGAGCCTCATGCATATCTCTTGTTAAGTAAAAAACTTCATTAGTAGCTATAATTGGTATCTGTAGTTGATTTGATTGATTTAAATTGTATTTTTCAAAATCCTTTTCGTTTTGGTCGTTATGTCTTTGTATTTCAATATAAAATTTATCTTTAAATTTTTCATTTAATTTTTTATAAAGATTTGAGATTTCAGAATATTTGCCTTTTTCGAACAGTTTACCAAATAATCCAAAAACAGTTCCAGAAAAAATTGAAATTCCTGAATTATCAAATTCTAATAATTCATCAAAATTTAAAATTGGTTCAATAACTTCTTTATTATCTAAATAAGATTTAGAAGATAATGAGATAATATTTTTGTAACCTTCCTCATCAAGAGCATATAAAGGCAATAACCCAATTGTATCGTCATGTTTAAATTTAATCTGTGTACCAATTATAGGCTGCGTTCCAATTTTTGATAACTTTTCAGAAAATTCTATTGCACCGCACAAATTAGAGGTATCACATAATCCAATTGCTTTAATATTATGTTCTTTAGCTTTCTCTTTAATTACGTCTATAGTTATTGCTCCCTCACAAATTGAATACTGAGAATGTATTTTAAGATGGTTAAAATTAAATAAATTAGACTCAGACATTAGCAGATTTTATATTACCATCTACTATTTCCAATAAACAATCTGATTTATTTGCTAAAACTCTATTATGAGTTGCAAATATTATCATTCTTTTTGGGTTTATTTGTTTTTTTAATAAATCAAATATTTCTTCCGAGTTTTTTTTATCAAGGCTTCCTGTAGGTTCGTCAGCTAAAATAATTTTTGGTTCATTAATTATTGCTCTTGCAATAGAAACTCTTTGTTTTTCTCCCCCGGAAAGTTCGCTTGGGAAATGATCAAGTCTGTTTGAAAGACCAACTAAATTTAATATCTTTTTTGACTTATCTAGAGCTTTTTGTTTATCGTTTCCTGCGGCTAAACTAGCAAGGTAAACATTTTCTAGGGCATTAAAGTCAGTTAATAAATTATCTTGTTGATAGATTATACCTATATTTTTTGATCTAAATTTGTCATTTTCTTTATTGTTAGTAAAATCAATTTTAATATTCTTGTATTTAATTGATCCTGATGAGGGTTTATCTATTAAAGAGATAAGATTTATAAGTGTTGATTTTCCAGATCCTGAGGGACCCATTAAACAGTATATTTTTCCTAATTTAAACTTAAAGTTAATTTTTTTTAAAACTTTGATATTTTTTTTTGCAGTAAAAGTTTTTGTCAAATTTGATAATTCTATATATTTACTCATATTTTAATGATCTCACTGGATCTAATTGAGCAGCTTTCATAGCTGGAAAAATAGAAACTAAAATTGTAATAAGAATTGAACTAAATGAAATTAGAAGGACTGAACTTAAATCTATTTCTGAGGGCATAGTGCTTAAAAAATAAATTTCTTCAGGAAATAAAGTAATATCAAATATAGAACTTAAAAATGCTCTTATATTTTCAACATATATGGAAAAAGTAACTCCTAATAAAATCCCAAATAAAGTAGCTGATGTTCCAATAATTATTCCTACAAGAAAAAATATTTTTATTATCGAATTATTTAGAACTCCTATCGATTTAAGTATAGCAATATCTTTAGTTTTATTTTTAACTAATATAGTCAAACCAGATATGATATTAAAAGCTGCAACAATAATAATTAAGGACAAAATTATAAACATTACATTTCTCTCAACTTTTAATGCTGAAAATAAAGATTTATTCATATCAGCCCAAGTAAAAACCAAATCGTTCAAAAAAATATTTTGAACAATCTTTTTTTGATTTTCAATTTTTTTTGGATTTTTTAAATAGATTTCCAAATTACGATCGTCTTCAGATAAATTAGAAAAGCTCTCAAGTGTGTTCAAGTTTAAAAAAATTACATTATTATCAAAATCTGCTAGCCCACTATCAAAAATTGATGAAACTATAAAAGTTCTTTGTTTAGGTAAGTTTCCTATTATTGTCTCAACTCCAGCTGAAGACATGATTGTCACACCATCGCCAATTTCTAAGTCAAGATTAAAACTTAGTTCTTTTCCAATTGAAATAAAATTTTTTTCTAAATTTTTATTATTACCAATAAAATTTTCATTGTTCATTAATTCAAGTTTTGAAAAATCTTTTTTAAGATAGCCTCTTAAAATAACTCCCTTGGAGCTTTGTTCACCTAATATAATAGCTTCACTAGAGTTACTTAATATAAGATTTTGTGAAATTAATTCCAAATTTTTGCTATTAACTTCATCTATATTGATAGACTTGTTATAAGGCTTAACAGTTATATGAGAATTAAAACCTACTATTTTATTTATTAATTCAGTACGAAAACCATTCATCACTGACATAACAATAATAAGTACAGCAACACCTAAACTTATTCCAATAAATGAAAATATTGAAATAATATTTAAAAAACCATCTTTTTTTCTGGCTTTTAAAAATCTAAAGGTAATTTCTTTTTCTAATGCAGAAATCAAATTGTATTTTTTTGTTGAGTTATAATTTTAATTATCTTGTTCAATGATAAATTTTGTGTTTCTCCACCAATTTCTTTAAACTCTAGTAAATCACCTTCACTTTTTTTACCAATAATTATTTGATATGGTGCACCGATTAAATTCATTTTTTTGATTTTTGAAGAAAAATTTTCGTCTGTATCGTCAATGATTGCATCAATGTTATTTTTAAGTAATTCTTTATTAATATTATTTGCTTTATCTAAAGCAGCAGATTCATTTTTATTTATCATTGGTATTAATGCAATATCATAAGGAGCAACAGACAATGGCCATTTCATGATCTCATTTTTGTCATCGTATTTAGCTTCAATTATTGCCCCTACTAATCTTGACACACCAATTCCATATGATCCCATTTTTACAAAATCTTTTTTTCCTCCTGGTAAATCTACTGAAGCTCCCATCGGTTTTGAATACTTGTCACTGAAATAAAATATATGACCTACTTCTATACCTTTAGTGATAAGTCGGTTTTCTTCTAAAACATTTTTTTCAAATTCTACTTTATCAAATTTCTCATCTGTAACAGCATAAAACTGTTCATATTTTTTTCTCATTTTCTCTAAAGATAATTTTTCTAATTTCGTATCATCACTATCTAAATCAAATATTCTTTTATCTGTAAAAATTTTACTCTCACCTGTGTCTGCAAGAATGATAAATTCATGAGATAAATTTCCACCTATAGGACCTGTCTCGGCAGCCATAGGAATTGCAGTTAAAGATAACCTTTTAAATGTTCTTAAATATGATAAAAAAAATTTATTGTAAGAATAAAAAGCCTCTTCATCTGAAATATCAAATGAATACGCATCTTTCATATAAAATTCTCTACCCCTCATAATTCCAAATCTTGGTCTTATTTCATCTCTAAATTTCCATTGAATATGATATAAAAGTTGTGGGAGCGATTTATATGATTTTATTGAAGATCTAAAAATTTCTGTTACTTGCTCTTCATTTGTTGGCCCATAAAGCATTTCTCTATTTTGACGATCAGTTATTCTAAGCATCTCTTCACCATAATCCTCATACCTTCCACTTTCTTTCCAAATTTCACTTGATTGGATAGTTGGCATTAAAATTTCTTGGGCTCCAATTTTATTTTGCTCTTGTCTAACAATATCCTCAATTTTTTTCATTATTTTAAAACCTAAAGGTAACCATGAATAAATACCTGCTGATGCCTGTTTCATCATTCCAACTCTCAACATTAATTGATGAGACTTTATCTTTGCCTCCGAAGGGTTATTTTTTAATATTGGTATGAAAGTATTTGAAAAAAGCATCTTAGTTGATCATATTTCTTAAATTTAAATATTCAAATTTAATTAATAAGTAAATTATTATAAAAATAACAGTAGTAATTCCTGTACAATATAAGAATTTTTTCAACATTTTAGGATTTTCTGGTGATCCAGGATCTTCTCCTTCAATTTTAATTAATTTTGTTCTATTTACATCAATAGGTAGAATTGCAAAAAATACTATCCACCAAATGATTATATAGATAATAGCTAGACCAGTAACACTCATTAAATTTTAACTAGGTTAATATTTGTATATGGTTTTTTCCCAGTTATATCTTTAGAATATTTTCTACAGGCTATTTTCAATGCATCAATAAAATTATGCTCTTGTTGTTTATTGCCTATTTTAAAAGTTCTTGATGTTTTTTCTATTTCTTCCTCTAGTCCATAAATAAAATTTTCCTCATCTTGTATAGGTAAACCACGAAACGAAAGAATAGGGTTATTATGAATATTGCCTTTAGGTGTAATCATAATTGTAATCTCAAGATATCCATTTGCGCTTAAATTTTTTCTATCTTTAATTGATTGAGAGTCTGGATCAACACTTATACTACCATCCAAATAAAGCCTACCGCTAGGAGCTTTGTCATATACTTCAGGTTTTACACCAGGGTGTAATTTAACTATATCACCATTTTCTACTTGGACTGGGAACGGAACTTGCATTTCTTTTGCAAAATTTATGTGCTCTATCATATGTCTATGCTCTCCGTGTACAGGTATTACACATTTAGGTTTTACCCATTGATACATTTCTTTCAAATCCTCTCTATTTGGATGTCCTGAAACATGAACAAATTCAGTCTCTTCAGAAATTACCTCTATTCCATCTTTAACAAGTTGATTATGCAATTTGTAAAGTTTTTTTTCGTTACCAGGTATGATTTTTGAAGAAAAAATTACTGCATCACCTTTTTCAATAAATACGTCTGGATGAACATAACTTGAAATTCTCATCATAGCACCCATAGGCTCACCTTGACTGCCCGTACATAAATAAACTATTTTTTCTCTGGAAAATCTTTTTGCCTCTCTTGGATCTATTGGATCAATCACATTTTTTAGATATCCACATTGGCGAGCAGCTTTGTAAATACGGTGCATTGATCGACCAACTAATGAAATTTGTCTTCCTGTTTGCTCTGCACAATAAAAAGCAGTTTCCATTCTAGCAACGTTAGATGCAAACGAAGTAATAATAATTCTTTTTTTTAATCTTGACATAACATTTAACATATTTTTTCTCACATCTAATTCAGAACCTGATCTACCTGCGCTAAACACATTCGTTGAGTCACAAATCATAGCTAAAACACCTTCATCTCCAATTTCTTTAAGTCTTTTTTCATTAATATTTTCTCCAATTAAAGGATTTGGATCAACTTTCCAGTCACCAGTATGTAATATAACTCCAGCTGGTGTTTTTATTCTAAGACCATTTGGCTCTAATATTGAATGTGTTAAAGTAATATATTCAACTTCAAAAGGATCTAAAGAAACTTTTCCGTTTAATTCAACTATTTGTAAGTCATTAGTTATATCAATTTGTTTTTCTCTAAATTTTTCTCGAATTAGTAGAGCAGTGAAAGGTGTTGCAAAAATTTTACATTTTAGTTTTGGCCATAAGTGTGCAATTGCACCAATATGATCCTCATGAGCATGAGTTAAAACTATTCCCAACAAATTATCTTTTCTCTCAACAATAAACCCTGGATCTGGATAAATCAGATCAACACCTGGAATAGTATCGTCTGCAAAAGTTACACCAATATCAACCATTATCCATTTATGATCACTAGGCTGTCCATATCCAAACAAATTCATGTTCATGCCTATTTCACCTGATCCACCTAAAGGACAAAATAATAGTTCATTTTTCATTTTATTTAATCAATTTTGAAATCTTAATAAGACCTTTAATTGTAATATCTTGGTTATGACTTGCTTTCGTTTTAATTGAGTTTTTAAATAAGTTTGAAAATCCTCCAGTAATAATTACTTTAAAAGATTTTCTAGTCTCTTTCTTAATTAAATTAATAATATTGTCAATTAAACCTGCATAACCCCAAAAAAAGCCTGATCTCACTGCAGAGATTGTATTATTTCCAATAACTTTTTTCATTCTTTTTAGATGAATTTTTGGAATCAACGTAGCTTTGTCTGACAATGTGTTTAAAGACAATTTTACACCTGGTGCAATAATTCCACCGTAATAAGTATTTTTAATAAGGACATCAAATGTTGTTGCAGTTCCAAAATCTAAAATAATAAAATTATCTTTATTATTCATTAAACTAATAGCATTTGTAATTCTATCAGACCCTACCTGCTTATAATTAACTTTTATCTTAATAAGAGATTTTAATTGTAAATTTTTAACCTCACAGCATTTTAATTTTATCTTTTTTGACAAAAATTTTTTAATTTTATAATATGTGTTTGGTACAACACTGCAAAATAAAACTTTTTCTATTTTGTCCAATCGTATTTTGTTTTTTTTAAATAAATTATTGAGTTGTTTGTTGTTAACAGATTTTGACAAAAAAATTATTTTTTTCAAAATTCTATCTTTTTTAGACACAAGACATAATTTTGTTTCAGTATTTCCAATATCTCCTAAAATATACATTATCTAATTTTTATACAATTTTGATGAATTTTTTTCAAAAATTTGTTTTAATTTATTTTCAACACTTAATTTGCTAATACTTTTTTTAGCTATCTTCTGCAAGCTCGTAGCAGGATAATTTTTAATGTTAGGATGTTTTACAATATTTATACCTATTCCTGTAACTATAAACTTTCTATCTTTTTTAAAAACAATTTCTTGTAAAATTCCACTTATTTTTTTTTTATCAATTAATAAATCATTTGGTTTTTTGAATAAGATGTTTTTGCTTGTAAATTTAGAAAGTGTCTTTTTTACTAAAAGACAGTTCATTTTAGTAATGGTATCAATTGTGAAATTTTTTTTACTTAATTCATTAAAAAAAGATACAAATAAATTTCCCTTAAATGAAATCCATTTTCTTCCATACTGGCCTTTACCTTTCGATTGTGTTTCTGAAATAACCATCCCAGATATACAACTAGTATCTTTAATAATCCTTATAGCAGTAGTATTTGTGCTTTTAACTTTTTTAAATTTAAATTTCCTGTATTTCATCAGATAATATTAATTCTAGACACGACTTCAATTAACTGACTTGGAAATATGAAGTAAAAAAGAATCAATATCGTAGAAACGGTAAGAGAAAACTTTAACCACAGACTATGATCAGTATCATATTTGTCCCTCTCTTTATCAAAATAAATTATTTTAATAATTCTTAAATAATAAAATGCTGCCACTACAGTAGATAATAACCCTACTATGGCCAAGAAATACATAGATTGTTCTATTACTGCTTTAAAAACATAAAATTTTGCGAAAAAACCTGCCAAAGGAGGTATGCCTGCTAAAGAGAATAATATTAAAAGTAAACAGATAGATAGCAATGGATGGTTTTTTGATAAACCAGAGAGATCATCAATGTTCTCATAATATTGGTCTTTTCTTCTTAACATCAGCAAACATGAAAAAAGAGCAAAATTCATAACCACATAAATAGAGATATAAATAATTGAACTTTGTATCCCTTCGTTAGATACTGTTGCAAGTCCAGCTAATGTATAACCAATATGTCCAATGGAGCTATATGCTATTAATCTTTTAATATTAGTTTGCCCGATAGCTGCTACTGCACCAAAAACCATAGATGCTATAGATAAAAATACGATAATCATCTGCCATTGATCTACCAAATTTAAGAAAGGAACATATAAAAATCTAATAAATACTGTTAAAGCAGCAATTTTTGGTACAATTGCAAAAAACAAGGTTACGGTGGTTGGAGAACCCTCATACACATCTGGTGCCCACATATGAAAAGGGACAGCAGAAATCTTAAATGCTAAACCAACCAAAATAAATACTATTCCGAATGTTAAAACATATTCATTAGAGTTTAATTGATTTGAAATAATATCAAAGTTGGTAGATCCAGAAAAACCATATACTAAAGAACATCCATATAAAAGTAATCCCGATGACAACGCACTTAAAACAAAATACTTTAAACCAGCTTCAGATGATTTTAATTGATCTCTATCATATGTAGCCAAGACGTAGAGAGCTAAAGATTGTAATTCTAAGCCCAAATAAAAAACAATTAGATCATTAGAGCTGATCATTATCATCATACCAAGCATAGAGCTCAAAATAAGAACTGGATATTCAAGATTGTATATTTTTAATGTTTTTAAATAATTAGAAGAAATAATTAAAACTAAAAGGCCTCCAATTAAAGTAATGGTTTTCATTAATGAGGACATATAGTCAATGATAACACTTTCATTAAAAAGAGTTTCTTTGTTTACAGAAAAGGTCTCATTTATGTTTATTATAGCTGTGATCAAAATAGCTAATAAAGATAAATTAAAAGTAATTTTGGAACTATTTTTTTTAAAGACACCCAAAACAAGCAGAAACATAATTGAAAGTGAAATGAAAATCTCAGGCAATATTAAATTTAATTTTTCCATATTATTTATTGGCTATATTAATATTATGCATATTGATTAAATCTGTTACAGAAACTTCAATTGTGTTAATAAGTGGATCTGGATAAAATCCAAAAAATAAAATTGGTATAGCTAAACAACTAAGAATAAAATACTCGGATTTATTTAAATCTACTATCTTTTTGAGATCTTGATTAATTAATTTTCCAAAAACTACTCTTTTATATAGCCATAATATATACGCAGCTCCTAAAATCACCCCAAGACTAGCTAAAACAGCAACTAAAATATTATCCTTAAAAGCCCCCATTAATATTAAAAACTCTCCAATAAAACCACTGGTTCCTGGTAAACCTAATGATGCTAAAGCAAATAACATAAATAAAATTGAGTATTTTGGAATTACAGAAACTAGTCCGCCATAAGTGCTAATCAACCTAGAATGCATTCTGTCATAAACTACTCCAACAGTTAAAAATAAAGCTGCTGAAACTAATCCATGACTTATCATTTGAATTATACTTCCCTCAATACCTTGTTGTTGTAAAGTAAATATTCCTAAAGTTACAAATCCCATGTGTGCAACCGATGAATAAGCGATTAGTTTTTTCATGTCTTCTTGCATTAAGGCTATTAAAGAAGTAAATATAATCGCTATTACACTTAGAGTATAAATTAATGGTGTAAATACTTCTGATGCAATTGGAAAAAGACCTAAAGAAAACCTAATAAAACCATATCCAGCCATCTTTAACAATATGGCGGCTAATAAAACAGATCCCGCAGTGGGAGCCTCAACGTGAGCATCTGGTAACCATGTATGAACTGGCCACATAGGAGTTTTAACAGCAAATGAACTAAAGAAAGCTAACCATAAAAGATTTTGATATTTAACGTCAATTCCAATATCATAAAGCTTAACTACATCAGTTGTGCCCGAGATCCAATAAATTGAAATTATTGCAACTAACATCAAAACAGAACCTAGTAATGTATATAAAAAGAATTTAAATGCAGAGTAAACTCTCTTTGGCCCCCCCCAAATTCCAATAATCAAAAACATTGGAATTAATCCAGCTTCAAAAAATAGGTAAAATACTACTAAATCAAGTGCACAAAAAACACCAATCATAAAACTTTCCATTATTAGTATTGCAATTAAAAAATCTCTTAGTCTATTTTTAACAGAATTATTTACAGATATAATGCATAGAGGAGTTATAAATGTAGTTAATATGATAAATAAAATTGAAATACCATCTACTCCAACTTTATAATTAATAAATCCTTTGATCCATGTTCTATCTTCTATAAATTGAAAATTAGATGTCGATTGGTCAAATGAAATCCATAAATAAATAGAAATTAAAAAATTAACAATCGTTGTAAATAAAGCTACGTATTTAGCAGTTAAATTATTTCCTTCGTTATCCTTTGTAAAAAATAAAAATAAAGATCCAATTATTGGCAATATTATTAGTGAAGAAAGAATAGGAAAACTCATTATTTTACTATTAAAAAGGTTAATAAAGCAGAAAAACCTAACAACATTACAAATGCATATTGATAAATAAAACCGCTTTGAAATTTAGTTGCTTTAATTGAAAATTTTTTTATTAAAGAAGAAATCCCATCAGGACCAAATCCGTCGATTATAACGCCATCGCAAAATTTCCATAAAAATAAGCCAAGTTTTTTTGAGGATTTAATAAACAAAACATTGTACAACTCATCGAAGTACCATTTGTTTACTAAAAAATCATACATAGGTTTATTCATAGAGGCTATAGAATTTGGTAATTCTTTGTTTTTAACAAATAAGTAATATGCAATAGGAATAGATGCCAAAACTAAACAAGGTGTTAAAAGCAAAAACCATAATGGAGGGTGGTTTGTACTCAGAGGTTCTAAAAATTTGATAGACTCTGCCCAGAAAAGATTATCACCATGACCGATAAAGAGTCCTTTAAATAAAACACCAGCAAATACTGCTCCTAATGAAAGGATAAATAAAGGAATTAACATCACTAATGGGGACTCATGTGTTTCCTCTATCTTGATTTTTTTATTATTGTACTTTCCATGAAAAGTTTTAAAAATTAATCTCCAAGAGTATATAGATGTTAAAAAAGCTGTTACTATTCCAATTCCAGCAGCATAATAACCAGCAGTATTACCTTTTAAATAAGCAAATTCTATAATAGCGTCTTTAGAGTAAAATCCTGATAAAAATGGAAAACCTGTTAAAGCAAGTGTTCCAATGATCATTAAAGCATATGTATATGGTAACTTTTTCCATACACCACCCATATTATTTATGTTTTGTTCATCTTTAAATGCGTGAATTACTGAACCAGAACCTAAAAATAATAATGCTTTGAAAAATGCGTGAGTAAATAAATGAAACATAGCAACATTGTATGCGCCTACTCCAGCTGCAAAAAACATATAACCAAGTTGACTACATGTAGAATAAGCAATTATTTTTTTTATATCTGTTTGAACTAGAGCAACTGTTGCTGCAAAAAACGCAGTAGTCATTCCGACAATAGTTATAAAATTTAATATTAAAGGTGAATACTCATAAATTGGAGAACATCTTACTACTAAGAAAACGCCAGCAGTAACCATCGTTGCTGCATGGATTAATGCAGAAACTGGAGTCGGACCTTCCATAGCATCAGGTAGCCATGTATGTAGTAAAATTTGTGCAGATTTACCCATTGCACCAATAAATAAAAGTAAACAAACTAAATCGACTACTTTAAATTCGGAACCCAAAAAAGATAAATCTTTATCGACAACAGTTGGAATTTGCTGAAATACTTCTGAATAATTAACAGTCCCAAATAAATAAAATATTAAAAAAATTCCTAAGGCGAACCCAAAGTCACCTACTCTGTTTACAATAAATGCTTTTATAGCCGCAGCATTTGCACTTTCTTTTTTAAACCAAAAACCAATTAGAAAGTATGAACAAAGACCAACACCTTCCCAACCAAAAAATAATTGAATAAAATTATCTGAAGTCACAAGCATTAACATTGCAAAAGTAAATAATGATAAATAAGCCATGAATCTTGGCTTATGAGGATCATGAGACATATAACCAATTGAATATATGTGCACTAAAGCAGATACAGAAGTAACAACTACTAACATTACAGCTGATAATGGATCAATTAACATTGACCAATTTACATCAAGTGACCCTGAACTTATCCAGGTAGCTATTACAATATTTTCTTCGTATTGATTTACAATAACTTGATAAAAAATATAGATAGATAAGAGTGCAGAGATTGAAACAAGAGCGCTTGTCAATATTTCAGAATTTCTATCACCAATATATCTTCCAAAAAAACCTGAGATAATGGAAGCAATCAGTGGAAGAAATATAATTGATAGTTCCATTACTAGCCTTTCAGTTTATCTATTTCTTCAACTCTAATAGTTCCTGAGTTTCTAAAATATACGACAATAATTGCCAAACCAATTGCGGCTTCTGCAGCAGCAACAGTTAAAATAAATAATGTAAATACTTGTCCTGCTAAATCTCCTAAGAATATTGAAAAAGTGACCAAATTTATATTTACAGCAAGTAATATTAGTTCAATACTCATTAAAATAACGATGATGTTTTTTCTGTTCAGAAAAATACCGATAATTCCTATCGAAAAGATAATTGCTCCAAGTGTTAAATAATGACCTATACCTATTTCAATCATCTATTTTTATGCCTTTGTTTGATTGAACCTCTAAAACCTGAACACCCTCTGATCTTTCTCTTGAAATTTGATTAATATAACTCTGTCTTTTTACACCAGATCGATGTCTAAAAGTAAGAACAATGGCACCAATCATTGCAACTAATAATATCATTCCGCTAATTTGGAATACATGAATATAATCAGTATACAAAATCCGACCTAATGAATGTGTATTGGTCATATTGGCTTCAGCAAATGAATTATTAATATCAAACAAATCTGGTTTATATTTCCAACCACCGATTACAATTATTATCTCAAAAAAAATAAGTGTGCTAATTATTAAACCCACCGGGATATGACCGGAGCTTGAGGTAGACAAAAACCATTGATTTTTTTGTTGTGCTACATTTAACATCATCACAACAAACAAAAATAAAACAGCAACAGCTCCGACATAAACAATTAACATGATCATACCAAGAAATTCTGCTCCTATCATTATGAACAGACATGAAATACTTATAAAATCTAAAATTAAAAAAAATACTGAATGAACAGTATTTTTTGAAACAGTCACCATTATTGCAGATATTATCGCTATAGCTGAAAAGATATAAAAAAAAATTGCGTGAGCCATTATTTATCTATAAGGATTATCAGCTTTAATATTTGCAGCTAATATATTTTCCCAACGATCTCCATTATCTAAGAGTTTTTCTTTTGTATAGTAAAGTTCTTCTCTTGTTTCAGTAGAAAATTCAAAATTCGGTCCTTGAACTATTGCATCTACAGGACATGACTCCTCACATAAGCCACAATAAATACACTTCATCATATCAATGTCGTATCTTGTAGTTTTTCTACTTCCGTCTTCACGTTCTGAAGACTCTATTGTAATTGCTTGTGCAGGACAAACAGCTTCACATAATTTACAAGCAATACACCTTTCCTCTCCGTTTGGATATCGACGTAATGCATGTTCACCTCTAAATCTAGGACTAATCTTTCCTTTCTCAAATGGATAGTTTATCGTTTTTTTTGATTTAAATAACTCTTTTACAGCAATAAATAATCCTACTAAAAAATCTACCATTAATATAGTTTTTAAGAATCTTGAGAATTTCATTTAGTTTATTGGTAAAAGATTAAAATAAAATAAATAACTTGCAGTTAATACAACCCATGTCAATGAAAAAGGTAGAAATATTTTCCAACCTAATCTCATGAGTTGGTCGTATCTATATCTGGGGACTATTGCCTTAACCAGAGCAAATAAAAAAAATAATAATAAAATTTTTAGAATTAACCAAATAGCTCCTGGTATTAAATTAAAAGGGTAAATCTCTAATGGAGATAACCATCCACCCAAAAATAAAATTGCTCCAATAGCACACATCAAAAGTATATTTGCGTACTCTCCTAACCAAAACATCGCATACATCATTCCAGAGTATTCTGTTTGATAACCAGCAACTAATTCTGCTTCGGCCTCAGGTAAATCAAAGGGAGGTCTATTAGTTTCAGCAAGTGCGGAAATAAAGAAAATAACAAACATTGGAAATAATGGTATTACAAACCACAAATCTTGTTGAGCTAAAACAATATCTTTTAAATTTAAAGATCCAACACATAAAAGAACATTGATAATAATAATACCAATTGAAACTTCATATGAAACCATTTGAGCTGCTGATCGAATTGAACCCAAAAAAGGATATTTAGAATTAGAGGCCCAGCCTCCCATTATT
The DNA here is from genome assembly GCF_001180185.1 of Candidatus Pelagibacter communis. Classification (GTDB taxonomy): domain Bacteria; phylum Pseudomonadota; class Alphaproteobacteria; order Pelagibacterales; family Pelagibacteraceae; genus Pelagibacter; species Pelagibacter ubique_F. Next base: position 57,352 of record NZ_CVSS01000021.1, on the reverse strand, counting down.
ATTCCATATACGCCTAATGATGAAACTGCAAACAAGTATAAAATTCCAACATTTATATCTGCAAGAACTTGTGTTTCGCTAAATGGAATGACCGCCCAAGCAATTAATGCTAAAGTCATTGTTACAATTGGCGCTAAAATAAAAACTACTTTATTTGAACTCGCTGGAATAATAATTTCCTTAAATATATATTTTAAAGCATCTGCCAAAGATTGAAGCAAACCAAAAGGTCCAACAACATTTGGTCCCTGTCTTTTTTGAACAAATGCCCAAACTCTTCTATCTAACCAGACTATCATTGCAACAGACACAAGAACAGGCACTAACAAAAATAAAATTTTATATACTTCTTGAAAAATTATATTCAAATATTCCATAATTATCCCTCAGTTCCAGTTTTCTTAATATCTATTTTAGAGTTATGACAATCTAACATTGTTTTTGATGCTCTTGCTATAACATTTGAAAAATAGTAACTTTTATAATCAATTATCAACTTTTCATTAATAAATTTTTCATTTATTTGATCATCAAAATTTAAAGAGATCTTATTTTCTTTCTGTAAACTGACAAAATTAAACATACTACTTTCTAATTCATCTTTATCATTAAATAAATTTCTATTATTGATAAAACCAGAAAGTTCATTCAAAATTTGCCAATCTTCCTTTGCTTCACCCGGAGGATAAGAAGCTTTATAAGCTTTTTGCACTTTACCTTCTAAATTTGTGAAGTATCCACTCTGTTCTGCATAAGTCGAACCAGGTAAAATTATATCAGCAATTTCAGCACCATTGTCTCCATGACTACCTTGATAAATTATAAATTCATTATTTTTTTGGAAATTTAGGTTATCTTGACCTAATAGATAAACAATATCAAACTTATGATTATTCAAATCATCAAATAAATTTTTTTCTTTATTTAAAATACCTAAATCTAAACATCCTACAGTAGCAGCGTCTGAAGTTAATCTATTTATGGAGTTCCAATCTTGTGAAATTTTATTATTATTTTTCAAAAAATCTTTTATTAAATTATATATCATTTTTGCTTTTTCTAATTTAAAAAAAGATTCACCTAGTATAATTAATGGTTTTTTTGAATTTTTGATTTCTTTGGAAATATCTGTTTGATTACTAAAAATATCAATTAAGGTATTAGTCTCTCCATTTAGTTTTTTATAAGGATATGTCAAATCACCAACATCATTCAAAGATATAATTCTAATATTATTATTTAAAAAAGATTTTCTAATTCTCGCATTTAAGATTGTTGCTTCAAATCTTGGATTCGTGCCAATTAAAAAAATTAAATCAGATTCTTCAATACCATTTATAGATGAGTTAAAAATATAATTCTCTCTTAAACTATCATCAACAAAATAGTTTGAAGATCTACTTTCATAATTTTTTGAATTTAAAACTCTCTCAAAAAATTCTTTAAAAATATAGCTAGACTCCATGTTTTGCAAATCACCGACAAATCCTGCTATTTTATCTTTAGGTGTATTTTCAATCTTTGACTTAATTATTTTAAATACTTCATCCCAACTAGCTTTTTCAAATTTACCATTGTATTTTATATATGGTGTATCTAATCTTTGATTAGAAAGGCCGTCACATGCATATCTAGTTTTATCTGAAATCCATTCCTCATTAATATCCTCATTAATTATAGGTAACACTCTCTTAACTTCCCAACCATAAGTATCAATTCTAATATTCGATCCTATTGCATCCATTACATCAATAGTCTCCGTTTTTTTTAATTCCCAAGGTCTAGCCTCAAAAACATATGGTTTAGATGTAAGAGCACCCACCGGACATAAATCAATAACATTTCCAGACATTTCTGATTGTATCGAATGCTCAAGATAAGTTGTGATTTGCATATCTTCACCTCTCCCGACAGCCCCCAGCTCTGGAACCCCTGCAATTTCTGTGGCAAACCTTATACATCTAGTACAATGTATGCATCTTGTCATTTGAGTTTTTATTAGCGGACCCATATTTTTATCAGGCACTGCTCTTTTATTTTCTTTGAATCTTGATTTATCTATTCCATAAAACATGGACTGATCTTGAAGATCGCACTCTCCACCTTGATCACAGACAGGGCAATCTAGTGGATGATTAGCTAATAAGAATTCCATTACCCCTTTTCTTGATTTTTCAATTTTTGGAGTGTTAGTTTTTATTATCATTCCTTCAGCTGCAGGCATTGCACAAGATGCGACTGGTTTTGGCGATTTATCTAATTCGACTAAACACATTCTGCAATTACCAGCTATTGATAATTTTTCATGATAACAAAATCTTGGAATTTCTACTCCAGCTTTTTCACAAGCTTGAAGAACTGTTAAGCCCTCTTCTACTTCTAAATCTATATCATTTACTTTAATTTTAAGCATTTTTATCTAACAAGTGTTGGTCAACTAAATATGGAATATTCTTATTTTCTTTTACAACAGGATCAAATTTATTTCTTTTCTTTATTTCATCTTTAAAATGTCTTAGTAATCCTTGAACAGGCCAAGAAGATCCTTCACCAAATGCACAAATAGTATGACCTTCGATTTGCTTTGTTACATCTTCCAACATTTCAATCTCATCTCTTGATGCCTCTCCTTTAGCCATTCTTTCGAGCATTCTCCACATCCAACCTGATCCCTCCCTACATGGAGTACATTGACCACAACTTTCGTGTTTATAAAATCTCGCAATTCTTGCCATACATTTTATAATGTCTTGGTCTTTATTTATAACAACAACCCCAGCAGTTCCTAATCCACTTTTTTCAGCCACCAGTGAGTCAAAATCCATTCTAAGCGTTTCACATTTATCTTTTGGAATTAATGGCATTGATGAACCTCCAGGAATAACAGCTTGCAAATTATCCCATCCTCCAATTACTCCGCCAGCATGGACTTCTATCAATTCTTTTAAAGATATGCTCATTTCTTCTTCAACATTACATGGATTATTAACATTTCCAGATATACAGAAAATCTTAGTCCCTGTGTTTTTTTCTTTACCTAATGATGAAAACCACTTTCCACCTCTTTTAAGGATAGTAGGAACAACAGCTATTGTCTCTACGTTATTTATTATAGTGGGACATCCATAAAGTCCAATCAGTGCTGGAAAAGGTGGCTTCAATCTAGGTTGACCTTTTTTACCTTCTATGCTCTCTAATAAAGCAGTCTCTTCACCACATATATATGCCCCTGCTCCATAATGGATATAAATGTCTAAATCCCAACCAGTGCCGGCTGCATTCTTACCAATTAATTTTTTTTCATAAGCTTCGTTAATTGCATTTTGAAGTTTTTGACCATCAATAAAATATTCTCCTCTAATATAAATATAACAAACATGAGCTTGGATTGCATAAGATGCGATTAAACATCCTTCAATTAATTTGTGTGGTTCAAATCTTAGTATATCTCTATCTTTACATGTTCCTGGCTCTGACTCATCGCCGTTAATTACTAAATAATGAGGTCTCGAACCAACTTCTTTTGGCGCAAATGACCATTTTAAACCAGTAGGAAAGCCTGCTCCTCCTCTTCCTCTTAATTGAGAGTTTTTAATTTCATTTATTATCCAATCTCTTCCTTTATCTATAATTTCTTTAGTATTTATCCAATCACCCCTTTTTTGAGATGAAATCACATCCGAACCTAAATCATTATATAAATTTTGGAAAATTCTGTCTTTATCTTTAAGCATTTTTTAGATCCATTAATGTTTTTCTATTATTTTCAGGTTCGTTATTTATCCTGCCTCTATATGAGCCTGGTTTTGGAGTTTCACCCTCTAAAATTTTGTCAATAATTTTTATAGTTTTATCCTTATCAAGGTCTTCATAGTAATCGTCATTAATTTGCATCATAGGAGCATTGACACATGCACCTAAACATTCAACTTCTGTCCAAGAACAGCTTTTATTTTCTGATAGTTCAAATTGATTTTTTGAAATTTTTTCTTTACAAGCATCAACTAGCTCATTCGCACCTCTGATCATACATGGTGTTGTCGTACAAACTTGAATGAAATATTTTCCAACAGGTGATAAATTGTACATGCTATAAAAAGTAGCTACTTCATAAACCTTAATATAAGGCATGTCTAAAAATTTTGCTATGTACTTCATCGCAGCTAATGGTATCCAATTATTATTTTGTCTTTGCGCTAAATAAAGCAAAGACATTACAGCACTTTGTTGTTTACCTTTAGGATATTTAGAAATAATAACTTTTGCTGCTTCTAATGAAGCAGAATTAAATTCAAATTTTTCAGGTTGATTTTTAGCTGGCCTTCTTAAACTCATCTATCTACCTCTCCAAAAACAATATCCAATGATCCAAGAACAGCTGGGACATCTGCTAACATATGCCCTTTAATTAAATAGTCCATAGACTGCAGGTGAGAAAAACCTGGAGCTCTTATTTTGCACTTATAAGGTTTATTAGATCCATCTGAAATTAAATAAACCCCAAACTCTCCCTTTGGAGCCTCAACAGCAGTATAAATTTCATCTTTTGGTACTCTATAACCCTCTGTAAATAATTTAAAATGATGTATTAAAGCTTCCATTGACTGCTTTAACTCTTTTTTGGGAGGTGGGGTTATTTTTCCATCCTGAGACTTTACGGGACCTTTTTCCATTTTTGTTAAACACTGTTTTATTATAGACACACTCTCCTTCATTTCCTCTATTCTGCACAAATAACGATCATAACAATCACCATTTTTACCAACAGGAATCTTAAAATCTAATAATTCATAACAATCATATGGCTGAGATTTTCTTAAATCCCAAGGAATGCCGGATCCTCTCATCATCACACCAGTAAAAGAATAATTTAATGCATCCTCTTTGCTAACAACGCCAATATCAACATTTCTTTGTTTAAAGATTCTGTTATCGGTAAGTAAATTTTCTAAATCATTGATAATTCTTGGGAAAGTTTCACAAAATTTTGCAATATCATTTTCTAGACCAGCAGGCAAATCTTGATGAACTCCTCCTGCCCTAAAATAGTTTGCATGTAATCTTGAACCAGAAGCTCTCTCATAAAAAGTCATTAAAGTTTCTCGTTCTTCAAATCCCCATAATGAAGGTGTTAAAGCACCAACATCAAGTGCTTGTGTAGTTACATTCAATATATGGCTCAATATCCTACCAATTTCACAGAATATTACTCTTATGTATTGGGCTCTTATTGGTACATCAATATTCAATACCTTCTCTACAGCTAACGCAAAAGCATGTTCTTGATTCATTGGCGCCACATAATCTAATCTATCAAAATAAGGTACTGCTTGCATATAAGTTTTGTTTTCAATGAGTTTTTCAGTTCCTCGATGAAGTAATCCAATATGTGGATCTGCTTTCTCAACTACTTCCCCATCCAGTTCTAGTATAAGTCTCAATACCCCATGAGCAGCTGGATGCTGAGGTCCAAAATTCAAATTTAAATTTTTAATTTTTTTTGTCATCTTTGATATCTGTTTGATCTTTAATGTATTTTGTCCCTTCCCATGGACTTTGATAATCAAAATTTCTATAATTTTGCTCTAACTTTACAGGTTCATTTATAACTTTTTTTTTGTCCTCGCTGTATCTTACCTCTGAATGTCCAGTCAAAGGAAAATCTTTTCTTAAAGGATGTCCCTCGAATCCATAATCAGTTAAAATTCTTCTTAAATCAGGGTGATCTTTAAAATTAATACCATACATGTCGAAAACTTCTCTTTCCATCCAATTAGCTGCAGGAAAAATGGATGTTAGTGAATTAACAACTTCATTTTCATTAATGTAATAAGTTACAATAATTCTTTGATTAAATTCGTGGCTTAAAAATAAATATACTAGCTTAAATCTTTTACTTTCTTCAGGGTAATCAACAGCTGTAATATCAATTAATTGTCTAAATTTAGTATCTAAGTTAGTCTTTAAAAATAGAATTACATCAATTAAATCCTCTTTATCTATTTCAACATATAATTGATTATGTTTAATTTCAGAATTGTTTATTTTAGTTGTTAGTTCAGAATTAATTTTTTTTTCTAAGTTTATAAGGGTTTTCATAATTATCTTGGTAAAGAACCTTTGTTTCTTATTTTTTTTTGTAATTGAAGAATTCCATATAATAAAGCTTCTGCTGAGGGTGGACATCCTGGCACGTAAATATCTACTGGCACAATTCTATCACAACCTCTCACAACAGAATATGAGTAATGATAGTAACCACCACCATTTGCACAGCTACCCATTGAAATTACATATCTTGGCTCTGGCATTTGATCATAAACTTTTCTAAGTGCTGGAGCCATTTTATTTGTTAAAGTGCCAGCTACAATCATTACATCTGATTGTCTTGGAGAACCACGTGGAGCTGCTCCGAATCTCTCTAAATCATATCTTGGCATCGCAGTTTGCATCATCTCAACCGCACAGCATGCTAAACCAAAGGTCATCCAATGTAATGATCCTGATCTCGACCAATTTACTAAATTATCAAGTGAGGTTGTAATAAAACCATTTTTACTAAAATCCTCAGCTAATTTTTTAAATTCTTCAGGGACTTGATTTAATTTGTTATTCATAAGATTAAATTATTCCCAATCCAAAGCACCTTTTTTCCATTCATAAATAAATCCAATGGTCAAAATGAACAGAAAAATCATCATTGATATAAATCCTAATAAACCAATATTGCCCAAAGAGATTGCCCAAGGAAAAAGAAATGCTATTTCTAAGTCAAAAATTATAAATAAAATTGCCACTAAATAAAATCTAACATCAAATTCCATTCTTGAATCTTGAAATGGTTCAAAACCACATTCATAGGCTGATAATTTTTCAGGGTCTGGATTTTTTGGAGAGAGAATATAATTCACGACAACAAATGCACCACTTAATCCTAAAGCGATTACTAAAAATAGTATAATTGGCAAATATTCTTTTAAAAATTCTGGAAACATATGAGTCTATATAGCTATTTTTATATCATGTTGTAGAGTAGAAAAGTCACATTTTTAAGGCCTAACTGATAATGATTATCACCAGTTTACAAGGAAAGTGGCGGGAGTGAAGGGACTCGAACCCTCGACCTATCGCGTGACAGGCGATCGCTCTAACCAACTGAGCTACACCCCCACTTATTCAGTTTTTGGTGGGCAGTAAAGGACTCGAACCTTTGACCCCCTCGGTGTAAACGAGATGCTCTACCAACTGAGCTAACCGCCCCAAAATAACGGTACTAATACATCAACGTAAGTATAAAGTAAATTAATTATTATTGAATACTGGCTTGAGATTTATCATCTTTTTTGGTTAAATCGACCTCTACCCATTCTACTCTTTTTAATTCTTTCATTAAAGCTATCTTTAAAACTTGATCAGCATTTTCTACAGGAGTAATTTTAATCTCATCAATAATTTTTTTTGGCATATCTACTAAATCTTTTTCATTTTCCTTTGGAATTATAACTTCTTTAATACCAGCACGATGAGCAGCTAGTAATTTTTCTTTAAGTCCCCCAATTGGAAGTACTTGGCCTGTGATTGTTACTTCCCCTGTCATGGCAACGTCTTTTCTAACAGGGATGTTAGTCAAAGAAGATACAATTGAAGTTACCATTCCAACTCCGGCAGAAGGACCATCTTTAGGAGTTGCACCTTCAGGAACGTGAATGTGAAAATCTTTTTTTTCAAAATGAGGAGGTATTATACCGTATTCTAAACATTTTGATCTAACAAATGATTTTGCTGCTTTAACTGACTCTTGCATCACATCACCTAGTTTACCTGTTATTTGCATTCTTCCTTTTCCGGGCATTGTAACAGTTTCAATCTTCAAAATTTCTCCTCCATATTCTGTCCAAGCTAAACCAACAACTATTCCCACTCTATCATTTGACTCAATCTCACCAAATTTATATTTAGCTACACCTAAAAAATCTGAGAGATTTTTATTATTAATTTTTACCTCTTTTTGTTCACCAGCTACCACTTTTTTTACTACTTTTCTTGCTAATTTAGAAATCTCTCTCTCTAAATTTCTAACACCAGACTCTTTTGTATAATTTCTTATTATCTCTTTAATGATGTCTTTATCTAAGTTCATTTCATTTTCTTTGACACCATTGTCTTTAATTTGCTTAGGTAACAAAAATTTATTTGCTATACTTATTTTTTCATCCTCTGTATAACCAGCTAATCTAATTACTTCCATTCTATCAAGTAATGGAGGAAGAATATTCAATGTATTTGCAGTCGTGACAAACATTACATCAGATAAATCATAATCTACTTCTAGATAATGGTCATTAAATGTTGTGTTTTGCTCTGGATCTAATGCCTCTAAAAGTGCAGATGAGGGATCACCACGATAATCATTTCCAATTTTATCTATCTCATCTAATAATATTAATGGATTTTTTGTACCTGCTTTTTTCATCATTTGAATAATTTTACCGGGCAAAGATCCAATATAAGTTCTTCTATGACCTCTAATTTCAGCTTCATCTCTCATTCCACCAACTGACATTCTTACAAATTGTCTATTTGTAGCCTTTGCTATAGATTTTCCTAAAGAAGTTTTTCCAACTCCTGGGGGTCCAACTAAACAAAGGATTGGTCCTTTAATTTTTTCAATTCTTTTTTGAACAGCTAAAAATTCTACTATTCTCTCTTTTACTTTCTCTAAACCGAAATGATCCTTATCCAAAACATCTAAAGCTTTTACCAAATCAATATCAACTTCGCTTTTTTTATGCCAAGGTAATTCGGTCATCCAATCAAGATAATTTCTTACAACTGTTGCTTCAGCTGACATTGGACTCATATTCTTTAACTTTTTAAGCTCTTGAAGACATTTCTTCTCAACTTCTTTAGGCATCTTTGCTTTTATGATTGATTTATTCAAACTTGTGTTTTCATCTTTCCCATCTTCTATTTCTCCAAGCTCTTTTTGAATAGCTTTAAGTTGTTCATTTAAATAATATTCTCTTTGGGTTTTTTCCATTTGAGTTTTAACTCGTCCTCTGATCCTTTTTTCAACACCGATTATACTTGCCTCATTTTCCATAATTTTTATAATTGCATCTAATCTTTTCTTTACATCAATTGTTTCAAAAAGTTGTTGTTTTTCAGAAATTGTTGCTGTTATGTGCGAAGCAATATTATCTGCAATCTGCGAAGGCTCTTTCAATTGTTTGATTGCATTAATTGTCTCGTTTGAAACTTTTTTATTAATTGAGGTTAATTTTTCCAGTCTCCTAATTGCAGTTGCTGCTAGTGGATAAAGATCTTCATCTTTATTTACTACATCTTTATATGGTGTGTAATCACAAGTAATAAATTTTTCATTATCTCTAAAATCTAAAATTTTAACTCTCTTATTCCCTTCTACTAAAACTTTTACAGTTCCATCTGGTAATTTTAAAAGTTGAAGTATATTTCCCTCACAGCCATACATAAATACATCTGTTTTTTTTGGGTCATCTATTTCAGAATTTTTTTGAGTTACTAAAATGATTTTTTTATCATTCTTCATTACTTCATTTAAGGCCGATATAGATTTATCTCTTCCAACAAATAACGGTATAACCATACTCGGGAATACGACAATATCTCTTAAAGGTAAAAGAGGTGATGAAATTTTAACGTCCATAATATAAATATGGATATTATATCTAATATTGCAATACCTTTTTATAAGTTATTAAGGATATTACGCCGCTGAAGTTTTGTTATTTTTTGATTTACCTTCATTTTTACTGTGTACCAAGATTGGTTGGGAGTGTCCTTTTGCAGCAGATGCATCGACTATTACTTCCTCTATGTTATCCTGGCTTGGCAAATCGTACATTGTTTTCAATAAAATATTTTCCAAAATTGATCTTAAACCTCTGGCCCCAGTTTTTTTGCTGATTGCTTTTTGTGCAATTTCTTTTAAGGCATTATCTTTAAAAATTAACTTAGCTCCGTCTAGTTTAAATAGCTCTTTATATTGTTTTGTTAATGAGTTTTTTGGTTCTTGTAAAATCTTAATTAAAGATTTTTCATCCAAATCCTCTAAAGTAGCTATCATGGGTAATCTACCTATAAATTCAGGAATTAAACCATATTTCAATAGATCTTCAGGCTCTAAATTTTTCATCCATTCACCTGTTTTTTTATCTTGTGTATTTTTAACATCAGCACCAAAACCAATAGATGTGCCTTTATCTCTTTGTGAAATTATTTTATCTAAACCTGCAAATGCACCTCCACAAATAAACAAAATATTTGTTGTATCTACTTGAAGAAATTCTTGTTGAGGATGTTTTCTTCCTCCTTGTGGAGGTACACTAGCAATTGTTCCTTCCATAATTTTTAATAAAGCTTGCTGAACACCTTCTCCAGAAACATCTCTGGTGATTGAGGGGTTTTCAGATTTTCTGCTTATCTTATCTACTTCATCGATATAAACTATACCTCTTTGAGCTTTTTCAACATTATAATCAGCAGCTTGAAGTAATTTCAAAATTATATTTTCCACATCTTCTCCAACATATCCAGCCTCTGTTAAAGTTGTTGCATCAGCCATTGTAAATGGAACATCTAATATTCTTGCTAATGTTTGAGCCAGCAGTGTTTTTCCACATCCAGTTGGTCCTACTAGAAGAATATTAGATTTAGCCAACTCTACATTTTTACTAGTTTTGTTATCGTAATTTAATCTTTTATAATGATTGTGAACAGCTACAGATAAAACTTTTTTAGCATGACTTTGTCCAATAACATAATCATCTAAGACAGTGCAAATCTCTTTTGGAGAAGGAAGTCCATCTTGGTGTTTAACGAATGTATCTTTATTTTCCTCTTTAATAATATCCATACATAATTCAACACATTCATCACATATAAATACAGTGGGGCCTGCAATTAACTTTCTAACTTCATGCTGGCTTTTTCCACAAAAAGAGCAATAAAGAATATTTTTACTATTTGTACTCATAATATTTTTTTAACGAATCAATATTTATATTCTATTATAGGAGACTAATTGATATCAAGGTTCAAATTGTAGATTTGCAATATATGGTATATTAAGATCTTTTTTCTACTACTTCGTCTATTAATCCAAATGTCTTTGCAGACTCTGCTGTCATAAAATTATCTCTTTCAAGAGCACTTTTGATTTCTTCCACATCTTTGCCTGTATGTTTTGAATATATTTCGTTTAACCTTTTTTTAAGGGATAGAACCTCATTAGCATGAATTTCTATATCTGTAGCTTGCCCTTGAAAACCTGCAGAAGGTTGATGAACCATAATTCTTGAATTCGGCAAAGAAAATCTTTTTCCTTTTGTTCCTGCAGAAAGTAAAAAAGATCCCATTGAGGCAGCTTGACCAATGCAAAGTGTAGATATTTCAGGTTTAATATATTGCATAGTGTCATAGATTCCCAAACCAGCTGTTACTAAACCACCTGGGCTATTTATATATAAATAAACATCTTTTTTTGGGTCCTCAGCTTCCAAAAACAATAGCTGAGCTGTAACAAGAGAAGCAACATTATCATTAATCTGTCCAGTTAAAAAAATTATTCTCTCTTTAAGTAATCTTGAAAATATGTCGTAAGCCCTCTCACCTTTACTTGATTGTTCAACAACCATAGGAATTAGACTACTCATATATTCTGAAATTTTATTTGTCATAAACTTGATTCGTTTAACTTATACAACTTGAGATTACTTTTTGCTAACTTTTTTTGTTTTTTTGATTGTAGATTTAGTTTTTGTTGATTTTAGCTCAGTTTTGATCTTATTTGATTTTTTTGTCTGAACTGTTTTTTCAGTTTTTCTTTGGTCATTTAATTCTTGATCAAGTTGTTGCTTTTGACTTTCTTTTAAAATTTTTTCGGCTTCATTTTTAGTAATTTCTTTTTTATTTGGTTTTGCTTTTTCTTTAATGAGATTAATTATCTTCTCCTCGTAAACAGTACCTCTTAAGCTTGCTACTGCAGAAGGATTCTTCTGGTAAAAATCCATTACCATTTTTTCTTGTCCGGGCATCATGCTTAATTGTTTCTTTATTTCTGCCTGAAGCTCTTGCTCACTCACTTTAATTTGATTTTGATCTCCAAATTCATTAAGAATTAAACCAGTTTTAATTCTTTTTTTTGCAATTCCTTCAAAATTTTTTCTATTTTTTTTGACGTCCTCATCGTTCATTCCTTGTGATAATATTTTTACTTCTTCATCAACTAAATTATCAGGTATTTCATCAACTTTAAATTTTTCTAATTCTTTTAAAATTTGATTTTTTGATAGTCTATCTAGTGAATTTTTATATTCATTATTAATTTGGTTTGATATTAGTTTTTTTAAATCTTGTAAATCTTTTGCACCTAAATTTTTTGCAAACTCATCATTGATTTTAGTTTCTTCAGGTTTTTTTATAGATATAATCTTACAATTAAATTTTGCTTTTTTATTTGCTAGTTTTTTTTCTGGAAAATTTTCTGGTAAAACTGCGTCAACAACTTTAGTTTGGTCTTTTTTTAAACCAATCAATTGTTTATCAAAACCTTTTAGAAATAAATCTTTTCCAAGTGTTAATTGTGTATTTTTACCTTCACTTCCATTAAATGTTTGACCATCCACTGTTGCATTATAATCTAATACTACTAAATCTCCCAGATTAGCTTTTGACTCTAGTGTAGCTTCTTTGAAATTTGGTTGGTTTTTTGCGATTTCATTTATTCTTTTATCAGTTTCTGAGGGATCAATCTTAACTGTGTATTGATCAAATTTAATATTACTTATTCCTTTAATATCAATTTTAGGTAGCTCTGTTATCGAAAGAACGTACTCTAACTCTTTATCTTCACCATATGTTTTCAAATTTAGTTTTGGTTGACCTGCAGGTTTTATTTTGTTCTCTTCTAGTGCTTTAGATGATGTTTCCTTTAATACTTTATCCAAAACCTCACTAAAAACAGCTTTGCCAAATTGTCTTTTTAAAATTTCCCTTGGAACTTTTCCAGGTCTAAAACCTTTTAAATTAACTGTACCTTTAATTTCTTCATATTTTTCATCCATATAATTGGACATGGTTTTTTTATCTACTAAGACTTTTACATCTTTGTTAAGACCATTTTTATTTTCTATAGTAACTTTCATAATATTTAAATGGTAGGGCGAAAAGGACTCGAACCTTCACATGTTGCCATATTGGTTCCTAAGACCAACGCGTCTACCAATTCCGCCATCGCCCCACAAATGTAGAGGTTTTATATATTATTGAAACTATTTGTCCAACGACAATTATTGTAAAATATATATATTTTCTATTATAATATAGTAATGATTATTTCACCTTGCATTAGTATATGTAAAACAGATCCAAGCACAGGATATTGCTATGGTTGTGGAAGAAATGAAGAAGAAAAAAAAATTTGGAAATTGCAGGAAACATCAGATGAATGGAAAAAAGAAAACCTTAAAACTATTAAAAATAGATTAACAGGTTGGCAATTAGAAAGTTTTGAAGAATCCTATACATTTAAAATTGAAAATGGTATTTCTTTATTTAAAAAAAATTTAAAAAATGAGTAAAACTTCAATTGTTATAATAATCTACATTCTTGGACTTATCTTTGGTGCGCTTGTACTAAAAATTTGGAGTGCTGATACGAGTGTTTTAAAAGGCCTTTTGGGTTTAGGTTGGACAGCATTGCTTTTAATTGGAATATTTTTTGCTGAAAAACATGAAAAAAATTAGATTTCTTATTAGTCTTTTTTTACTTATTCTTCTTATACAAAATTCTCAGTCAGAAATAATTGTGATGAGTGATTGTGATGATAGTCAGGATGAGTTTTTAAAGAATGAGTATATCCTAAATCTAAATGAATTGATTATGACTAGAAATTATGTTTATAAGGAAAAAACATATCAAAAATATCGACTAACTGATTTAAGTACTAAAAAATCAAACTCTTATGTTCGAAATATTTATGAAGAAAATGGTAAAATACTCACTCATAAACACGGATATCCACAATTTTATACTCAAATTCTTTTTGAAAAAGATAAACAAGAGATTTTCATGAAAACTGTTCTTAATGATGAAGAAGGAATATCTAAAATTTCTTTTTGTAAAAAAATTGAGAAATTTAAAAAAGAAAGTTAGCTTTTTTTATTTTTCTTAGAAAAATTTTTTTTTCTATTTCCAAATCTATTATTAGTAATGTTACTTCTATGTTTAGCGTAAGCTTGTTTTTGGGCTTGTTTCATTGCTCGCTTTGATGACATGATATTAAAAATCTATTTGTATACTACCAATTTTATTAAAATTTTTATCTGCAATAACTATTTCGCCCGATGAGGGAGCATAATCTAAAGCTTCTGATATTACTACATAATGAGTGACAAAAATTAAGTTTTTATTACCTTTAAATTTATCAATATAATTTTTCAAATCTAACATTTGTTTATGTTTATTATTAGCAAACTTTGCACTAAAAAAGGAATTTAAGAAATCTTTTGTTTCGAAATTTGTGAAAGCCAATTCAGCAGTTTCTTTACAGCGACACCATTCACTTGAAAAAACTTTGAAAATTGGAACATTTTTTTCTATAAAAAAATTTCCAATCTTCTTGGCTTGGCTTCTTCCTTCTTCACTCAAATTTCTTTGAGTATCACAGTTATTAATATCAAAATTTTCAGGGTCTCCACCACCTGGTGCATATGCATGTCTAATAAATATAAGTTTACCACCCTTTTTTAATTCTAATGATAATTCTTGATTTAAATCTGCTTTAATCGTTGACGGTAAAGTTATAAAAATAATGAGAAAAAATTTTATAAGTTTCATTAATGACTATTAAATTAAAAAAAATAAATAATACAATTATTAAATGTAAAAAATGTCCAAGACTTGTTAGTTTTATTAAAAAAATTTCATTAGAAAAAAGGAAACAAAATAAGAATGAAAAATACTGGGGAAAACCAGTCCCGGGCTTTGGGGATAATAAAGCAAAATTGATGATCTTAGGTCTTGCTCCTGCTGCTCATGGTGGAACAAGAACCGGAAGAGCATTCACAGGGGATAAATCAGGGAATTTTTTATTTAAGAGTTTATTTTTAACAGGAATTTCAAATCAAGATTTTTCAGAAAAAGCAAATGATAATTTAAAATTGAATAATACTTACATAACTAATGTTCTTAAATGTGTTCCTCCAGGAGATAAACCAGAAAATAAAGAATTAAATCGCTGTTCAACTTATTTTGAAAACGAAATTGAAAATTTGAAAAATCTTAAAGTGATCATTACTCTAGGTAAAGTTGCATTTGATAATTGTTTAAAAATTTATAAAAAAAAATTCATACTTCACAAAAAATTTGAATTTAAACACGGAAATAAATATTTATTGCCAGATAATAAAGTTTTGATTGCTTGCTATCACCCAAGTCCAAGAAATGTAAATACAAAATTAGTAACGACTACTATGATTAACCAATTACTTATTAAAGCAAAGAAAATAGCTAAGTTTTAATAGTGTCACAAAAATAGGGTTTAAATTTTATGTAAATTTCATCAGGTATTTTTACTGGTTTACCTAAATCATTGACAAAAACTAAATGAACTTGTGCCTCAACTATAATGTCATCACCTTTGGTAATTATTTGATTCATAAAAAAAGATGTTTTGGTGATAGATTTAACAAAAGATCTTATTGTTAGTTCGTCCTCAAGACTTGCGGGTTTTTTATATTCAATATTACAAGCTTTTACTATGATTAATGAACCAAAATCTTTTTTCACTTTTTGGTTACTGAACCCAATTGAATGGAGAGCTTCTGTTCTTGCTCTCTCTAAAAACTTTAAATAATTAGCATAATATACGACACCACCAGCATCAGTATCCTCATAATAAACCTTTAAAGTGTGAAAAAAATTCTCATGCATACGAAATTATAGCAAAAAATAAATCAATTTGCTGAAAAATATATATTTTGAAAATATGCGATAGATTTCATTTTTGAATTATCTGTATCTGACATAATAGCAAGTCCATCAAGCTCATTAACATCAAGATTATGCAATCTTTTAAAATCCTCTTTAACATTAGCTTTGACTGTTACCCATTCATTTAGGTTATCTTTTGTACTAGCTAAAACATTATCTATCGATTTCTTTGTATATGGGCTTGGGAAATTTGACCCAACTTCATTATTGCTTGAAAAAACATAATTTATAGCTCTATTTGATAATGGTGTGGCGCCAGTTTTTTTAATCACAAAAACTCTTGCAGCAAAATCGTGCCCTTTTTTTGTGTTTTCTTTAATTCCTGACAGATCCTTCTCAATTTTCCACGTAATATTTATAAATGGGGTCTTGTTGAGGTTTATCTTGATCTCTTTTCCTAGGCCAGAGGCAGCATTATCAGCAACTGATTTCAAATAATTCCCATTATCATTTGATCCAACTGTATAAAGTGTTTTATTGTCAGCCCCTCTTACCTTTCTTACTTGAAGATCTGCGAGCTCTGTTTCAGTAAAATCAAAAACTTGTAACTCATCTGCTGAAGACAAGTTAATAGATATAATTGTAATAATTAAAATATTTAAAATAATTTTCATTAAAGAATAAAAAATACTTAATACATTATTTAGACAAAATTTAAACAATCAAAGCTCAATATTTAGTTTTATATAAATAACATGAAGACAATATCCGCTTTTATACTTATAATTTACTGGTCTATAATGATTTTTGCGCCGGTTTTGTCTAAAGATATCAAGTTTAGTAGAGCTAAAATAAATAATATCAAAATAGTTGAGCAAAAACCCATAAGTTAATAAGTAGAACGACCACCACTAATATCAAAGACTGCTGCTGTTGAAAAAGTATTCTCCTCAGAAGAAAGCCAACAAACTAATGAAGTAAACTCTTCAACTTCTAAAAATCTTCCTCTTGGCACCTTTGATAACATTCTTTGAACATGCTCTTTAGTCATTTGATCCAAAATTCTGGTTTTTGCTCCAGCTGGAGTCACAGCATTTACAGCAATATTTTTATCTGCAAGCTCCTTACCTAATGACTTAGTTAGTCCTATAGCGCCCGCTTTTCCTACACTATAAGCACTGGCATTGGCATTTCCATCTTTTCCGGCTACTGAGGCTACATTTACAATTCTTCCGTAGTTGTTTTTAATCATATTTGGCACTATCGACCTGCAACAATTAAAAGTTCCCATCAAATTAATTTCTACAACTTTTTTCCACATTTCTATGTCATATTCCCATAGAGTAGCTGTGGGACCAGTTATGCCTGCATTATTTATTAAAATATCAATATTAGAGTTTTTTATGATTTCCCTCACATTTTTTTCAACTTCTTCATAATTAGATACATCCACCACATTTGAACTTAAATTTGAATTATTTATATCTTTTAAAGCTGACTCTATAGCTTTGGGATCATTATCCCATATTATCACATTTGCACCCGATTTTAAAAAACGTTTGGCGATATCAAAACCAAATCCCTGAGCACCTCCTGTAACAATTGCAGTTCTGTTTTTAAAATCAAAGGTAATTTTTTCCATAATTTTATTCTTTGGCTAATAAATAATAAGTAAGAGCAGCCACAAAAGCACCAATAATCCATGAAAATGATTGGAGAAACATCAAATTAGTATTCCAAATAGTTGAAGCTGAAAAAATAAAACCCAAAATTACAGAGTAAATTGCTTTTATGTGCCATCCTCCACTATAATAATAAATCCCATTACTCTCTAGAGAATAAATATCTTTATTATCTAACTTACCCTTTTGAATAAAATAAAAATCAGAAATCATTACTCCAAAAAGTGGTCCAAAAAAAGCTCCAAATGTATCAATAAAAGATAATGCACCAACTTGACTTAGAAAAGTTAACCAAAATATTCCGACTATAAAACCTATTATTGTTATAATTAAACCTGCGCTTTTTACAGATAAGGAAAAAGGGAAAAAATTTATTAAGGCATATTGTGAAGGAATAAAATTTGTTATTAGATTAGTTGAAGCAGATGCTATAATTATAAAGATCAAAGCTAAAATTATAAGAAATAAATTTTCTAATTTTCCAATAATATCTGTAGGGTTAGTAAGTATTCTAGTTAAATTTTCTGGATCTTGTTTTAAAAATGCATCCATGCCCGAAACAATAAATAAAGCAAAAAAAGAAAAAATAATTAAATTTGAAATTAAACTAAAATTTCCTTTTTGAAGTTGACTACTATCTTTCACATATCTTGAAAAATCTCCAAAACTTAAAATTACAATAGAAAAATAAGCAAACATGGTGCCAGTAACAGTGATTAATGGATTAATATTATTTTTATCTAGAAAATTTGAAAAATTAAGTGAGTTTAAAAAAGCTTTTGAAGTAAATTTAACATCATTTAATAAGACAGACAAAAAGAAAAATAGCATTCCAATATAAACAGCTGTAGCAGAAAAAATAATAATTTTTTTATTAAAATTCATTCCTGTAGTAAATAAAAAACCTTGAAATATGATTGATACAAGAATTGAAAACCAATCAATTAAATTCATTCCTAAAAAAAATGTTAAGAAAATTTGTTGATCAAGTAATGCAGGATCAAATGAAAAAATACCAATTCTTATTAAATAACTTAAAACTTTTGATAGAAAATATGTTTGAATACCAAATAAAAAAACACCAACAAAAAATCTTATAAGGCCAAAGTATTTTGCACCCTTAATACCTAAAGACGATCTGAGTAATACAATAAAAGGTAATCCATTTTTTTGAGATGGTTTACCTATTAAATTTGATAAAAAATAAACTAATAGTGAAGCAATTATTGTTCCAAAAAAAACTACAAAAGTATTTAAATTATAAATCAAATAAAGAGAAGCAATTAATGAAAAACCTATTATACTTTGAATGTTCACTCCCCAATAACAAAATAGTGTTTTCCAATCCCAATTTTTATCGTTCGGATTTACAGATACTAAATCCCAATTAGTAAGATTTTTTTTTAAATTTTGAGGACTCACCTAATTAATATAAAACTTAAACTTTCTACTGTCCATATAAGAGAGTTGGTAACCATAGAGCAATTTTAGGGAATATGATAATAAGCACTAAACCAACGACTTGTAGGACCATAAATTGCATCATCCCATAATAAATATCTTTAAGATCCCATTCTGGAACAACTCCTTTTAAGAAATAAGCTGATAGTGCTACAGGCGGGGATAGCCAGGCGGTTTGCAAGTTAACAGCTACCAGTATAGCAAACCAAGTTAAATTAAATCCTAAGGCCTCAATCAATGGTAATATTATTGGAACAATAATCATAACTATTGGTACCCATTCTAAAGGCCATCCTAATAAAAATATCATAACCATAACCATTGCAAGAATTAGATATTTATTCATTTCAAGACCTAATAAAAACTCAGTTAATAAAGTTGGTGTTCCTAATCTTGCAAAGACAGCACCAAAAAAATTTGAAGCTGCAACTAAAACCATTATCAATGCCGTTATCTCTAGTGTTTTAACTAAGGCTTCTTGCAACTTTGGGAGAGTTAATTTTTTGTAAGCTAATGAAAGAATTAAAGCACCCATAGCACCACACCCTGCTGCCTCAGTCGGAGTCGCAAAACCAAATAAAATACTTCCTAATGCAGCAAATACTAAAGCAGCTGGTGGCACTAAACCTAAGAAAAATTCAATCCACACATCCTTCATGCTCGCAGCTCTCATATCTTCAGGAATAACTGGTCCTAATTTAGGATTAATCATACATCTAATAGTTGTGTAACCTGCGTACAAACTTGCAAGAAGAATTCCTGGCAGAATTGCAGCAGCAAATAAATCTATTACAGGGATTTCCATTATCGGTCCCATAACTACTAACATAATGCTTGGTGGAATTAATATTCCTAATGTTCCTCCAGCTGTAATAGTTCCAGCAGCAAGTCTAACATCATAACCAGATCTGTTCATAGATTTTGCAGCCATAATTCCTAAAATTGTTACAGAAGCTCCTACAATTCCTGTTGCCGCAGCAAATATTACAGAAACAAATAAAACTGCATAATATAAAGAGCCTTTAACTTTAGCGAGCATCATTTGAAATGCTGAGAATAATCTTTCCATCAATCCAGCTTGTTCCATCATAATACCCATAAAGACAAAGAGTGGTACGGCGGCAAGTGTTTGTTCTGTCATTACCATAGAAAATTGGAGTGTCATTAAATAGAAAACTAACTTTCCAAATCCAAGATAACCAAATACAAATCCTAAAAATATTAAAGTAAAAGAAATTGGAAATCCTATAAAGATTGCAAATAGCATTACACCTACAAGTATAAAACCTAAAATTGCTGGATCTATAAATTCAGCAATCATTTAGAGTCTCCTGGCCATTCACCTTTTTTAGCTGCCCAATAACTTTTAAGTAATTCAGAAATACCTTGAATAAGTAGAAAAATAATACCAATTAATAAGCAAGTTTTAATTGGCCACATATAAGGCATCCAAGTAGTATCCATGCCTCGCTCTCCTCTTTGAATTGACTCTCCAACAAAACCTATTGTCATGTATAGAAAAACAATTAGTCCTGGAAAATAAAATAATAAATATAACCAAAAATCTATTAATCCTTGATTTTTAATTTTAAAATTTCTGTATAAAAAATCTGCTCTTATATGAACTCCTCTTGAAAGAGCATAACCAGCACCTAACATAAAAAGTGCTCCGTATAAAAAACGACTTATGTCATAAGCCCAAATTGTTGGTGCTAAAAATAATTTTCTTGCAAGAACTTCATAAGTCATTGCAAAGATTAGCGGCATCAGTATCCAGCAAACAATACTACCGATCCACTTACTAAATTTGTCAATACTTGTAATAGATTTAGCCATCCATAATGGCATGTCATCAGGCATTTTTCCCGAACCACTACGCCTTTCGGCAATCATTTCATCTGATATATCTAATTTACCTGGTTCGTCTGCCATAAAATTTTAATTTAAATAATTAGAGCGGACTATAAAAGTCCGCTCTAATCGAATTTAGATTAATTAATAATTACTTTAATGTTTCAGCGTGAGCCATTCCGAGCTTCGCATTAGACATTTGAGCACCACTCCAGAAAGGAACAGCAATATCAGCAAATTCTTTCATTGAATTATAAACTTCGTTAAAGAATTTATTTTCTTTAGCATTCTTGTTTAAAGATGCTTTTGCTGCAGCCATGTATTCTGTGAAATAATCTGAAGGTGTATCTTCTAAAATTACTCCATGCTTAGTAGTTAACTCTCTTAAAGCTTTTCCGTTTTCATAGATTCTATAACTTAAAGATTTAGCTAATGACGCATTAGCTGCAACTTCAAGAGATTTTTTCTCATGATCACTCATAGCATTATAAGTTTTTCCAGTAATATAAAAGTCAGCATTAACTACTACCTGGTGTAAACCTTGTAGATAATAGTGCTTTAATACTTTTTGGAAACCAAATGTTAAATCTGGTTTTGGACAACACCACTCAGCAGCATCGATAGTTCCTGCTTCTAAGGCTGGTAGAATATCTCCACCACCCATAGCAACAGATGCTATACCAATGTCTTTATAAGTTTGTCCTGGTATTCCTGGAGGAGTTCTGAACTTATATTTTCTAAAGTCAGCCATATCTTTAATTGGTTTTGGAAACCATCCTAAAGCTTCTGGTCCAACTGGTTGAATCATAAATCCTTTTATATCTCTCCCCATTTCTTTCCAAAGTTGGTCGTATAACTCTTTACCACCGCCGTATTGAAACCATGATAAGAAAGCAATATTGTCAATACCTACACCACCACCAGCTACTGGCGAACCAAATAACATAGCTGCAGGGTGATCTCCTGACCAATAGTGAGTCCATGCGAATCCACAATCAATCAATCCTTTGTCGACAGCATCTAAAGTTTCTTTTACACCAACAACAGCTCCGGCTGGTAGGATTTCAAACTTAAGAGATCCTCCTGTTAAAGTTGTTACAGTGTCAGTGAAGTCTTTTAACATTTTAACTTCATCAGCCTTAGTGTTAAGAACTGTCTGACATTTAAGTGTTTTTGCAGCATTAGCACTTGACGTAAATCCAATTACTAAAAGTGTTGCAAATAACATTGAAATGATTTTTTTCATTTATTTCCTCTCTCTTTTATTTATAAAAAACAAAGCTAATCAAAGAATGAAATTTAAAACAAGTGTTAATATTGAATTATTTTATTTTTTTGTTGATAAAAGTTACAAAATAAAAATTTTTAATTTATAAGAGTTCTAACCAATGGATAAATTTGATTTCATAATCTTAGGAGCTGGATCAGCTGGGTGTGTCCTTGCTAATAGGTTGTCAGAAAATTCTGCTAATAAAGTACTACTAATAGAAGCTGGTGGCAAGGATAACTATCCTTGGATACATATACCTGTTGGCTATTTCAAAACAATGCACAACCCAAAAACTGACTGGTGTTATAAAACTGAACCAGATGAAAGTATGAATAATATCTCAATCAGATATCCTAGAGGAAAAACTTTAGGAGGGAGTTCATCAATTAATGGTTTACTTTATATTAGAGGTCAAAATAGAGATTATGATATTTGGAGGCAGTTAGGTAATACAGGTTGGGGTTGGGATGATGTTTTACCATATTTTATTAAAGCTGAGGACCAAGAAAGAGGTAAAAATGAATTTCACGGAATTGGTGGTCCATTATCAGTTTCTGATCAAAGAATTCATCTTCCTCTTTTAGATGAATTTCAAAATGCTGCAGAAGAATTTGGTATTCCAAAAACTAAAGATTTTAATACTGGTGATAACCATGGATGTGGATATTTTCAAGTTACTGAAAAAGATGGTTTTAGATGTAGCACAGCAGTTGGTTATCTAAATCCAATAAAAAAAAGACAAAATTTAAAAATTATTACTCACGCACATGTAAAAAAAATAAATTTTGAAAATAAAATTGCAAAAGAAGTAGAATATTGGCAAGACAATGAACTCAAAAAAGTTCAAGCAAATAAAGAAATAATTCTTTCATCAGGTGCTATTGGTTCACCACAAATACTTCAAGTATCTGGTATCGGTAATTCTGATAAATTGAGAGATCTTGGAATTGATACGATACAAAATTTAAAAGGTGTGGGAGAAAATTTACATGATCATTTAATGTTAAGACCTGTGTATAAAATCAATGGTTTAAAATCACTTAATAAGAAAATTAATAGTTTATTTGGAAACTTAATGATTGGATTAGAGTATATTTTTAAAAGAAGTGGTCCAATGACAATGGGTGCAAGTCAGTTATGTATGTTTGCGAAAAGTGACTCCTCACTTGAACTTCCTGATCTACAATGGCATGTCCAGCCCATGAGCATGGACACATTAGGAGCTAGTAAGAATCATGACTTTCATGCCTTTACTCCTACAGTATCAAATATAAAACCTACTAGTAGAGGCCACGTAAGTATAGTCGATAAAGATTCAAGAATTTATGCAAAAATAAAACAAAATTATTTATCAACTGAAAACGATAGACTAATTGCAGCAAAAGGACTTAAATTGACAAGAAAAATTATTATGGAGTCCGAAACATTCAAAAAATATTCACCTGAAGAATATAGACCTGGAATACATATTAATGATAACGAAGAGTTAGTTAAACAAGCGTCTAATCACGCTCAAACTATATTTCATCCTGTTGGAACTTGTAAAATGGGACAAGATGATATGGCTGTAGTTGATGAAAAACTGAGAGTAAAAGGAATCAAAAATTTAAGAGTAATTGATGCATCTATTATGCCAAACATTACCTCGGGCAACACTAATGCACCAACAATAATGATTGCAGAAAAAGGTGCTGATATGATACTTACAAATTAATGTTTGCTGAATTATTTACCCCAGAGCAACTGACAATATTAACTCAAATCATTTTAATTGATTTAGTTTTAGCAGGGGACAATGCAATAATAATTGGAATGGTTGCATCTAAATTTCCATTAGAACAAAGAAAAAAAATAATTTTTTTTGGTATTGGTGGAGCAGTTATATTAAGAATTATCTTAACTTTACTAACTGCATACCTATTACAGATTACAGGTTTAAGATTATTAGGTGGATTACTTCTACTTTATATAGTCTATAAACTTTATACTGATGTTATAAAAGGCTCAGATCATGAGGAAGATATTAAAGTTGATAATTCTAGTTTCTTAAAAGCTATATGGACAATTTTATTAGCTGATTTTACAATGAGTTTAGACAACGTTTTGGGTGTAGCTGGAGCAGCAGGTGATCACTATAAATTATTAATATTTGGTTTGGTTTTATCAATTGTATTAATGGCTTTTGCTGCAACATTAATTTCAAATTGGATTAAAAAATACAAGTGGATCGCTTGGGCAGGATTATTAGCAATTTTAATTGTTGCTATTGAATTGATTTACACAGATATTCAAATATTATTTTTATAATGTACTTAAAAAATTATAATCTCAGAAATAAAACAGCAATTGTAACTGGAGCTGGTAAAGGACTTGGAAGAGCTTGTGCAATTGCTCTTGCTGAGGCTGGTGCTAATTTAATAATTATTAGTAGAACTCAAAAAGATTTGAATGAAGTTTCAAAAATAATAAAAAAACTTAAAGTAAAATGTAAGTCTTATGTATGTGACATTACAAATTTCAATGAAATAAAAAAAATAATCGATCAACAAACCAAAATAGATATCTTAATAAACAATGCTGGAAACAATCGTCCAGCACATTTTACAAAAGTTAAAAATAAAGATATGGAATATATGGTTAAGATCAACACTATCGCTACTTTTAATCTTGCACATCTATGTACTCTTAAAATGATAAAATCTAAAAATAGGAAAAAAATAGGTGGCTCGATAGTTAATATGTCATCTCAAATGGGGCATGTAGGTGGACCAATTAGAAGTGTATACAATATGAATAAGTTTGGCTTAGAAGGCCTAACTAAAGGAATGTCAATTGATCTTGCTAAATACAACATCAGAGTAAATACTGTCTGTCCTACATTTGTCGTAACTCCAATGACTAAAAAGTTTTTAAAAGATAAAAAATTCAAAAGAGATATGTTAAACAATATTCCTCTTGGTAGATTTGCAGAATTATCTGAAGTAGCATCAGCTGTTGTTTTTTTAGCCTCAGATGCAGCATCAATGATTACAGGAACCTCATTATTGGTAGATGGTGGATGGACTGCAAAATAATTTATAGATTATTTTTTATAATAATTCTCTTTGCCTCAACACAATTAAATGCAATTGAATTTAAAGGTAAATTTTTACAAGGTCATTATATTATTGGAATTACCAATCCATCTGCCAAAATATTAATAGGTAAAAAAGAAATTAAAGTTTCTAAAGATGGTTACTTTGTATTTGGAATAGATAGGGATAGAAAATTCGATGTCACTATCACAAAAATTACAAACGATAAAAAAGAAGTTATTACTAAACAAGTTTTAAAAAGAAAATACAATATTCAAAGAATTGATGGGTTAGAAGAAAGTAAGGTAACTCCACCTGAATCTGTTTATAAAAGAATTAAAGAAGAAAATAATAAAATTGGAGAAGCAAGAGCTATTAATTCTGACTTACCTTTTTTCAAAAATCAATTCATTATGCCAGTAGAAGGAATTATTAGTGGTGTTTATGGTAGTCAAAGAATTTTAAATGGTAAACCTAGATGGCCACACTATGGAATAGATATAGCTGCTAAAAAAGGAACAAAAATCCAATCATCAGCAACAGGTATTGTTACGTTGGCCGAAACAGATTTATATTACACGGGTGGAACTATTATTATGGATCATGGTCACGGTATCTCGACAATATATTCTCATTTAGAAACACTTAATGTGGGAGTTGGAGATGAAGTTCTGCAGGGAGATATTATTGGAACAGTTGGATCAACTGGCAGGTCAACAGGGCCTCATCTAGATTTTAGAATTAATTGGTTTCAAACAAGACTTGATCCTATGTCAGTATTAAACTAAATTTTTCATATCATATTCTTTAATAAATGATTAATTTTTTTGTTATTTTCTCTTTAGTATTATTAATATCTTTATCCTTTGTAGGATATGGATCAATACTCTCATATTTTTTAGACAGAAGGCTATTAAAAATAAATATTGGTTACTTAGGGTTATTGGGATTGTTCACCTGTACATTAATTTCTTATACAACAATAATATTTATTAAACACAATTACTACCACAATATACTTATTCATTTAGTCGGAATAATTATATTTTTTTATTTTTATCTTTCAAAAAAAAATAATTTCAAGATTAATATTAAAAGATTTTTTACTATTTTTATTTTACTTTTCATAGGTTTGTTAATTCTCAGAAACCATGATGATTTCAATTATTATCACCTTACATATTCTCTCGTTTTAACTGAAAATAAATTAATATTTGGTTTAGGAAACTTGGGTCATGGATATAATCATCATTCTTCAGTTTTTTTTTTAAATTCGATAATTTTTTTACCATTTATAAAACATTACTTATTTCACTCTATAGGATGGTTAACACTTTTTTTTGTGAATTTAGTCTTCATAGACAAACTGACTAATAAAAATTTAAAAATTTTAGATTTTAGTTATTTTTTTTACTTGTTTTCATTTCTTTTTATAAATTTTAAATTTTTTAGAATTGGGGGATACGGTACTGATCTTTCAGGTCAAATCATCATGTTAACAATAATTCCTTTGATTTATGAAATTTACAAATTTAAAAAAGTAAAGGAAATTAATAATTCAAATTTGAATTTATCAATTTTATTAATCACATATTGTAGCACATTAAAATCTATGATGATTTTAAATTTTTTATTTCTTGTACCACTTTTATTTTTTACAAAATTAAAAAATTTAAAATATATTTTATTACCTAAAACTATTTTAGCATCATTAATTGGTCTATTTCTTTTAATTTTTATGAATTTATCTTTTACAGGTTGTGCAGTTTATCCTGTCAAACAAACTTGCTTAGAAAATAAATTAGAATGGTCTTTGAGTAAAAGGCATGTTGAAAAGATGAATAAATTTTACCAATTATGGTCAAAATCTGGAGCTGGATTAAATTATAAAATCAAAAATGATGATGAATATATTAAAAAACTAAATTGGGTATCAAATTGGTATGAAAGATATTTCACATATAAATTTAAAGAAACTCTATTAGGTATGTTTTTTTTAGTTTTTCTAGTAACCTTTTTATATCAATTAAATATTAATCAAAGTTTTAAAAAAATTGATAGTTTGTCGAAAAGATCAATAAAAATCATATGCATTATTACGAGTTTATTATTTTTAGAATGGTTTTTATATCACCCTGCCTTAAGATATGGAGGATATCATCTTTTAGCAATTTTGATTTTCTTACCATTCTCTATTTTTTTAGCAAAAAAAAATATTAATCTTAAAAAAAAGTTATCTGTTACTTTTACTTTAATTATTTTATCATTTTTTTTATTTAACTATAAAAATTTTAAAAGGATCAAAGAGGAATTTTTAATAGTCAAAAATCATAACTTTCCTTTATTTTATTCACCAAAACAAGAATCCACAAAAATAGATATTGGAAATGATATATCTATATATGTTCCGAATGATCAAAAAGGATGTTGGACAGTTAAAACACCTTGTACACATTATGCGGGAAATGTTGAAGGAGACAGTTTAGGTCCATTTAAAATGATTAAAAGAAAAAATTAGATCTCAGTTCGTGCAATAATTCTTTCGTAAAAAAGTCTCAACCTTATCCCTAAACTTAAGATAGGTTTAATTGGTAGTTTAGTTGGTTTTTTTCTTTCCTGAATAATCTTTATTTCCTCAGATTGTTGATTATTTGCCATTAAAGCAATCTGCTCACCAAATAAAGTTCCAGCACCAATGCCTGAGCCAAAATAACTTCCAGCAACAAAAATTTTTTCATCAATTTTTTCAAATATTTGAGAACCATTACTGCTTCTTGAAACAATCCCTGACCAACTAGATGAAATAATATTATCTGGTAAAAATGGAAAACGTTTTTTTAATCCAATTTTATGGATATTAACTCTATTATTTAATGTACGTTTATCCATATAATTTGGATTCCTGTGTTCACTAGTATTTCTGATCAAAATTCTTCTATCCTTTGTAAGTCTAACGGTTGCGCCCATCGGTCGAACTGGTAATACACCCCATTCTTTTGGGCTTCCAATCAAACTATATTCTTTATCAGTTAACTGTCTTGTCATGCTTGCAGTAAGTGTTAAAGGAAAGTTAAATCTTTTTTTGATATTCATATTACTCAAAAAACCATTTGAGCAAAAAATAATCTTGTTAGATATGATATCGTTATTGTTAACTTTAGTTTCAATCTTGCCATTTGTTTTTTTCCATGATTTAAGAAATGAATTTTCTAATAAAGTAACATTCTCTGGCAATACATCTACCATAGCTCGTGCTAATTTAGCTGGGTGAAGTAAAATGCCACCTTTTGTAAAAATTCCAGTTTTATAAAAGTTTGTCCCAAGTTTTTTTTTTAATTGAGCCTCATTTAATATTTGATTTTCGAAATTTAAATTATCTAATATTTTTTTAAATTTTAATAATTTACTTATGTCTTTTTTAAGAGAGGAAGCAAAATATTTCCCACATTCATTCAAATCACAGTCAACTTGATAGTCTTTTAAAAATTGTTTAATTGTTTTAATACCTAAATCATAAATTTTTAATTTAGTTTTATAAGCCTCAATATCTCTTTTAAAACTATAACTGTCATTTAAAGTTGTATCCACCAGATATCCAGAATTTCTTCCGCTTGCTCCCTCACCTGCTAATTGAGCGTCAATTATTATAATTTTAAATTTTGAATTTATTTCTGACAATTTTCTTGCAGCTGATAGACCTGTATAACCAGCACCTACTATTAAAAAATCACACTTTTCGTTTTTACTAACAGATTTAATATTAAATCTTTTTGGAAGATCATTTATCCAGCCACAACTTTTATCATTAATTATTTGCATGAAGTTAAATCTAATCTAATTCAAATTCTTTTGTATAATCTTTTTTTAATTCCAAATTTTGTTTAGTTTTATCTAAAATGCAATTTCCAATTACCAAATAGTCTAATTCAGTTCCCATAAAACAATTAAAAGCATCGGACGGTGAATTAACTATAGGTTCACCTCGAACGTTAAAAGAGGTATTGACCAATACAGGGCAACCTGTTTTTTCCTTAAATTTTGATATCAAATCATAATACCGTCTATTAGTATCTCTACTCACTGATTGTATTCTAGCAGAATAGTCAACATGCGTAACTGCTGGTATCTCAGATCTTTTAACATTAAGTTTGTCTATTCCAAAAAGACTTTTTTGTGCTTCAGTCATTTTAATTTTTTTTTCTTGATTGATTTCTGCTACAAGCAACATGTAAGGGCTTTCGTCACTTAAATTAAACCATTTAGATAATTCCTCTTTAAGTACTGAAGGTGCAAATGGTCTAAAGCTTTCACGATATTTTACTTTCAAATTTAAATTCTTTTGCATGTTATCAGATCTTGGATCACCCAAAATAGATCTACAGCCTAATGCTCTTGGTCCAAATTCCATTCTGCCCTGAAACCAACCTATAGCTTTTTGATTTGATAGATATTCAGAAGTTTTATCAATTAAATCCTCATATTTATAAGTCTGAAATTTTGCACCTAAAGATTCTAAGTCTTTTTCTATTTCCAATTGAGTGAATTCAGTGCCTAAATAAGATCCTTTCATTTGATCTATCAAACTTTGTTTTCTTTCTTTATCATTTTCTAAATACCATAGTGCTAGTGCAGCACCTAATGAACCTCCAGCATCTCCTGCTGCAGGCTGTATCCAGATATCATCAAAAATTTTTTCTTTTAAAATTTTTCCATTAGCTACACAATTTAAGGCAACCCCGCCAGCTAAACATAAATTTTTTATATTATATTCTTGTCGTATAGATTTCGCTAATTTGATCATTATGTCCTCAGTAATTTTTTGAATAGATGCTGCAATATCCATATGAAACTGTGTAATTTTTTCTTTTTTTGGATCACGAGGTTTTTGACCAAATAATTTATTAAACTTATCATTTGTCATAGTAAGACCAGTTGAATAATTAAAATATTTTTGATCCAACCTAAAACTTCCATCATCTTTTACATCTATTAGTTCTTTTATTTTATCTTCATAAATAGGATTACCATAAGGGGCTAATCCCATAAGTTTATACTCACCACTATTTACCTTAAATCCTGTATAGTAAGTAAATGCTGAATAGAGCAATCCTAGAGAATGAGGAAAATGAATTTCTTTTTTAATCTCTAATTTATTACCTTTTCCAACAGCAACAGTAGTTGTAGCCCACTCCCCCACTCCATCAGCTGTTAAAATAATTGCTTCGTTAAATGGTGATGGATAATATGCACTTGCAGCATGACTTAAATGATGTTCAGAAAAAAAAATATTTTTATCTGATTTGTAATTACTATCGTGTTTTTTAAGTTGATTGAACAAAAAATTTTTTTGAAAAAGTTTTTCTTTTATCCATAGTGGCATTGCTTTACTAAAAGATATAAATCCCTTAGGAGCAAAAGCAACATAGGTCTCTAACAATCTTTCAAATTTTAAAAAAGGTTTTTCAAAAAAAACAATCTGATCAATTTCACTTAATTTTAAATTTGAATATTTCAAAACAAATTCTATAGCATTATGAGGATAACTTGGGTCATGTTTCTTTCTTGTAAATCTCTCTTCTTGGGCTGCAGCAATAATTTCACCATCAATTAAAATACATGCTGCGCTATCGTGATAAAATGCGGATATTCCTAAAATTGAAAACACTTTAAAATATTGTATAAATAAATGGAGCTATAGCAGAACCTTGAGTTAAAACAATCAAACCACCAAATAATACAAGAACAATTATAATTGGTAGTAACCAATACTTTTTCCTTACTTTTAAAAATTCCCAAAATTCTTTTATAAAACTCATTTTAAAATTGTTTTTTCATGTTACTTTTGACACTATCTTTTTTAATCCAATATGATTTATTATTATTAAAATTTAAATTCAATAAATCTTTTTTTAAAATTTTCATTATAATTGCAATTGGTGTTACAACTAAAAAGAATATCAATCCCATAACAACAGGGGAAATTATTTTTCCTAAGAATAATCCAAATCTAAACCACAGCTTGTTAGGAATAGTCAGTATTTTTGAGTTTGCTAAACCTAATATTAAAAATAGTAATGAAAATGACAGTAAGTAATAAAAAATGGAGGAATCATTAAAAAAAAAATAAATACCTACTAAGAAGAACACTATACAAAAAACAATACCAAAATTTCTATTACTTGGAATTTTTGGATTATTCATATAGTTAAAATACTGAATTTTATAAATATTTATACTATATATTTGTTAAAGGTAAAAACAAAGAAGGACAAGATATTCTTTAAAATATTAAATTTGAATTATTAGATTTAAATTATTAAAAAATAAAAAAATGATTGAAAAATCTAACAAATCCAAGCATGAGCTAGAGATAAACGGCTTAAGAGGTTTAGCAATAATATTGGTGGTTCTTTTTCATTATGAAATTGTTCCATTTTCTGGAGGATTTATAGGTGTAGATATTTTTTTTGTCATAAGCGGTTACTTAATTACAAAAATTATTCTTAGAAAAGATTATGATGATCTAAGTTATTTTGGTTTTGTAAAAAATAGAATTCGAAGAATTTTTCCTGGATTAATTATTATGATAATGTTAGTGACATTAACTTTTGTTCTAATATTAACACCTGATCATTTAACAAAGCTCTCACACTCAGTAATTTCTAATATTTTTCTGATACCAAATTTTTATTTTTGGACACAAAGTGATTACTTTGATATTAGTTCATCATTCAAGCCAATTCTACACACATGGTCTTTAGGTGTAGAATTTCACTTTTATTTTTTATGGCCAATATTATTGGTATTTTTTTCAAAATTTAATTCAACAAAAAAAATTAATATTTTAATAGTATTTTTAATCATCATTTCAATATTATTTATAGAGTACATAATTACAAAAGGTCCTATTTTTGAAAATAAATTATTGTATGGAAAATTGATTAAAGACACTTTATTTTTTTTATCACCATTCAGATTTTTTGAATTTTTATTTGGAAGTTTATTAGCAATTAATTTAGCAAGATCAAAAAATAATTTTTTAAATGAAACGATTTTTATTTTAGGTCTTGGTTTAATATTTTTCTCGTCAGTTTATATAAGTGGTGACGATTACTTTCCAAGTTTAATAGCTTTGCTTCCTTTATTTGGAGTTGTATTTTTAATTTACTCAAAAGAGGCAAAATACTCTGCATATTTTTTAAGAAATAGGTTTATTAATTTTTTTGGGGACATTAGTTACTCTCTATATTTGTATCATTGGCCAGTATATGTTTTCTTTAAATATTATAAATATTCAGTTCTTAATTTAAATACTAAGTTTTTTGCTTTTTTAATCTCACTTTTATTAAGTTATATTTCATTTAGATTTATTGAAAAATATTATTTAGATAAAAAAAATAAGATATTTGATTTAAGAGTTAATTTTTCAATAATTTTCTTAATCCTAGCAGGTTTAACAATTAATTATTATAATGGTTTAGATTTTAGATTAACT
The DNA here is from genome assembly GCF_001180185.1 of Candidatus Pelagibacter communis. Classification (GTDB taxonomy): domain Bacteria; phylum Pseudomonadota; class Alphaproteobacteria; order Pelagibacterales; family Pelagibacteraceae; genus Pelagibacter; species Pelagibacter ubique_F. Next base: position 24,543 of record NZ_CVSS01000021.1, on the reverse strand, counting down.
GAAAAAAATTTAAATGTATTGAATAATAAAAATAATCAATATGGAGGATTATGTACTGATTTAAATGAAAGTGAATATTCAAAGAAAGACCATTGTTTAATTGGAGATAGAGATAACTTAGATTTTTTAGTTGTTGGTGATAGTCATAGTAAACAATATAACTTTGGTTTGGAAAATTTTTCAAGAAAATATAATTTAAATTATCTCACTCAAGAAGGATTATGTGAAACATTTCCAAATCTAGGAGAAATTGCATCAAACTGTTCAAGTGATGAGAAAATTCCAAAAAATATAATCATAGGAAAATGGTATTATAGCTATCAAATGAAAGATAAAAATATCGAGAATATTGCAAAGAAATATATTCAAAGAATAATAGAATTAAAGAAAAGTGAAGATTTTAAAAATATAGAAAATGTAATTGTAATTGGGCAAGTGCCAGGTTTTTATTCTTCTTATGGAGATGCCTTATCTTGTTTTGCTAGACCTCAATATATAATTAAAACTGACTGTGAGAACTACTTAAATCATGAAATTTACAATCTCAATATTGATCATGATATTTATTTTAGTTTTAAACAAAAAAAGCTTATGAACACTTTTTTAGATAAATACTCAAAATTAGCTTCAAATGATAAATTGAAGATACATTTTTTTAGTCCATTTGATTACCTATGCAAAAAATCCAAATGTGTTCAGGTAATTGACAATAACTTATTATACTCTGACTCTACTCACTTATCTAAGTTTGGGTCGAACTACCTGATTAGCCAAATAGAGGATGATTTATTCGAAATACTTAATAAAAAATAAGATAATTAGACTAAAGATTTTTGTCTTTTCATATCTTCTTTTTTGATACCTGCTATTTTTACTGGTTTTTTCATTGCGTCTCTTCTGAATGGTTCACCAAGTTCTTGATTAAGAATCACTTCAATAAAAGTGGTAACACCTTTCTTTTGATCTTCACATGATTGTTTGATCGCCGCTGTTGTTTCTTCCATCGTTTTAACAGTGACGCCTTTTAAACCACAGGCATTAGCAACTTTAGCATAACTTAGTTTTGGGTCTAATTCTGTTCCAACAAAATTATTATCAAACCATAGAGTGGTATTTCTTTTTTCTGCTCCCCATTGATAATTTCTAAAAATGACCATTGTTATTGCTGGCCATTCTTCTCGTGCACAAGAGCTCATTTCATTCATACTAATCCCAAATGCTCCATCTCCAGCAAATCCTATTACTGGTGTATTAGGACAACCAATTTTTGCTCCAAGAATTGAAGGAAAACCATAACCACAAGGACCAAATAAACCTGGAGCTAAATATTTTCTTGGTTTTTCAAAAGTAGGATAAGCGTTACCAATTGCACAATTATTTCCTATATCACTTGAAATAATTACATCTTCAGGCATTCCAGCTTGAATTGCCCTCCACGCTTGTCTTGGAGACATTCTATCTTTATCTCTTTCTCTTGCCTCTTTATTCCAAACTGTTCCTTCATCATCATCTTCATGATCTAAACTTGATAATTTTTGTAACCATGCAGATTTTGTTTGGTGAATTAAATCTTTTCTTTTTTGTCTATCGGTATCTCCAGCATTAGAGGATAATTTATCAAAGATTTGTTGAGCAACCAATTTTGCATCACCACTAATTCCAACTGTAACTTTTTTTGTTAAACCAATTCTGTCAGGATTCATGTCTACTTGAATAATACTCGCATTCTTGGGCCAATAATCAATTCCATATCCTGGAAGTGTTGAAAATGGATTTAGCCTTGTTCCTAAAGCCAAAACTACATCTGCTTTTGAAATAAGTTCCATTGCAGCTTTTGATCCATTGTATCCTAACGGTCCTACAGCCAACGGGTGACTTCCTGGAAAGCTATCATTATGTTGATAACCAGAACAAACTGGTGAATCTAATTTTTCTGCAAGTTTTTTTGTTTCTTCAATTGCTCCACCAATCACAACCCCCGCTCCAGATAAAATTACAGGAAATTTTGCATTTGATAAAAGTTTTGCAGCATTATCTATTGCTTCAGCTCCTCCGCCTTGTCGTTCCAATCTAACTATTGGTGGTAATTCTATATCTATAACCTGAGTCCAATAATCTCTTGGTACATTGATTTGTGCAGGTGCGGAACCTCTTATTGCTTTTTCTATTACTCTATTTAAAACCTCAGCCATTCTTGATGGATCTCTTACTTCCTCTTGATAACAAACCATATCTTTAAATAAATTCATTTGTTCTACTTCTTGAAAACCACCTTGCCCCATAGTTTTGTTTGCAGCTTGCGGAGTTACTAATAGTAAAGGTGTATGGTTCCAATATGCAGTTTTAATTGGAGTTACTAATCCAGTTATGCCTGGTCCATTTTGTGCAACGACCATAGACATTTTCCCAGTAGATCTAGTGTAACCATCAGCAATTAATCCACCATTTGTCTCATGAGCAACATCCCAAAAAGTTATTCCCGCATCAGGAAAAATATCAGAGATTGGCATAAATGCTGATCCAATAATACCAAAAGCGTGTTCAATGCCGTGCATTTGTAAAACTTTTACAAAAGCTTCTTCTGTTGTCATTTTTGTCATTAATAGAGCCTTTCTAAACGAGTAAAATTATTATTATTTATAAAACTATTTGTTAATTGACGCGATTAATATATAAGATTTCTCAAAATTCAAACAAACAATTGACACTATAAATATGGCTACTGACATCATAATTCACGATAAAAAGGATAATGTCGGGGTGGTTGTGATCGAAAAAATAACCCCAAAACAGGATTGTAAATGCTGGATTATGGAAGATGACAGCTCAACAAACATTCAATCAATGGATGAAATACCTTTAGGACACAAAATTGCAATGATCGATTTAAAGGAAGGAGACACAATCTTAAAATATGGTCATGATATTGGAAAAGTAGTAAAATCAATTAAAAAAGGTGAGCATGTTCATGTTCATAATGTCAAAACAAAAAAATGGTAACTAAATGGAAATTCCAAAAAGCTTTTTAGGATATAAAAGAGAAAACGGTAGAGCCGGAACTAGAAATCATGTAATTATTTTGCCAGTAGACGATATTTCAAATGCTTGTGCAGAAGCAGTAGCAAATAATATCAAAGGAACAATAGCATTACCGCATTCTTATGGACGACTGCAATTTGGTGCAGATTTAGAATTACATTTTAGAACGATGATTGGAACGGGAAGTAATCCAAATGTTGCTGCTGTTATTGTAATAGGAATAGAGCCTAAATGGACAAAAAAAATTGTCGATGGAATTGCAAAAACTGGAAAACCTGTAGAAGGTTATCATATTGAGCGAACAGGTGATATTGGAACCGTAATGAAAGCGTCAAAAAAAGCTCAAGAATTTATAATTTGGGCATCTGAAAAACAAAGAGAAGAATGTCCAATAAGTGATTTGTGGATATCAGTAAAATGTGGTGAGTCTGACACAACATCAGGTTTGGCTGCAAATCCAACAGTTGGAAATTTAATGGATAAACTTGAACCTTTAGGTGTTCATTTATGTTTTGGTGAAACTTCTGAACTTACAGGTGCTGAAAAAGTTTGTGCCTCAAGAGGAGCTACTAAGGAAGCCTCAGATAAGTTCATGAAAACCTGGAGCTCTTACAATGATTTTATATTAAAAGAAGCGACGGATGATTTGTCAGAGAGCCAACCAACTGCTGGAAATATTGCAGGCGGGCTCACAACAATTGAGGAAAAAGCTTTTGGAAATTTTCAAAAAATTGGAAATTGTAAATTTGTTGATGTATTAGAGCCAGCAGAAGAGCCAAAAAAAGGTAAAGGTTTATATTTTATGGACACTTCTTCAGCTGCAGCAGAGTGTGTAACTCTACAAGCAGCAGCAGGATTTAATATTCATTTGTTTCCAACTGGTCAAGGTAACATTGTAGGAAATCCAATTGAGCCTGTTGTGAAATTAACTGCGAATCCATTAACAGTTAAAAGTATGGGTGAACATATTGATTGTGACGTGTCTAAAATTCTTTCTAGAGAGATGAATATGTCTGAAGCAGGTGATGAACTTATAAAAACCACTTTAAAAGTGGCAAATGGAAGATTAACCTGTGCTGAAGCTTTAGGTCATAAAGAATTTGTTATGACTAAGCTTTATAGAAGTGCATAATTAAGAATATCTTTTCATGAAATTAAATAAATTTTTGGTATTTATACCAGGTATTATTCTTGCATTTGTTCTTTATACTTTATCCCAAGGTTTTAATAATATTATAGGAATAGAGCTGTTGGGATATAAAAAAAGTCCTATATCAACAGCTATGATAGCTATTCTTTTAGGTATGTTCTTTGGAAATTTTTTTAAAATAAGAGATAGTTTTCAGACTGGTTTAGATTTTACGAAAGATTATATCTTAAAACTTGGAATTATATTACTTGGAATACAACTGAAACCATTTGAATTTTTAGAATTTGGAAAAATCGCAATTCCATTGATTATAATATGCATTATCAGTGTTTTAATTATTATTAAACTTTTAATAAAAAAACTTAAAATACCAACTAGAATGGCTTACCTGATTTCAATTGGAAGCACTGTTTGTGGTACAACTGCCATCATGGCAACTGCACCTATTATTAAAGCTAGTAGGACTGAAGTTTCATATGCAATAGCTAATATTACGTTATTTGGGATACTATCGATGCTAATATATCCTTATTTTGCTAATTTGTATTTTGAGGGAGAACCTTTACTTGTAGGACTTTTTTTAGGTACATCTATACATGAAACTTCTCAAGTTGCAGCTGCAGGATTAATTTATGAGCAGCAATTTAATAGCCAAGAAACACTAAATATAGCAACAGTTACAAAGTTAGTTAGAAATACTTTTTTGATTATAATGATACCCCTTTTTGCATTTTTATATAATAGAGGCCAAATAATCGAAAAAAAGTATTCTGTATTAAATATTTTCCCATATTTTGTTTTAGGTTTTGTTGGAATGATAATTATAAGAAATTTGGGGGATCAAGTATTTACAGTAAATTTTAACTCAAATTGGGAAAATATAATTTATATCATAAAATTTTCCTCAAAAATTTTATTAACAATGGCTATGGCTGCGATAGGATTATCAACAAATTTGAAAGATATAAAAAGCATGGGCTTTAAACCTTTTGTAGTTGGATTCATAGCAATGGTTACTGTTGGTATTATTTGTATCTTAACGATTGAGAGTTATTTAAGATTTATTTAGCAGTCTTAAGTAAATATTTTTTTCTTAAATTAGATAAAAATCTTCTTATGAATGCTGCTCCAATTCCCAAAAAAACTGCAAACATTATTGAAAATAGCCCATAAAAGAACGGCATATCTTTTGAAAAATCTTTGATAAAATTTGAAAAGAAATTTAAATCTTGAGATTTTGTTATAGTAGTTCCGTTTTGAATTCCTTCTGCAAAAAAAGTATCATAAGCAATTGCTATACCTACTATAAGCAATAAGATTGCTAATAAAGCTTTTAATCCAGAACTATCTATTTGTTCTCCAAGTTTTTGGCCTACCTGAACACCTACAATAGAACCAACTACCAATAACAAAACCAACATCAGATCAATTGAACCATAGTTAATTGAGTGCAAAAAAGTAACTATTACGCTTACAAAGATAGTAACAAACAAAGAAGTTCCTGGAACTAATCGTGTTGGCATTTTGATTATATAAATCATTGCTGGAACTAGTATAAAAGCTCCACCTATCCCCATTATTGCAGCAATAAAACCAACTACTAATCCAATTATGATAGGTGTAAAAATACTCTCATACAATTTAGATTTTGGAAATCTCATTCTGAAAGGAAGGCCATGGATCCAATAATGAACATGAAGTTTTTTTCTTTCTACTACATTTTTTTTCGCCTTATCGATCTCACCTAAACTTTCAACCAGCATTAAAGTCCCAATTATTGCTAGAATATACATATATGCTAATGAAATGACTGTATCTATTTTTCCAATGTCTTTAAAATATGTAAAGGTATAAATACCTAAAGCAGTACCTATTGAACCACCAATAACAATCATAAGACCCATCTTATAATCAAGAGTATTTTTTAACCAGTGAGTAGTAGACCCCGATACTGAGGTTGCTAATATGTTATTAGCTTCATTCGCAACTGCATAAGCCGGTGGAACTCCCATAAAAATTAAAAATGGTGTCATTAAAAAACCACCACCTACACCAAATAAACCTGAAAGGACACCGACTATCGCACTTAACAAAAGTATCTCTACTGGATTAATAAAAACTTGGGCTATAGGTAAAAAAACTTCCATCAATAATAAAAAACTTTTTTTAACTTATTTTAAAGTTAAGAAAGTTCCCAATAAGATAACACTCCAACAAGCAGCTATAGCTGAAAAAATTCCTGTTTTATAAATCGTTGTTTTATAATTAATTAATTTTTGAGGTATTTTTATTTTTGAAAAGTGCATCTATATCTTTCAATACACCTAGTAAAAAAATTGTCAAACTTAAATTAATATATTGTGGCCCCAAAAATCTTTACTTCACCGTCTTCAATTCCCAATACCAATCTTCCCAAAAATTCTCCTGGTATTTCTTTGTTGGTCTGTTTAATCAAAACGGTTACATGCTCACCTCTCCTCAAGGTACCAAAAGGTTTATAAGTTTCATTCAAGTTAGTAATAATCTTGTTGTTTGCCCACTGTTTACCTAGTTCAACTTCATTAGCACCAAATAACATTTGAGTAGAAAAATCTTTAGTAAAACCTCCATAATCCTTCATATTTGAGGTTTTAACTAAATTTTCCCAAAAAGGTTTAGCGATTGCAAAAATCTCATCGTCTGATTTTGCTAAAAGATCCATAAAATTTCTTCAGATAATTATGACGCCTTCTTCTTTTCTTTCTCATCTACGATATGGTAAACAGGAACTTTTTCCATTGTAAACTTTCCTGTTTTAGGATCTCGTCTAGAAACTGTCAAACAATGCCAATTATCATCATCAAGTTTCATATGATCACCTCTATAATAATAACCAGGCCAACGAGTTTCTTCTCTAAATAAAGTATGTTCAGTTACACATTGAGAGGTTAATGTTCTATGTTTTAACTCCCATGCTCTCATTAATTGATGATAATCCTCAGCTCCTACTTTCTCTAAATCTTCTTGTAACCACTCTAACAATTCAAGAGCTCTTTTTAGCATGTTGCCATTAGTCATATAATTTGACGTGATACCGCCGACATATTCATCCATAATCTTCTGAAGTCTCTGAAGACCTTGTATTGGTGAGATGTAACTTGGTGAAACAGTTCCACCTGTAATTTCATTTTGAGCAATAATGTATGTATCTAACGGTTTATAAACTGCAGTTTTAAAATCATCACATTGTTTGTCAGATACATTAATACCCTCTGCTTTCTTATCTTCAATATATTTAACTGCTGCTTTTGCAGCTAATCTACCTTCAGTAAATGAACCTGATGAAAATTTATGTGCACTTCCACCTACGGTGTCTCCAGCTCCAAAAAGGCCTTCTATTGTGAGCATTCTATTATAGCCCCAAAAATATTCAGGCGGCGAAAGATCTTCTGGTCCACTTACCCATGCTCCAGAACATGTTGCATGTGATCCCATTACATAGGGCTCAGATGTTGTTAATTCAGGATTTGTATATTTTGGATCAATATTTTGTGAAGCCCAAACTACAGCTTGACCAACTGTCATTCCTAGAAAGTTTTCCCATCCAACTGTTTCTAAATGTGGATCTTGAAAAGCCTCCTTAGTAACCATATGAATAGGTCCACCACCTGCAGCAACTTCTTGAATAAATGCATGATTTCTTAAACAAGTGGGTGTTGGATGATGATCAATATATTCACCAACTAATTCTTTAGTTTGATCATACCATTTCTTCTCATAATTTTCACCATTAGCATTTTGAGTATAAGTTTTTAGATGTAAAAAATATGCTCCAACAGGTCCATAACCATCTTTAAATCTACACAATACAATTCTATTTTCCATTTGAGTCATCTTTGCTCCTGCAGCAATAGGTAGTGCATATGCAGATCCATTACTCCATGGTGCATACCAAGTTCTTCCCATACCTTCTCCAACCGCTCTTGGTTTAAAAATATGCGATGCACCACCAGCAGCAACAATAACTGCTTTAGCTCTAAATACATGAAAATCTCCTGTTCTCATATTAAATCCAACAGCTCCACCAATTCTATTTTCTTGAGCTTCATCCATTAATAAATGAGTAACCATTATTCTATTATAAATTTTATCTGCAGATTTTTTTGCTGCCTCAGCAACGATTGGTTTATAGCTTTCACCATGTATCATGATTTGCCATTTACCTTCTCTTAAGTATCTTCCAGTTTTTTCATTTTTCATCATTGGAAGACCCCACTCATCAAACATGTGAACAGTTGAGTCTACATGACGAGCCATGTCATAACCTAAATCTTCTCTAACCATTCCCATTAAATCATTTCTAGCGTATCGAACATGGTCTTCTGGTTGATTCTCATCCCATTGCATACCCATGTAACAGTTGATTGCATATAGACCTTGTGCAACTGCACCACTTCGATCAATATTTGCTTTTTCAACACAAACAATTTTTAAATCTCTTCCCCAATGTCTGGCCTCGAATGTTGCTCCAGTGCCAGCCATTCCACCACCAACAACTAGTACATCACATTCCTCATAATGTGTTTTATGCTTAGCCATTAGTAATAAACCCCTTTTTTAAAAGATTCTTTTGGGACTGATGGTAATTCTTTATTGGTATTTAAACCCTCTGGCTCACTATATAATCTTTGAGAATTAATTTCTCCTTGGTTAGGAGTATCACCTTCAGCAAGTTTAGGAATAAATTTACCCCAGGGTTTTGTTGTTATCGGGGATACGAAATTTTTTTCTGTTCCATTTCTAAATTTGATTTTCCAAGAGATAGTTCCTTTTTCTTCTTCTCTTCTAACTCTCACGCTGTGACCCATAGGAGCAAAATCAGCATACCCTCTTACGTCAATTGCGTGATTAGGACATGCTTTAACGCATGAGTAACATTCCCAACAAAAATTTGGTTCAATATTTTTCGCTCTTCTTATATTTTCATCAATATGCATGATATCTGAAGGACATATATCTACGCAATGACCACAACCATCACATCTTGTCATGTATACAAAAGTTGACATAATTTTTTATTTTTCTCCTTTTTCTATTAACACATTAATAATGTTTTGGCTCTTCTCTTTTTATACCCAGGCCAAATTGTTCTGGGGCATCAGCTGGTGGAGGCAAATTATCCCTAGATCCATCTGCTTCTGCTAAATTTTTTTGAATAGCTGCTCCAGGTTTGTAGAACATATGGGCAAATTTAGACCAATAAACACCACCAAATAAAATTAAATTAGATGCAACAAATAAAGTTAAAAACAAATATGATAATCCCACTTGTCCGTGAAATTGAGTGTAAGACCACGCTAACCCAAAAGTTGAACATGCAAGTAAAGCTAAAACAAATAAATCAGCTTTAATGATTCTATACCAAGGATGAGCTTCTGCTGATACATCAACTCTCAAAAAAAACCAAAACCAATACCCACCCAAACAAGTTAATATTGCTCCTGCATGCCAAATCATTGACCAAGTTTGAGAAGTTGGTTTATCAGCACCTGTGTAACAAAAAACTAAAACAGCTGATGACACCCAAAATAAAATTGTTCCATACATTCCTAGAACATGGGCTAATCTTCTTTTACCAAAACCTAATTCAGAGGTAGTACCAATATCAACGACTGTTGTTTTAGCAATCACGGAAACTTTTTCTCCAACACCTAGTTCTTTTGTCGCTGATAGTTTTGCTTTTTTTGCGTTATTAAAAAAATAAGTCAAATTTTTATGATGTATCATTTGAATAATAGTTCCAACTGCAATCAACAAAACCATTGCAATAATAAAAGATTGCATAGCAAACGGTGAGATGGTTTCTGATAAAATTGAAAATGGATTGTTACTTAACATTTCCGCCTTTTGTTTAATTTTGAATTAATTCTAAAGTTTTATATATAGTTGAATTTATAGTTCAACCTCAAACTAGGGTCAATTTGTCTTTTATAACAGGCTAATTATTTCTTTTATAATGTTGTTTATCTGGGATGACTGATCGTACTCCGCCCTGAGGATTATCTACATCTCCTTCTCTTCGGGGAATCAGATGAAAATGACAATGTAAAATAGATTGACCAGATACAATCCCTATATTTGTCCCTAGATTAAATCCTTTAACTAATGGATCTTTATTGGTTATTTCTTTTTTTACAATTTTTAAAAGATCATTACATGCAATCAATTCATCATTAGATAAATCAAAATAATCCTTTATGTGTCTTTTTGGTATAATTAAACAATGATGTTCTGAAACTGGATATGAATCATAACTTGCATATGCCAACTCATTTTCATGAGCACATCCACTTTTTTTAACATTACAAAATAAACAAGGATTGTTTGGATCTTTCATGTTTTAAAATTTATAAGAATTGCATTTATTTATAACTGCATCATATTGTTTTGATAACAACTTGAATTTTTTTAGATTTTTTCTTTTCCATTTAAGTTCATTTATAGTTTTTACTGAAGCAACCCCTTTCCCAGAACCTAATAATAATATTTCATCATAATTTTTTATCTCTTTAAGCAAAATATCTTTTTTAATAATCTTTCTTATTTTTGTTTTAAAAAATTTATAAGTATTTCCCTCATAATAATCCTTTTTAGGAGTAAAAAATTTTTGATCTTTAACAAATATTAAATTTGAGGTTCCAGTTTCTAATAATTTTTTATTAGATACCAATACAACATCTGATTGGGAGTTATCCAATTTAGATAAATAAGATAAGATCTTTTTGTATTTCAGATTTTTAAATTCTGGTTTCTCTCTTTTTAATTTAACTAACTTTAAATTAAAATTTAATTTCGGTTTAACTCTTTTTCTTAAAGATATTGAAATGGTTTTCTTATTTATAGCAATTCTCAGTAGATGATTATATTTTTTCTTTTTAGATATATTTATATTAATTATCTTTAAAATATCTGCCTTTAAAGATTTTTTTTTTATTTGATATTTTTTTAATGATAAAATTAGATTTCTTAAATGATTATTAAAAAACAGTATTTTGGCTGGTTTTCCAAAAATCCACATCGTTGTAAAAATTCCATGATCTCCCCAAAGATCTTGAAACTTTATCTGTTTTAAGTCTTTAAGCTGATAAGATTTTTTTAATAAGTAAGTTGCCATTGATAGTTAAAAAAGACTCCGGGTGAAATTGAAATCCATAAATTTTATCTTTATTATTTTCAAAAGCCATTGCAACTTTTGAAGTTATGCATCTCATAGTTATCTCAAAATTATCAGATTTGAAAGGTTCTTTTAATTTTAAAGAATGATATCTACCTACTTTAAATAGTTTACCTTTTTGAAATAAAGATTTGTTATTAATTACTTTAATATTTGATTGATAACCATGATATATCTTTTTTTGTTCAATAATTCTTGCACCTTCACAAAATAGAATATGTTGAAATCCTAAACAGATACCTATTATTCTTTTTTTTCCTTTGTACTTTTTGTATATTTTTGAGGTGATTGGATAATCTTTGGGATTTCCTGGTCCAGGTGAGAAAATTATTGTTGATGCCTGCTTAATTTTATTTTCTCTAACTTTATCATAGTTATCACACTCAACTTTATCAAATAAAGCAAATTGATGAACCACATTATGAGTAAAGGAGTCGTTATGATCAATTACATAAATCATTTGAATAAATCTATTAATGCTTTAGCTTTAAGAAAATTCTCATTAAATTCATGATTGGCATTACTATCGACAACAACACCTGAAGCAACTGAAATTTCAGATATATTTTTAAAATTTAAAATTGAACGTATGATTATGTTAAATCTCATATCACCATTAAATTTTATGTAGCCAAAACTACCTGTATAAATATTTCTATTTTCTTTTTCCTGATTATTTAAAAGATTAAGCGTATTTATCTTTGGACACCCAATAACTGAGCCACCGGGCATCATTGCTTTAATTATTTCTAAATTATTAATATTTTTTTTTAGTTTACCCTTGATGAGGCTGACATAATGAAAAAGGTCTTTATATTCTTCTACGATTTTTTGTTTAGATAGTTTTACAGTGCCTACTTTGCAAATTCTTGCTAAATCATTTCTTTCCATATCAACAATCATATTGTGCTCTTTGGTTTCTTTTAAATTTTTTCTAAAATAATTTAATGCTTTTATTTTATTTAAATGCTTCGTTTTTTTTACAGTTCCAGCTATTGGTTTTGTGGATATATCACTCCCCTTTTTTGTAATTAAAGTTTCTGGTGAACAGCTAATTATTGAGTAATTATCATCTTTAATCATAAAAGCCTCTGGAGCTAAATTAGTATCTGATAACCTCGAAAAAAAATCTAACGGATTAATTTTCGACTTTGTTTTGTATTTAGTGCAAATTTTAATTTGATATGTTTCACCACTTTTTATTTTTTTCTTAAATTTATTAAATATTTTTGTATAATTTTTTCTGTTAATATTTATTTTAAAATTACCTGATTTAAAATTTTCATAATCATAATTTAACTTGTTGCTAAGTTTAATCTTTTTCTCCGGCTTATAAAAAATACCCTTGGGAAAATTTAAATTCTTCTGTTTTGGGATTTTAACATCAATTAGATTATTCAATAACTCATATCCAAAAAAACCAATAAAAAGATCAGTATCTTTTGATTTCTTTTTATTTTTTTTTGTTAAAAAACTTTTAATATTTTTATTGTTAAGAATGATCTTTCTTGAAAAATTTGTATATAAATCAAAACCTTTTTCAGATTTATAGATAATGTAGGGTTTACCTGAATGGTGGATGTCTGCTAATTGTTTTTGTGTAATCAATTTATTCTGTTTTTAATCTCAAAACTGGTTCTTCTCTAATTGGTAGATGTATTATTGCTGCGAATACAGATAATGCAATTGCTAAATACCACGCATAATCATATGAACCATAAAGATCATGAAACAAACCACCTAAATATGCACCAAAAAAAGATCCAATTTGGTGACTTAAAAATACAATTCCATATAGCATGCCCAAATATTTTGTTCCAAAAAGATGTGCCACAATACCACTTGTAGCTGGAACTGTTGAAAGCCATAAAAAACCAAAACTTGCTCCAAACAAAAAAGCACTAATGTTAGTTGCGGGTGTAAATATAAAAAGAATAATAGAGATGCCTCTTAAAAAATAAATAGCACTGAGAATAATCTTTTTACTCATTTTTGCTGAAAGATATCCACTTAATAATGAGCCAAAAATATTAAACAAACCAATTAATGATAAAATAGCTGCTGCAGTCCAATCTTCTAAGCCTCTATCTATAACATATTTTGGTACATGGGTTCCAACTAAAGTAATATGAAATCCACAAACAAAAAATCCTGATACAAGTAAAATATAACTTTTAGTTTTAAAAGCTTCATTCAAAGCCTCTTTAAAAGATTGGTCTGAAGTTTTTTCTATTTTTTCAGCTTCAGACGGAGATCTTACAAAATAAGCAGCAATTAAACCCGTTAATAAAAATAAAGTAAATATGAATAAAGTATAATTCCAACCATATTCTTGCAAAGAATAAGTAGTAAAAATTGGTGAAAGGAAATAACCAAAAGACCCTATGGCAGTTACAATACTCATTGCAATTGTTCTTGTTGATAAAGGAAAATGTTTACCAACAACTGACATTGGAATACTTATGGCTGTACCACCAAGGCCAATACCTATCAATAACCCCATATGAATTTGAAAAAAAATACCTGTATTTGGACCAGTAAATAAAAAATATATGCCTAATGTATAAAATATAAATGCAGATATTATAGCGACATGACCACCATATCGATCAGCTATTGCTCCAAAAATTGGGCCAGTTAAACCCCACATTAACATTTGTATTCCAATAGCTAATCCAAATGCAGTGTTACTAATATTTAAACTTTCATTGAAATCAATAAAAAATAAACCAAAAACCTGTCTTACACCTAAAGAAATTAAAACTACAAAACATGCAGAAAATAAAGTAATTAATGCTGTTTTAGATTTAAAAAAATTCTCTTTTATCATTTTAAATGTCTTAATGCTTGTTTAATATCTGCAATTAAGTCATTAGGATCTTCAAGACCTATATGTAATCTAACAAGATGTTCATTTTTTTTTAAATTCATAAATTTTCTATTTCCAGTCTCTCTAAATTCCTGATGAAGAGCTAAACTTTCAAAACCACCCCAGCTATAACCATAACCAAAAAGCCTCAGTGAATTTACGAATTTTTTAACAGAATTAATGTTATTTGATTTAATCTTCAAGCCCATTAAACCTGAGGCTCCTGAATAATATTTTCTCCACATTTTAAAATTATTTGAGTTTTTTTTGAAAGGATAAAGTAATTTGATTTTTCTATTTTTTGATAGAAATGCTGCTACTTTCTTTGCATTCTCTCTATGACGATCTAATCTTACATCCAGAGTTCTTAGACCTCTAGTAATCAAGTATGCATCATCTGGTCCTAATCTTAATCCTGTGATCCTCTCGGCATTTTTTACTTTTGAAAAAACTTTTTTATTAACAGCTAAACTACCTCCCATAACATCTGAATGACCAGAATAATATTTAGTTGCTGATACAATTGCCATATCAAATCCAAGTTTTATGGGTTTTAAGTAATAAGGAGTTCCCCAGGTATTATCTATAGCTGTTAAAACTTTATTCTTTTTTGCAATAGATAAAATTTTTCCTAAGTCTTGAAAATCAAAAGTGTTACTACCTGGATTTTCAACAAATATTAATTTTGTTTTTTTTGTTATATTATTTTGTAATGTTTCCAAATCAGCTGGATTATAAAATATTGTTTTTATATTAAACTCCTTTAAAAATTTTTCTGTAAGAAGCCTTGTTGGGCTATAAACTGGGTCTGCAACTATAATTTCATCTCCAGGACGTGTGACACTAAATATTGATAAAAATACAGCCCCAAAACCTGTTGGAGTTGTAAAAACGTGATAACTTTCTTCAAGTTTAGTTAAAATTTTCTGTAGTATATGTGTTGTGGATGTCCCTTGTCTTCCATAATCAAAATGTCCACCTGTTGGATTTTTTTTGGCTTTGGCTTGCATTTTTCTTATATGCTGCATTGACTTGAAAATTATGGTTGATGCTCTTACAACTGGTGGATTAACAGACTGATTATGAAAGTCTTTTGCTGTATGTTTTAGAAAAGTTTTAAAAGATTTTGTCATAAAAAAATTGATAACTTTAGGGGACAATGCTATATCCCGCTATTAATTTCAATATAATTTAATATAAGGATAAAATGGGTTACCCAAAAAAACATAGAGGCAGAAGAAAACAAGGGTCGAAAAAGAGAAGAGCTAAAAGAAAAAATAAGAAAAAATAATTATCAATGGACCAAATCAACAAGGTTAAATCCATTAGTATATGGATTTTTTTAGTCCCTTTCATTGCTGTTAACACTTGTTTGATACTGATTACTCAATTTCAAGAATTGTATCCTAATCCAGAGGATTTAATACATAACACTTTTCCTTACTTTGATGGTGGAGCATCTATAAGCAGAACAGCCAGACCATATCCTTCATGGTTAGTTTTTAAACCGGCAATGTTTATTACTTCAGCTCTTTTAATAAAATATTGGCTTTTTAATAAAGATATAATCAAATTTTTTGATGAAAATAATAAGAATATTAATAAAGTTGTATATTTTGGGATCGCTTCTGCAATAGCATTAACTGTTCACTCAATTTTTCTAGGCATTAAATTTGATAATGATTTATATAAATTATTTAGAAGAGTTATCATGCTGATGTTCATAATTTTTGAAATAGTTGCTCAAGCATATTTAGTTGCAACATTATATTCATTTAAAGATAAACTGTCCGGATATATTAATAAAAAATTTTTAACCTTTAAATTATATTTAGTATCTATCCTAATTGTAGTAGCTTTAATAAGTATTCCAATTATTAGTTTACCAGGTAATAATTTTTTTGGTTTAAATCTAAAGTTTTTTAAACATGCTTTAGAGTGGGATTATTTTATTGGGGTAATAACTTTTTATCTTTTAACTTTTTTTATGTGGAAAAAAATTAATTAATTATCCAACCCCCTCCTAGAACTTTATATCCTTGTTTATCTAAATCATAAAAAACACAAGCTTGACCAGGTGAGATCCCGTCTTCAAAATTTTTTAATATAACATCAGCAGAATTTTTATTAATAAATTTAATTTTAGCATTTAATAGTTTTCCTGTTGATCTAACTTTTACCAAAATATCCTTATCTAAATTTTTTTTATCAACAAGGAGATTTAAATTATTAATACTTATAATTTTCTTTCCGAGTTCTTCTCTTGGTCCAACTATAATTTCATTTTTATCTGAATTAATTTTCAATACATATAACGCTTCAACATTAGAAACTTTAATTCCTTTTCTTTGGCCAATTGTAAAATTTATGATACCGTCGTGAACACCAATAACTTTTCCGCTTAAATCTTTGATATTCCCTTTTTTAAAAGACTCTGGCTTAAATTTTCTTATAACTGAAGCATAATCCCCATTTGGAACAAAACATATATCCTGGCTGTCTGGTTTCTCAGCTACATTTAAATCTAATTCTTTTGCAATAGATCTTGTTTCATTTTTAAACATGCCACCTAAAGGAAAACGAAGATAATTTAGTTGTTCTCTTGTCGTATTAAATAAGAAATAACTTTGATCTCTATTTTCATCTATTGCTCGGTACATGTTAGTCTCATTATTTGATGTTATACTTTTAACATAATGTCCTGTTATTAGTGCATCAGCATTTAATTCTTTCGAAACTTCAAATAAATCTTTAAATTTTACTGTTTGATTACATTGAACACATGGTATGGGCGTTTCACCTTTTAAATAACTTTCTACAAAATTATCTATCACACCCTGTTTAAATTTATCTTGATAATATAAAATTTTATGCTCGATCCCAAGTTTTTGTGCAACTCTTTTAGCATCCATAATGTCCTGTCCTGAACAACACTGTTTTGAAGATGCTACCTCTTTACCGTCATCATAAAGCTTTAAAGTTATTCCAATAACATTATACCCATCTCTTTTCATAATTCCGGCTACAGTCGATGAATCTACTCCTCCAGACATGGCTACAACAACAGTAGTTTCAGAGGGTTTTTTTAACAGTCCTATGGAGTTTAATTGAGAGTTCATAAAATAGTATTTATACTTATTTCTTATATAAGTTAAATAAATGATATTAGATTTTGAACCAGGTGACAAAGTTTACAATCCTTCTGCAAAAGAATGGGGTATAGGTCAGGTACAATCAATAATTAAAGAAAAGGTAACTGTAAATTTCGAAAATGTGGGAAAAAAAGTAATTAATACGATTAATATTGAACTAAGAAAAGTTAATGAAAAAAATTAATCTTGAAAAGGTAGTAAGAAATTTAATAAGCACTTTTTTTGATGCTGGAAAATTGTGTCTAAAATTAAGAAATGAAGGTTTAAAAAAAAAAATGAAAGCAGATAATACCCCAGTAAGTAATGGTGATTTAGAAGTTAATAAAATAATTAGCAAAAGACTAAATGAATTAACACCTGAGATACCAATTATATCCGAGGAAACATCTGATAATAAATCAAACAAAAATCTCAAAGATTTTTGGTTAGTAGATCCAATTGACGGAACTTATGACTATATAAATAATCTTGAAGAATTTACAATTAATGCAGGTCTGATTTTAGATAATAGACCTGCCGCTGGATTAATTTATGCACCAGCAAAAAAAAGAATGTTTTACTCTTATGGCGAAGGTCAAGCTTACGAATTAATTAATAATAAAGAAGTCAAACTCGACGGATCTAGAAATTTTGATAAAGATAAAATAAAATTTGTATCTTACTCAAATACAATTAAACCGCAAATTCAAAAAATATTTAATAAATTAAATGTGAAAAATTATCTAAGAATGAAAAGCTCATTAAAGTTTTGTGTTATCGCCACTGGTGAGTTTGATGGATATGCAGCTGAACCAAGAGCATGTGAATGGGATATTGCTGCAGGTCATGCAATTCTTCAGCATTCAGGAGGTATCATAACTGATTTTGAAAATAATGAGATAGTTTACGGTAAAAAAGATTTTAAAAATCCAAGTTTAATATTAAAAAGTAAAAAATTAGTTTAATGGATGAACAATTAAAAATAATATTAATAATTATTATATCAGTTTCAATTTTTGGCTTACTTATATTTGTTTTTGTAAAAAATTACATAAAAAATAAAATTGATCTTCTTCTTAAGCAAGAAAAGAAAAAATTAAAGTAAATTTATAATTTTTAAAAAATCCTCTTTATCAATATCCATCACTCTTTTTGAAGTCTCAAAATCAAAACCATTTCGAGCTAAAAGTGAAATATCTTTTTTATAAAATAATGATCTATTATCCTCTGTTCTGGCAGGTCCTATTCTTTTTTTTTTACATAATTTTATCGCTGAAAAAAAATCTTGTTCTGAATTATTTTCATTTATTTTGCTTATTGTATCTTTTATAAATTCAGTATTAATTCCTTTGCTAATTAAATAGGTTCGAATTTTGTTAATTGAACTGCCTTTATGAATCATGCTTTTTGCTTTACTTTCTGAGTAGAATTTATCATTTATAAATTTATTTTTTTCTAAATCAGATAAAACTGTATCAATCAAATTATTAATATCCTGCTTTTTTACATTTGAAACTCTCATTTTTAAATATTTCTTTAAGAGGTAGGTTTTGAGCTGTTGTTTCGACGGTGCATATTTTTCAACATATGAGAAAGCAAAATTACGCATCTCATCAACAGTGGCTTTTAGAGTTTTTTTTTTGTTTCTTATAGGAATCATATTAAGATCTAATATAATATAATTAATAATGATCGAACAAATTTATAACTATTTTACACTTGATATGCTCTACCTGTGGGTAAATATAGGTGTTCTTCCATTTTGGATGTTGATAATATTTTTTCCACAATCACATGTTTGTAAATATTTAGCTACTTCAATTTTTCCTATATTTTTATTAAGTGGTGTCTACATATTTGTTTTGTATAAAGCTTATCTTGGTTCTTTTGATTTTGATGCAAATTTTAAACTTTACAAAGGTTTAATAGATGTTTCTGAGCTATTTGAGGATAATTATTTTCTTTTGATGTTCTGGACACATTTCGTCGCAATAAATTTATTTGTGGGTGGATGGATATTAAAAGATTCTCAAAAATTTTTAATTAATAAGATTCTCTTAGGAATACCCTTAATCATTACATATTTAATTGGACCAGTTGGTTTATTTTTTTATTGGGTGATAAGAATTTTTTACGCTAAAAGAATTAATCTCTATGATTAATATATAGATTGATTATGAAAAAAATATTCATCAAAATTATAAAATTATTAGGATATGAAATAATTGATCAAAACAAATTTATTTCACCAACTTTAAATAAAGAACTAAGTGAGGAATTGTCAGAAATTAATAAACAATCTATTGTACTACCACTTGGGCAAGTAAGTATTACAAGAAAAGTAAAATCTCTTTTAATTATTTTTAGAATGAATACTAATATTGAGATTTGGGATCAAAATAAAAAAAGATTGTTCGAAAATCCAAAAATAGAATATTCAATGAGATCACTAAACTCTTTAATTAAATCAATAAAACATTTAAAGAAAAATTTACCAATGATAAAACTTAAATTGATAATCTTAGATGATCACTCAAATGAGGAAAATTTAAAAAAGATTAAAGAAATTTCAAAACAAGAGGAAAGTACTGAATTTGATTATTTGAACTATGATAAATATAACAATTATATTAAGAAACAAAAAACTTTGGAGACATTTTCAAATCTTGCAAGTTTATTAAATTCCTTCGAAATTGGAAAAAATAAAACTGAAGATCTGGTATTTTTTGTTGAGGATGATTATTTGCATTTTGAATCAATGCTGGAAGAAATGATTAAATCTTTTGAAAGAATCTCTTCTCAATTAAAAAGAGATATTTTCATTTGTCCATCAGATTACCCTTATCTTTATATGAATAATGAAAAAACAAATATACTAATTGGTAATAAAAGACATTGGCGAACAATTAATAAATCTTTATGTACTTTTTTGACTTCAAAAAACATGTTGGATAAATATTGGAATAATTTTAAAAAAACTTGTGAAGATAGACATGATCCGTTTGAAAAATATATAAATGAAATCTATGAAAAAGAAATTTGTATTTCTCCCTTAAAAAGTTTGTCATTACATCTGACAAATATTAACTCAAGTTATGGACTTGCTCCTTTTATAAATTATAAATATTTATGGGATGAAAATGAAATTAAATGATAAAATGAATATAAGAGCCCCGGATTTTACTTTACCATCAACGAATGACAAGAATTTTAAACTTAAAGATTTCATAGGTAAATATATAGTTATATATTTCTACCCCAAAGATAATACGCCAGGTTGTACTTTAGAAACGATTGAATTTAATAAACTTTTAGAAAAATTTAAAAAACTTAAGTGTGAGGTAATTGGTATTTCGAAAGATAGCATTATCAGTCATAAAAAATTCAAGAAAAAAAATAAAATTAAATTTGATCTATTATCTGATGAAAAACTTAAAGTAATAAAAAAATATAAGGTTTGGGGTAGAAAACAATTTATGGGTAGAGAATTTATGGGAATAAAACGGTCAACAATTTTAGTAAGTAAAAAAGGTCGTATTTTAAGATTTTGGGAAAATGTAAAAGTAAAAGGACATGCTAAAGAAGTTTTAGAAACAATAGAAAATTTACGAAAAATTAAAAAGGCCCCGAAGGGCCTTTAATTATTAACTATAAGAGAGAGAAGTTAATTTTTTTTGGGACTCTCCGTTGAGTAATCTTTAAGATACAGAGAGCGGAAAGTCCCATATTGTTAACAATTAGTCTCGTATTGCATACGCAATCACACCAGTTTCAGTAACATCGGTACCTTTAGTTTCACCTTCTTTACTTAATCTTAGCCCGATTGTTGCTTTGATAGCGCTAAACACAATGTAAGCTACTACAAAAACAAATATATTAACTGAAATCACTCCAATTAACTGTGAACTGAAAACTGCATCAGAATTTGTAGCTGGAACTATTAATGTTCCCCAAATTCCTGCAAACAAGTGAGCAGGTATGGCTCCAACTACATCATCAATTTTTAATGAGAATAATAGTTTTGTACCATACACTACAATTAGACCACCAACGGCACCTATCAATATAGCTGCGAAAGGTGATGGGGCTAAAGGTTCAGCTGTAACTGCAACTAATCCACCAATACATCCATTTAACATTTGAACTACATCTGTTTTACCAAAATGTAATCTTGTAATGATAGCAGCACCTACAACTCCACCTGCACCCGCTAAAAATGTATTCATGAAGATAGTTGATACAGCAATTGCATCTACTGCAGTTCCCATAGCTAATTGTGAGCCGCCATTAAATCCAAACCAACCTAGCCATAAAATAAATACTCCTATAGTTACTAGTGGAATTGATGAAGCTGCAAATGGCTTAAGCGGAGCTGGAGCACCAGACTTTGTAAATCTACCAAGTCTAGGACCAATTATCATGGCACCAGCTAAAGCTGCTGCACCACCAGTTGAGTGTACAAGAGTCGAACCAGCAAAATCAGAAAACCCTAATTCTGCTAACCAGCCTCCTCCCCACTGCCAACCCATTACGATTGGATAAATAATTCCTGAAAGGACTGCCGCGAATACGAAGAATGGCCATAATTTAATCCTTTCGGCCATTGTACCCGAAACAATAGATACTGTTGTTGCACAAAATACCATCTGAAAATACCAATCTGAACCATCAGAATAACCAGTGTCTACTGCACTAGCATCTGACCATGGAATAAATTTTCCTATATATCCACCCTCTGGTATTCCGTAAGCTAAATTATAACCTACTAACCAAAACATAATTCCTGCAATTGAAAATAACCCAATGTTTTTTGCACAGATTACAGATACACTTTTTGATGTAACCATACCTGACTCTAACATTGCAAATCCTGCCGCCATAAACATTACTAAGAATCCACAAATAAGAAACAATAAGGTATTAAAAATAAAACCTACTTCAGCAGAGACTGTTGTTTCTGCCATACCTGCACTACTCATGTTCAACAAAAAAATTAAACTAATAAGTGGCGCACTTATTTTTTTTATTAATTTAGTCATAAGACCTCCCTGTTAAAAGAGCTCTTATATTTTCTAAATATTTAAAAACTAACGCTGATTAGGAAAATTGGGTATGCAGAAAATGCATATAGAAACAGCCTTAATGTATTTTTACATCAAGGCTGTTCAAAAAGTTATCTATTGAATACTTCTTTTAAAGCTTTTGCAGGCAAGAATTTAACCTTCTGTGATGCAGCGATTTGTATCTGTTCACCAGTTCTAGGATTTCTTCCAACTCTAGCCTTTCTTTTAGCTACTTTATAAGTACCAAATCCAGCTATCTTTACTGAATCATCACCTTTTAAAGCGTCTAAAATAGTGTTGGTAATTGTATCGAAAGTTCTTTCAGCATCAGCTTTACTTAAATTTAATGCCCCTGAAAGCTTTACGATTAGTTGTTTTTTATTCATTTTAGCTCCGGTTTTATTGGTTAATTCTTTTTTTTCAAAATAACCCATATAAATCAAGCTTTTTTTTAGTGGTATATTTATTTATACACACAATATGTTGTAAA
This sequence comes from Candidatus Pelagibacter communis, assembly GCF_001180185.1. Lineage (GTDB taxonomy): Bacteria > Pseudomonadota > Alphaproteobacteria > Pelagibacterales > Pelagibacteraceae > Pelagibacter > Pelagibacter ubique_F. The sequence continues at coordinate 1,588 of NZ_CVSS01000021.1, read as the reverse complement.
ATGACAAATTTGTATTGATTTTACTAGGTTTTTTATAATTTCAACTTTTAATTATTTAAAAAGACCGAGATCCTTCAAATCATTAAATGTCGTAAAAAACATCAAAGATATCAATAAAAAAATACCGATTCGAAAAAAACCTTCTTGAGTTTTTTGTGATAATGGACGGCCTAAAACCTTTTCAAATGCATAAAACATTAGATGACCGCCATCGAGCATTGGAATGGGAAATAAATTTACTAAACCAAGACTTATTGAAATGTAAGCCATCATGCTAATAAAAGCCAAAATACCAATATCAGCAACTTGTCCAGAAATTTTAGCTATTCTAATTGGTCCACCTAATTGTGATGTATCAGCCTTCCCCACAATCATTCCTCCAATATATTTTAGGCTAGAAGTACTTACATAATAGACTTCATTAACAGCATGCAAAATTGCTTGGGCTGGTCCTAATTTGACGTGGTTTATTTCATTATTGTATGCACCTAATTTAATACCAACTATTCTTTTATTTATAGAATTTCCAAGGTTATCCTCACTTTTGACCATTTCTGGTTTTACATTTAATATAATTTCTTCGTATGAACGTTTAACTTTAAAACTAATTATTTCATCCGTGGACATTGTAATATATTTTGAAACATCCATGATACTATCCACTGTGTTTCCATCAATTTCTAAAATTATATCATTTTGTTTTAATCCTCCTACCATTGCTGGACTATCTTTTTGAACTTCATTAATCATTGCTGGTGTAAAATCTTTACCTACAAAAGTATAAATAGAAAAAAAAATAACTATTGCTAATAAAAAATTTGCTAAAGGACCTCCAAAAACTATTAGGGCTCTTTGATATAACGGTTTTAAAGTAAATAATTTCTTTTGTTCTTCTTCACTATATTTCTCTAATATTTCATCATGATCTGTCTGAGAATATACATTTCGATCTCCAAAAAATTTTACATATCCTCCTAATGGTATCCAACAAATTTTCCATCTTGTTCCAGATTTATCATTCCATCCAAAAATTTCTTTACCAAAGCCTATTGAAAAATCTGTAACTCCCACTCCATATTTTTTTGCAAAGTAATAATGTCCATATTCATGAATAAATACGACAATCAAGATCAAAATTATAAAAGGTATTATATATGATAGCATTGACAAATATTTTATTAAAAATTAACTTCTTACTCAACCCTCTAATTACTTAATTTTTGAATTAATGACGCAGTATTATTAGTTGGTTTATTTACATCTTTTGAAATTTCATGAAAAATTAAACCAGGTTTATTGGATTCTTTTAAAAAATTAGAACCAGATGTCTCCAAATTTAAGTAATGATTCACATCTGTTTTATTTAATATTACTGGTTGACGATGATGAATTTCTTTAATGTTATCTTTAGCCTCTTCAGTAATTAAACAAAACTGATCATTTTCATAAATTCCTGCAAAAAAAATAGTTTTTTTATCTTCACGTGTAAAATAATGAGGTGTCTTTACTTGGTCTTCTCTTTTCCATTCATTAAAATATCTGGAAGATACGTAATTACTAACCCAGTTTTAAAAACTGAAAAGATAGT
>NZ_CVSS01000020.1 GCF_001180185.1 Candidatus Pelagibacter communis | reverse complement strand
ATTTTAGATTTTTCTAAATCAATTTTTTTAATATATTCTTTTGATCCTTTTTTTATTTTTTTTAAATCTTTATTATTTTTCAAAATGTATTCCTCTAATTCTTTTTCATCTTTAATATAAATACCTTTAGAGCCTTTATTTATTTTAAATAATGGAGGTTGTGCCAAATAAACATGTCCATGCTCAATTAATTTATTGAAAGGTTTGTTATTAAAAAAAGTGAGTAACAAAGCTCTAATATGAGATCCATCGACATCGGCATCAGTCATGATTATAATTTTACCATATCTTAAATCTTTTAAGTCTATTTCTTGCGCTTTTGGATCTAAGCCTAAAGCATTAATTAAAGTTATAATTTCGTTTGAAGAAATCATTTTTGAAAGAGCTTTTGTTCTTTGATCATTTCCATTATCATTTCCATTTTTCCTACTTTTAAAATCTTCAACATATGTATTCAAAATTTTGCCTCTTAAAGGTAATACTGCTTGATTAGATCTATTTCTTCCTTGTTTTGCTGAGCCTCCAGCTGAATCCCCCTCAACAATAAACAATTCAGTTCCATCCTGTTTTCCAATTTGGCAATCTGCTAACTTGCCAGGCAACCCACTTAACTCCAGCGCTCCTTTTCTTCTTACATTTTCTCTTGCTTTTCTTGCAACATCTCTTGCCATTGCTGCTTGAATGATTTTAGCTAATACAATTTTTGATATTGAAGGGTTTTGATCAAACCATATTGATAATTTTTCATTTATGATAGTTTCAACAATCATTCTTACCTCTGAGGAAACTAACTTATCTTTAGTTTGAGAAGAAAATTTTGGATCAGGAATTTTAAGTGATAATATACATGTTAATCCCTCTTTAATATCATCTCCGGAAATTGCTAATTTATTTTTCTTTAAAAGATTATGTTCGTTAGCATATTTATTTACAACTCTTGTTAATGCGCTTCTAAATCCCAAAACATGTGTTCCTCCATCTTTTTGATAAATGTTATTTGTGTAAGGTAAAACATCCTCTGAATAACCAGCGTTCCATTTTAATGAACATTCAACATCAATATTTGATTTTTTCCCCTCGATAAATATTGGTTTTTTAAACAGCTCATTCCCATTTTTATTTTGTAATTTTTCCCTTTTTTCATCTAAAAATTCTACAAATTCAACAATTCCACCAAGAAATTTAAACTCTTGAATTTTTTCTTTTTTTTGTGAGCCATCAATA
>NZ_CVSS01000019.1 GCF_001180185.1 Candidatus Pelagibacter communis | reverse complement strand
GCTTGAATTTGGATTTTTTGTTCTTTTCCAGTTCCTTTGTCTTTTGCCGAAAAATTCACAGTTTAACTGAATACAAAAAAATAAATAAAAAAATTGAAGGTATAGAGATACAATCTAATACATTTCAGTCATTTAAAAAAACAGATGTCATAATAGATTTTACTATTCCAAAATGTACATTTGAAGTATTAAGTATTGCATCTAAATTAAAAAAAAGAGTAGTTATTGGAACTACTGGTTTCTCCAAAAAAGAGGAAGATCTGATTAAATCCTATTCTAGAAAGATACCTATTTTAAAAGCTGGAAATATGAGTCTAGGAATTAACTTATTAATGTATATAACAGAAATTACTTCAAAATCTCTTGGTAATAAGTATTTAAGTAAAATTTTTGAAATACACCATAAACATAAAAAAGATTATCCTTCTGGTACTGCTTTAATGTTAGGAAAAGGAATAGCGGTAGGAAAGAACAAAAATTTTTATAAAATTATTGGAAAAAAATATCTTAATAAAAAAGTTTTTCCTTATGGGAAAAAAATTAATTTTAACTCTATAAGAAAAGGTGAAATAATAGGTGAGCACGAAGTTTTATTTTCAAGTGGAAAAGAGATCATAAGATTAAATCATGAAGCATTTGATAGAGCTTTGTACGCTGAGGGTGCTTTATCGGCTGCAAACTGGTTAATAAAGAAAAAACCTGGTTTATATTCAATGAGAGACTTAATGAATTTCAAATAATGAATGAAATTCAACGAGCAAAATTAATTTTAAAAATCCTTAACAAAACATACCCTAAAATTAATGTTCCACTAAAAAGTAGAAATGTATTTACTCTGTTAATTTCAGTTCTTTTATCAGCACAATGTACTGATGTTAATGTAAATAATGTAACAAAATTAATATATCCAAAATATTATAAACCTGAACACTTTGTTAAATTAGGTAGAAAAAGAATAGAAGTTTTAATAAAAAAAATTGGTATATTTAGAATTAAAGCAAAAAGTATTTACAATTTATCAAAAATTTTAATAGAAAAATATAATGGAAAAGTTCCAAAAACTTTTGAAGAACTTGAACAATTACCCGGTGTCGGTCATAAAACTGCCAGCGTTGTGATGTCTCAAGGTTTTGGAAATCCAGCTTTTCCAGTGGATACACATATACATAGACTTGCTCAAAGATGGGGTTTAACAAACGGTAAGAATGTAGTTCAGACTGAAAAAGATTTGAAAAGGCTATTTCCTAAAAAAGATTGGAATAAACTCCACCTTCAAATTATTTATTATGGAAGAGAATATTGTAAAGCTAGAGATTGTTATGGAATAAGTTGTAAAATTTGTACCACTTGTTATCCTAAAAGAAAAAAACCATTTATTGTAAAAAAACCTTAATGAAAATAGTTGGAATTGGAAATGCTATTGTAGATGTCCTTTGTAAGGTTTCTGATGAGTTTTTAAAAAAAAATTCACTAACTAAAAGCACTATGAAATTAGTAGATGAAAATGAATTTAAAAATTTAATATCAAAATTGAAAATTGAAGAAACTATTTCTGGTGGGTCAGTAGCAAATTCTATAGTTGGCTTGTCACAACTAGGAAATAAAGTTGGTTTTTTAGGAAAAGTGAGTGATGATGATTTGGGATTTAAATATGAGCAAGGGTTAAAGAGAGAAAATGTGGATTATTTGTATCAAAAAAAAAAAGAGACTATTCCAACAGGATCTTGTTTAATATTAATTACTCCAGATACAGAGAGAACAATGTGTACTTTCTTAGGAACGGCAGGAAAAATTAATGACAAAGATGTTGATGAGCAACAAATAAAAAATACAGAGATGGTATTTTTAGAGGGATATTTGTGGGATGTAGGAGGCCCAAAAAAAGCATTTGATAAAGCGATTAAAAACTCAAAGAAAGTTGCCATGTCATTATCAGATTTATTTTGTGTTGAAAGACATAAAATTGATTTTTTAGAATTAGTAAAAAATAAGCTGGATATTATTTTTGCAAATGAACAAGAAATTTTATCTTTAGTAAATGCAAAATCAATTGAGGAAGCGATAACATTTTCACAACAAATTAAAAAAAATATAATCATTACTAGGGGTGAAAAAGGAGCAATATCAATTTATAAAGATGAAATAGTAGAGTGTAGTGCTGAGCAAAATTTAAAAATAAAAGATCTAACTGGTGCTGGAGACTTGTTCGCAGCAGGATATTTGCATGGTTTGATTAATAATTTTTCCACAATAGATTGTCTTAAAAAAGGTACTGAGTTATCCTCAAAAATTATTCAAAAAATTGGAGCTAGAATTTAATTTTTTTTCTTTTAAAACTTCCTTTACCTTTTTTTGGTTTAAAAACCTTTGATTTATATCTTCTACTAGACAAGTTTTTTGCTGCTAAATTTTTTTTCAATTTAAAAAATATCCTTTTTTATTATGTTTTATAAAATCATTATCTTGAAAAAAATCTAAAAATTTTTTTCTTAGTCTATAAATATGTGTTTCTACTGTATGTGTTTCTAACGTCGATGTATATTTCCAAACTTTTTTTTGTAAATCTTTTAAACTAACAAATCCATGCTCTTCAATACAAATAATTAATTCAGTTTCCTTCTCAGTCAAACTAAGAATTGCCTTATCATTAGAAATACTTCTTGAATTAAGATCTAAGGTATATTTTCCTATTTTAATTTTTGATTGATTTAAAAATTTATTACGGAGAAACCATATATTTATTTGCTCTAAAATTTTTTTTATATTTAATGGTACATTAATAATATTACAGTTTTTAAGGTTATTTTTTGTATGAGACAAGATTATATAGTTTTCGAACTTGCCTAAATCTATTAAATCAATCTTTTTTTCATCGGACTCAATTAAATCAAAATTTAAATTTTCCTTAATTTCTTCAAAAATTTGGAATAAAATTGGAGACTTATAAACTATTAATACTCTTGAGCTCATAATATTTAAAATGCAAATAATAATTAAAAACAAAGATACTCTTTTATTCGATGAATTTAAATTCAAATGTTCCATTGGAAAAAAAGGTGTAACTTTAAATAAAAAAGAGGGTGATTTTAAAACTCCTAAAGGCACTTTCTCAATTGGACCTCTTTACTACAGAAAAAAAAGATACCCAAAATTAAAAACAAAATTACTTCAAATTCCTATCCAAAAAAATATGGGTTGGTGTGATGATGTAAAAAGTAAACATTATAATAAATTAATAAAGATAAATAAAAAAATTAGACATGAGAAAATGTTTAGACGAGATGAAAATTATGATTTAGTTGTTGTTATAAATTATAATACAAAAAAACCAGTTAAAAATAAAGGTAGTGCGATTTTTTTACATCTTACAAATAATTATAAAAAAACACTTGGATGTATATCATTAAAAAAAAGAGACATGTTAATATTATTAAAATTAATCGATAGAAAAACTATTATTAAAATACTTTAAGATCTATTACCAAATATTTTAGTTCCTATTCTCACAAAACTTGCCCCATATTCAATTGCATCGAGATAATCAGATGACATGCCCATACTTAATTCAGTCAGTCCAATATCTTTAGCTAGTACAGTCATATGATTAAAATATGTTTTTGAGTCAGTGTTTAATGGAGGTATACACATTAAACCAACAACATTTAAATTCATATCATCTACACATTTTTTATAAAAATTTCTAAGTAATTTTGGATCAATTCCATTTTTTTGACTTTCATCGCCTATGTTTACTTGAATAAAAATCTTAATCTTTCTTCTATGTTTTTTTTCTTCAATTGAAATTTTTTCAGCTAGCTTTTCATTATCTACAGAGTGAATATAATCAAATAATGGTACCGCATATTTAACTTTATTAGTTTGCAATTTCCCAATTAAATGAAGATTGATGTTAGAATTAGTTTTTTTAATTAATTTCCATTTATCTACAGCTTCCTGAACTTTATTTTCACCAAAATGATTATGACCATAATCTATTAATGGTTTTATTTGCTCTAAGCTAAATGTCTTGCTAACAGCAATTATTTCAGTTTTGAAAGTTTTTTTTTTATTTTTTAAATGTATTTCTTTTTGAATATCCTGTAAATTTATAACACTAGAATGCATTATGATTCATCTTATATTTATAGTTTTATAGATTCTTTTGATAAAAAAAGAATAAATAATTTATCCAAGAATTATGGAATTATATATAGAAATTATCAAAAAAAGATAAATCTTAAACTATTACTAGAAATTAAAAAGTTTTGCCGACAAAACAATAAAAAACTTATAATAGCAAACGATATAAGATTAGCAATCAGAGCAAATATTGATGGGGTATACATACCATCATTTAACAAAAAACATTACTCACATATTCTTAAAAATAAAAAGAAGAACTTTTTAGTTATGGGCTCTGCACATAATGTGCCAGAAATTAAAACTAAAGAAGAGCAGGGAGTAGACTTAATTTTTTTATCACCTATGTTTTTGACAAAAAATTATAAAAAAGAGTTGGGGGTAATCAAGTTTAACCTTCTGTCAAAAAATACTAAGAAAAAAATTATTGCTCTTGGAGGAATTAAAAATAAAAATCTTAAAAAACTAAAAATGACAAAATCTGTAGGATTTGCTGGTATAAGTTACTTTAATTAAAGAATGAAAAAAAAACAAATTATAGAAAATTTTCAAATTTTGATAAACAATTTTAATGCAAAAAATTATAAATTTGTTATTTCAAAAGCTTTAGGTTATTTGAAAAAATTTCCCGAAAATATAATTTTGTATAATTTACTTGGATCATCATATCAAAATACTAATGAGTATGAGAAAGCAAAAAATATATTTATTACAGGTTTAAAAATAGAACCTAATAATCTTGCAATTAAAAACAATTTAGCAAATACTTATAAAAATTTACTTAGGTATAAAGATGCAGAAAATATATTTAATGATCTTATAATTTCAAATCCAAAATATGTTAATGCTTATGTTAACTTAGGTAATTTAAAGAGAGACTTAAATAAATTTGATGAAGCATTAGAATTATATGAAAAAGCAAATAAAATTACACCAAATAATTTTATCATTTTATATTCTTTAGCTTCAGCAAATCAAGGATTGGGAAATTTCGAAACTGCAATTAAATATGCAAAAGAAGCATTAAAAAATAACCAAAAATTAACACAAGCACATTTTTTAATAAGTCAGTCCCTTACTTACAAAGATAAAAATTGGCATTACGAGGAAATTTCAGAAAAAATTAAAGATCCCAATTTAAAACAGGATGAGAAAATTGACTTATATTTTTCTCTTTCAAAAGCGTACGAAGATTTGAATGAAATAGATAAATCATTCCATTTTCTCAAAATCGGAAATGATTTGAATAAAAAAAAAATTAATTACAATATCAATGAGGACTTAGATCTAATTCAAAAAACAAAAAAAAATTTTGAAAATATAAATTTTGAGAAGTATCAAAAAAAAGATCAAGATAAAATAATTTTCATACTTGGGATGCCTAGATCAGGTACATCTTTAGTTGAACAAATTATAAGCTCTCATAGTCAAGTTATAGGTGGTGGTGAATTACCAATTTTGCCAAAAATAATTAAAAATAATTTTATGTCATCACAGAAAATCGATGCTGAGAAATTTAATGAAATAATTAATGATCCACTTAAAATTGAATTAATTAACAGAAACTACAAGGATTTTATAAAATATTTTAATATAAAAAATAAATTCATTACAGATAAAGCCCCTTTAAATTTCCGATGGATTGGATTTATTAAAGTTTTGTTTCCAAATGCAAAAATTATTCATTGTCAAAGAGATCCTAAAAATAATTGCCTTTCATTGTATAAAAATTTATTTGAAGGTGGTTTAGGTTTTTCATACGATGAAAATGATTTAGTAAAATTCTACAAAACCTACAAAAATTTAATGAGTTTTTGGAAAGCCAAAAAACATAATGATATTCTTGAAATAAGTTATGAAGAACTAGTAAAAGACAATAGAGAACAAATAAAAAGAATTTTAAAATATTGCGAATTAGAATGGGAGGAAAATTGTTTAAACTTTTATAATAATAAAAATCCAATCAAAACAATGAGTACCGCACAAGCAAGAAAACCTATTTACAAGAGTTCTCTGAGCGCTTATGAAAAATACAGAGATTATCTAAAAATTATTGAGAATAACCTGTAAAAAAAAAGCCCCAGTGAAAACTGGGGCTTTTATAAAATTTAAAGTCTTAAATGATTAGAAAGCAAAAGATAATGCAATCTCAGTCATTGAATCGTCAGTACCAGAAGTTCCACCCATAGCAGATCCTTCGTTCATGTTACCAGCGATTTTCATAGAACCCATAGTGTAAGCTACAGCGAAACCTTCTAAATCTTCAGTTACGTGTGCAGCACCTGGCTTAGCAAACTCAGTTTCGGCTTCTCCGTAAGAGATTGAGAAATTTTCGTTTACGTTAAATGCAATACCCCATCTTGTAGCGTATTCATTTGTTCCACCAGTTCCACCTGCATCCTCTGCTGACTCTTGATAACCTACTACGAAACTACCCATTGCGTATGTTACGTAAGCAGTCATATCTTCTTTATCACCTTCGTCACCAGTTGTGATGTTTGCTTGTGATGCTTCTACTTCACCATAACCAACACCCCAAGATAGACCATCAACACCTAGCATATCTCCAGATCCTGTTAATGCAAAGTCATAACCAGAACCTAAGCTAGTTCCAGATGAAGAACCGTCTGAATTGTTAGTTCCACTACCTCTTCTTACAGCAGCATTTAAAAATATCGCAAATTTGATTTCATTGTTTGTTGAATTATTTAGT
>NZ_CVSS01000018.1 GCF_001180185.1 Candidatus Pelagibacter communis | reverse complement strand
AGATAAAATGAAAGATATGTTGGAGCAAAAAATTGATCATTTAAATGCTGGTGCTAATTGCGCTTGGGTTCCTTCTCCAACAGCTGCAGCATTGCATGCTTTGCACTACCATGAAATTGATATTTTTGAAAAACATAAGCGGATAAAATCTAGGGAAGCAGCTAAGTTAGATGATTTATTAAATATACCAACCGCCGACAGACCAAATTGGTCAATCGATGAAATTAATAAAGAAATATCTAATTCAGCCCAAACATTATTAGGTTATGTTGTAAGATGGGTTGATCAAGGTATAGGATGCTCCAAAGTACCCGATATAAATAACGTTGGGCTTATGGAGGATAGAGCAACTTTAAGGATTTCATCTCAACATATTGCCAACTGGTTACATCATGGAATAACTACAAAGATTCAAGTCATTGAAATTATGAAGGATATGGCCAAAATAGTTTAAAAAAAACAAGTGTAAAAATAAGTAAGTTGGCTCAAGGATTGCCTGTTGG
>NZ_CVSS01000017.1 GCF_001180185.1 Candidatus Pelagibacter communis | reverse complement strand
TATTTGAGTTGAATAATCTTTATTGAAAACTTTGTATGATTTTTTTTACCTATACCTTGATAAATAAAAGTTTATTAAGATCTATAGCATAATATTTTTTTATCCTTATAATTAGTTTAATTTTTAAAAGTTATGGATAAGTTTATTTTTATATTTTTTATTTTAATCTTATTAAATAATTGCTCAAAAGAAGAAAAAGAGATTTCATTAATTAAAGAAACAAATCAAGAACTAGAGATTAAAGCAGCATATGAGGAGGCTTATAATTCTATTGAAGAAGGTGATCCTTATTTTGCATCAAAAAAATTTTTAGAGGCAGAGCTAATGTTGCCACAATCAAAGTGGGCTCCAAAATCCGCACTGATGGCCGCATATTCTTTTTATCTTCAAAATTTCTATGCTGAAGCACTTAATAATTTAGAAAGATATTTAAAAACATATCCAAAACATAAAGATATAGTCTATGCGCATTATTTAATTGGTATGTGTTATTATGAAACAATTGAGGATGAAAAAAGAGATTTTAAACCGATAGTGAAAGCAAAAGAAAAATTTAGTTATATTGTAGATAATTACCCAAACACCGATTTTGAAGGATTATTAATTGGGTTTTTAAAAGTGCTTCCGCTAGTTTTTATATTTGTAGGTTGATTTTTATCTTTTTGATTTTTTAATTTTATAATTGTTTTTTTATTTCATCTTTGTCTTTTGGTAGCCCTCTAAATGATGCGCTTAAAAAAATTAAATC
>NZ_CVSS01000016.1 GCF_001180185.1 Candidatus Pelagibacter communis | reverse complement strand
ATAAGACAAAGAAATTTGCCTAATCAAACTAGAGGATTAGTAATTACAAATATTGAAAATGATAGTCCTTTATTAAATTCTATTGAATTGAATAGCATAATTATTGAGGCTCAAAAAAAGAAAATTAATTCTGACAAAGATTTAATAGAAATAGTTGATGATGTTCTTAAAACAAATCAAAAAACTATATTGTTTGTAATATTTAACAGCCAAAATCAGAGAAGATACATTGGTGTTAAATTAAAATAAACATGGATTTAAGATCCAAGATTATTTTGATTTATGGTCCCACCGCTTCTGGAAAATCTGAGTTTGCGATTAAATTAGCAAAAAAAATTTCTGGTGAAATAATTAATGCAGACAGCATGCAGGTATACAAGGACCTTAAGATTTTGACTTCTAGACCCTTAAAAAAAGACTATAAAAATATTCGACATCATCTCTATGGCTTTCAAAACCCTAACAAAATATTTTCAACTGGAAATTGGCTAAAATTAGCAAATAAAAAGATAAAAGAAATAAAGAGTAGGAAAAAAGTTCCAATCTTAGTTGGAGGTACAGGTTTATATTTTAAGGCTTTAACTGAGGGATTAGTTGATATTCCATTAATCCCTTTAACATTAAGAAATAAGATTAGAAAAATCCAAAAAAAAGAGGGTCAAAAAAAATTTTTTAAAAAGCTTCAGAAAATTGATCCCCTCTCAGCGAGCTTAATAAATCCTACAGATACTCAAAGATCTATTCGAGCTTACGAGGTAATGATGTTTACAAAAAAATCAATTTTGGAGTGGTATAAAGGCACTAAGTCTATTTACAAGAATAAAGATTTTCACAAAATAATTATAAATTACCCTCGCCAAATGTTAATTAAAAGAATTCAGATTAGAACAAGACTAATGTTAGAAATGGGAGTAATTCAAGAGGTAAAAAGGTTTTTTAAACTTAATATTGCAAAAAACAAAAGCATTTCAAAAGCTATAGGCGTCAATGAAATCAAAGAATTTCTTAAAAAAATGGAGAACAAAGAGCTACTAGTCGACAAAATATCAATAAAGACAAGACAATATGCTAAAAGACAAATGACGTGGGCGAGAGGGCATATGAAGACATGGAAAAAAATTAATCCAAAACAGTTAAATAATTTTTTAAAAAATATTTAATTATTATGTAGTTAAACTTGACCAATCAGCACAACTTCAGCTAGATTGCGAAATGCCAAAATTATTAACAGGAGCAGAAATCGTATTTAAATGTCTTGAAGATCAAGATGTGGAATTTATTTTTGGGTATCCAGGTGGCGCAGTTTTGCCTATTTATGATGAATTAAAAAATCATGAAACAGTAAAACATATTCTTGTTCGTCATGAACAAGGTGCAGGTCATGCAGCTGAGGGCTATGCAAGGTCATCAGGAAAACCAGGAGTAGTTTTAGTTACATCAGGGCCTGGCGCGACTAATGTGGTTACAGCTCTTACAGACGCATACATGGACTCAATTCCTCTAGTTTGTATTTCTGGTCAGGTTCCAACACATTTAATTGGCACAGATGCATTTCAAGAATGTGACACCACTGGAATCACTAGACCATGTACAAAACATAATTGGTTAGTTAAAGATATTAAAGATTTATCAAGAATTATTCATGATGCTTTTAAAGTTGCAACAACAGGAAGACCTGGACCAGTTTTAATTGATATACCCAAAGACATTCAATTTGCAAAAACTAATTATTTTAAATTTAATAATAAAAAGAAAGCTCAGACTAAAGTACATAATAAATTTTCTCAAAAAGAAATAGATGAACTGATTAATTTAATATCAAAAGCAAAGAAACCAATTATTTACAGTGGTGGCGGTGTTATTAATTCAGGACCTAAAGCGAGTGAATCACTAAGAGAATTTGTTAGACTTATTGGTTTTCCAATTACATCTACTCTACAAGGCCTTGGAGCATTTCCAGGAGATGATAATCAGTTTATAGGAATGCTTGGAATGCATGGAACTTACGAAGCAAATAACGCTATGCATGATTGTGATTTATTAATTAATATTGGAGCAAGATTTGATGATAGGATTACAGGTAAGATCGATGAGTTCTCACCCAAATCAAAAAAAGTACACATCGATATAGATCCTTCCTCAATAAATAAGATTATCAAAGTGGACTTAGCGATAGTTGGCGATGTTAATGAGGTTCTTAAAGCAGCAATTAAAAAATTAAATAAAAAACAAAATGGATTGAAAACATCAAACAAACAGAATGTATCAAATTGGTGGGAGCAAATTCAAAAATGGAGAACAAAAGACTCATTAGGTTTCGTTAACAGCAATCAAAGAATTAAACCTCAGCATGCTGTAAAAAGACTTTATGAATTAACAAAAAATCAAGATACTTTTATTACAACAGAAGTAGGTCAGCATCAGATGTGGGCTGCACAACACTATAAATTTAATAAACCTAATAGATGGATGACATCTGGAGGACTTGGAACAATGGGTTATGGTCTACCAGCTGCGGTTGGAGTTCAAATTGCTCATCCTGATAAACTTGTAATTGATATTGCTGGTGAGGCATCTGTTTTAATGACAATGCAAGAGATGTCCACAGCAGTTCAGTATAATTTGCCAATTAAAATTTTTATATTGAACAACCAATACATGGGGATGGTTAGACAATGGCAAGAACTTCTTCATGAAAAAAATTATTCAGAGAGTTATTCTGCGGCATTGCCGGACTTTGTAAGATTAGCTGAGGCTTATGGATGTAAAGGAATTAAAGCTAAAAATCCAAATGAACTGGATGAGAAAATTCAAGAAATGTTAAACCATAATGGTCCTGTGATATTTGATTGCCAAGTTGATCCAGATGAAAATTGTTTTCCTATGATACCTTCAGGAAAACCACATAACCAAATGATTTTAGGACCCACAGATCAAGAAAATAAAAAAATTACAGGTAAAGGAAAGTCTTTAGTTTAATGGTAAAATCTAAATCAGCTTACAGTACACCTACAAAAAAAGGAAAAATAGATACTCATATATTTGTTGTCTGGGTAGATAACGAAGCTGGAGTTTTAGCTAGAGTTGTAGGTTTATTTTCAGGCAGGGGCTATAATATTGAGTCTTTAGCTGTCGCAGAAGTTGATGCAAAAAAAAATATTTCTCGAATAACTATTGTAACTACAGGAACACCACAAGTGATTGATCAAATTAAGTTACAATTAAAAAAATTAGTTCCAGTTCATAAAGTAGCTAATTTCAAAAGAGAGGATAAAAATGTAATTTTTAAAGAAATGGCCTTATTAAAGATTGTTGGACCAAAAAATAAAATACAAAAATGTTTAAAAGCTTGTAATAAATTTAATCCAGTGATTATTGATAAAACAAAAAAATCTATGGTAATTCAGATTACTGCTCTAAGAAGAGATATAGATAAGATGAATTTAAACTTAAAACCCCTAGGTCTAATAAGTACCTCTAGGACAGGGGCAATTGCTATGACAAGAGGTGCAGAAATTTTTAGCTAAAAATGATAAAGGAGAACAATAATGAAAATGTTTTATGAAAAAGATACTGATGTAAATCTTATAAAAGATAAAAAAATTGCAATTTTTGGCTATGGCAGTCAAGGACATGCTCATGCTTTAAATTTAAAAGATAGTGGTGTTAAAGAAGTTGTTGTAGCTTTAAGAGATGGCTCTTCAAGCATTGCAAAAGCAGAATCAAAAGGTTTAAAAGTAATGAATTTATCTGATGCAGCTGCTTGGGCAGATGTAGTTATGATATTAACTCCTGATGAACTGCAAGCTCAAATTTATAAAAACCATATTGAACAAAGAGCTAAAGAGGGAACAAGCATTGCATTTGCTCATGGATTAAATGTTCATTATGATTTAATCAAAGCAAGAAATGATTTAGATGTATTTATGGTTGCACCCAAAGGTCCTGGACATTTAGTTAGAAGTGAATTTGAGAAAGGTGGTGGAGTTCCATGTTTGTTTGCTGTTCATCAGAACGGCTCAGGAAAAGCAAGAGATTTGGCGATGTCCTATGCATCAGCAATTGGCGGAGGAAGATCTGGTATTATTGAAACAACATTTAAAGATGAAGTTGAAACAGACTTATTTGGTGAACAAACTGTTTTATGTGGTGGTTTAGTTGAGTTAATGAAAAATGGTTATGAAACACTAGTTGAGGCAGGATATGAACCTGAAATGGCATACTTTGAAACAGTTCATGAAGTAAAATTAATTGTAGATCTTATATACGAGGGAGGAATTGCGAATATGAATTATTCTATCTCCAATACAGCTGAGTATGGAGAGTATCAATCTGGTCCAAAAATTATTAATAAAGAAGAAACAAAAAAAAGAATGAAAGAGGTTCTATCCGAAATACAGTCGGGAAAGTTTACTAAAGATTGGATGAATGAATGTAAGAATGGTCAAAAAAACTTCTTAGCAACAAGAGCAAAATTAGCAGAACATCCTGTTGAAAAAGTAGGTGCTGAGCTTAGAGCTATGATGCCATGGATAGGTAAGAAAAAGTTAGTTGATAGCGACAAGAGTTAAAAATACCGTTGTTTTAACAAATATTTTGCAATCTCTATTATAGATTGTATTATGGCCAATGTAAAAAATACTATTTATGGCCGATAAAGATAAAGTTTTTATATTTGATACAACGATGAGAGATGGTGAGCAATCTCCAGGAGCATCAATGAGTCTTGAGGAAAAAATTCAGATAGCTCGAGTTTTTGATGAACTTGGAATTGATATTATTGAAGCAGGCTTTCCAATAGCTTCACCTGGTGATTTTGAGGCTGTCTCCTCAATAAGTAAAGTTTTAAAAAAATCTATACCTTGTGGTTTATCTCGTCATTCAAAAAAAGATATTGATCGTTGTTATGAAGCTTTGAAACATGCTCCAAGATTTAGAATCCACACTTTTATTTCTACAAGTCCGCTGCACATGAAACATAAACTTAATAAAACTCCTGAACAGGTTTATGACTCAATTAAAGAACATGTTACATACGCAAGAAACTTAACAGATGATGTTGAATGGTCTTGCGAAGATGGAACCAGAACTGATATGGATTACATGTGTAAAACAGTTGAATTAGCTATTAAGTCTGGTGCAAAAACAATTAATATTCCTGATACAGTTGGCTACACTGTTCCTTTAGAATTTACTAAAATTATAGAAACATTATTAAATAAAGTTCCAAACATTGACAAAGCAATTTTATCTACTCACTGTCATAATGATTTAGGTTTAGCAGTAGCTAATTCATTAGCTGGGGTTCAGGCTGGTGCTAGACAAATAGAGTGTACCATTAATGGCATTGGAGAAAGAGCCGGAAATGCTGCTTTAGAGGAAGTTGTAATGGCCATCAGAACTAGGAATGATTTAATGCCATATGAAACTGGAATTAATACAAAACTTTTAAGTAAAGCCTCTAAACTTGTTTCAAACGTCACTGGATTTCCAGTGCAGTTTAATAAAGCTGTAGTAGGAAAAAATGCATTTGCACATGAATCTGGGATACACCAAGATGGTATGTTAAAAAATAGAAATACTTATGAAATAATGACTCCAGAAAGTGTGGGAGTAAAACAAACTTCACTTGTTATGGGTAAACATTCAGGGCGACATGCATTTAAAGATAAATTAATAAGTCTTGGTTATGCAGATCTGACTGATGACATAATTGAAAACGCGTTTGGAAAATTCAAAATTTTAGCTGACAAAAAAAAACATATCTATGATGAAGATATGATCGCTATTGTTGATGATAGTTTAGTGATTGATAATAAAGCTAATAGCATTACATTAAAATCATTAAAAGTTTTTGCTGGAACAGGAGAACCACAAAAAGCAGAAATGACGCTAGATGTGGACGGACAGATTAAATCAGCAACTGAAACAGGGGATGGGCCTGTTGATGCAATATTCAAATGCATTAAACGTTTATACCCTCATGATGTTAAACTTCAATTGTATCAAGTTCATGCTGTTACCGAAGGAACTGATGCGCAAGCAACTGTAAGTGTTCGTATTGAGGAAAATGGTAAAACTACAGTTGGTCAAGCAGCAGATACTGATACATTAGTTGCATCTGCAAACGCGTACTTGGGCGCTTTAAATAAGATGATAATTAAGAGAGAAAAAACTGCTCCCATGGAGCAAGAAGAACAAAAAGTAAGAGGAATATAAAATGGGATTATTTGATAGAGTTAAAAAAATTTGGAGCCAAGACATGGCAATTGATTTAGGCACTGCAAATACATTAGTAGTTGTAAAAGGTCAGGGAGTTGTCTTAAATGAACCTTCGGTAGTTGCAATAGTAGATCAACAAGGCAAAAAACAGGTTTTAGCTGTTGGTGACGAAGCAAAAACTATGCTTGGTAGAACACCAGGAAACATAAGTGCCATTAGACCATTGAGAGACGGAGTAATAGCAGACTTCATAGTTACCGAGGAAATGATAAAACATTTTATAAAAAAAGTGCATAAAGGAAGCACATTTGCAAATCCTAGAATTTTAATTTGTGTACCGACTGGCTCAACACCTGTTGAAAGAAAAGCTATTCAAGATAGTGCTCTTGCTGCAGGAGCTAGAAGAGTCCAACTTATTGAGGAACCAATTGCAGCAGCAATAGGAGCTGGTCTTCCTATTTCAGAGGCAACAGGTTCTATGGTAGTAGATATTGGGGGCGGTACAAGTGAAATAGCAGTTATGTCTTTAGGTGGCTTAGTATATTCAAGATCACTGAGAGTTGCAGGTGATGCTATGGATTATGCTTTGGTAAATTATATGAGAAAAGAATATAATTTGATGATAGGAGATAGTACGGCAGAAAAAATTAAAAAAGAAATTGGTACAGCTATTCCAACAAATGATAATACTTATCCAGTAAAAGGTAGAGATTTAAGATCAGGTACTCCTAAGGAAGTGAATATAACTGAGGAAGATACAGCAGAAGCTTTGAATGATATTCTTAAAGAAATGGTTGATGGAATAAAAGATGCATTAGAGGCAACACCACCAGAGCTATCAGCCGATTTAGTTGACATGGGATTAACTTTAACTGGCGGTGGAGCTTTATTAAAAAACATTGATAAAAGATTTTCTAAGGAGACAGGTTTACCAGTTCATATTGCAGAGGATCCACTATCTTGTGTTGCTATAGGCACTGGAAAAGCCCTGGATCAAGAGCAAACTTTTTCTACTATGCTGACTGAGTATTAGTAATAATGGCCACTAGCAGAGATGATTTCATAATTGCAATCAGGTCTGCTTTTTTAAAAAAAACTACAAAACAGAAATTTTCTTTATTAACATTAGTTTTTTTATCAATTTTTATAATTGTATTATCAAGTTTTAATTTTAAATTTATAAATATATTAAGATCATTTTTAAATGAAGGCGTCTATAGAGCTTCATTCATTGTTTCTGTCCCAGAAAATTTTATATTGAATTCTTACTTATCAATAATAGAGTACTCAAGTTTTTATAAAAAATATAAATTAGACAAAGAAGAATTAGAAAATTTAAGGTCTGAAAATATATCTAATGAAATCATTATAAGTGAAAACAAAGAATTAAAAAATCTAATTGAAGATTACAGATTTTCTACAAATAAAATTTTAGCAAAGGTTATTGTTGATCACGATAGTCCTTTTTTAAAAACAATTATTATTAATAAAGGAAGTTTTGATAACATCAAAATAGGAACAAATATTTACGATAAAAACTATTTAATTGGTAGAGTAATTGAAGTGAACTATAAATCCTCAAGAGTATTATTATTATCAGATTTGAATTCAAGTGTGCCAATTTCAATTACACCTGGTAATATACAGGCAATTATAGTTGGTGACGGTAAAAATATTGGTGAAATAAGATACATAAAAGATAACTTAATCGAGGATGTTAAAGACCAAAGCATAGCTTATACATCTGGAACTGGATCACTCTTTAAAAGTGGAATTCCAGTAGGAAAAATTACTAACACAAGTGGAAAATTTTATATAAATTTTTATAGTGATTTCGAACAATTAAAATATGTTTTTGCTGAGATTGAGCAAAAATACGATAGAGAAAATGCCTCTAATTTCAACGAAAACAAAGAATTAACTGAAGCGGCAATAAATAATACAGAAAAAATAAAATTAGATCTGCTTTCCGAGGAACTAGAAATATTGAACCAAACTAATAATAAATTTCTTGAGGAAAATAAAACTTTGAAGTCTCAATTAAATGATTTTAATAGTAAAATTTTAAGTTTAGAAAAAAAAATTAAGAGTCAAAAAAATTTAATAAATCAGAATCAGATAGACCAAAAAGAGCTTGAATTTTTAAGATTAAATTTAATTTATAGTTCGAAATGTAAAAAAACAGCTTTTGGCAAAGGATACAAAGTAGGTACTGAGGAGTATAGAAACTGCATATTAAGAAAAGGCAAGATTTAATGATCAAATTTGAAAAAAATAATTATATTTATAAACTATATAAGTGGTTACCAATTTTGGCTTTGTATATTTCAGTGCTGAATGAATTTGATTTTAATTATTTAAATATTGATTATTTTTCTTTCAATTTTCCTTTCATACTTATTTTTTACTTTGCTTTGAAAGAATATAATAAATTTGACCATTTGCTTGTTTTTTTGGCTGGTTTAATAAATGATACAGTTGTAGGGTTACCTTTAGGTATAAGTTCATTTTCTTACATAGTCGTTTGTATTTTTGCATCTTATTTAAGAAATATAACTATTAGACCCCATTTAATAAAAGATTGGTTTTATTTCCTATTCGTTATTAGTTTAATTAATTCAATTAATTACTCAATTTTATTTTTATTTTTTTCATATGATTTAGATATTATGTTTTACATCATTAATAACTTATTTACTTTTTTATTTTACATACCTGCATCGTTTATATTAAATTATTATTTTAGGATGATTAATGATTAATCAAAGCGATAATGTAACTAAATTCAATTCTATCAATAGAAGAATGTTTATTTTAGCAACTGCTAAAGTAATAATATTAGGAGGTATAATTAGTAGATTATTTTTTTTACAGGTAAAAGAAAATAAGAAATATTTAACCCTTTCAGATAAGAATAGGATAAGAGAATGGAAACTTCCTCCAATAAGAGGAGATTTTAAAGATTATTTTGGAAATACAATTGCAGGAAACTTTGAGGCTTATCAGCTTCATTTGATACCTGAGCAGGTGGAAAATTTCAATTATACTATGAATCGAATTAAAACTATTTTAGAATTGTCAGATAAGCAATTTCAAAGAATTATTAAAAGAAAAAAAGAGATTAAACCATGGGAAACACTTATTGTTGCAGATAATTTAAGTTGGGAAAATTTTTCAAAAATAAATAATAATTTATATGACCTAAATGGAGTAAAGCCAATTATTTCTATTTCAAGAAGCTATCCATATAATGAAAATTATACTCATATTCTAGGCTATGTAAGTCAAGCTAATGAAAAGGATATTTTAACTAGTGACACAGTAAAAGAAAGATTTGTTCAGGGACTTAAAGTAGGAAAGATTGGTTTAGAAAAAACATTTGAAAATGATTTAATAGGAAACAACTCTATTGAGAGATATGAGGTCAACGCATACGGTAGAAGAATAAGCCAATTAGCTTTTCAACAAGGAGATACAGGTAAAACAATTCAATTGACTGTTGATACGGAGATACAAAAATTAGCAAATGATTTGTTAATTGATAAATCAGGGTCTATTTGTGTAATGGATATTTTTACAGGCCATATAATAGCAATGCATTCATCTCCTTCATTTGATCCTAATAAATTTGTATTTGGTATAAGTTTAGACGATTGGCAACTAATAAGAAATAACCCCATGAAACCATTGATTAATAAGTCTATTGCTGGAAATTATTCTCCAGGATCAACAATAAAACCAATAGTAGCATTATCTGCACTTGAGAATGACATTGTTAATCCAAAATTTACAGTAAACTGTAAGGGACATAAGCATCCACTTGAATTGTATGGACAAACATATCATTGCTGGAAAAAAGAAGGTCATGGATATGTCAACATGAGAGAAGCAATGAAACAATCATGTGATACATATTTTTATGAAATAGCTAGAAAGCTTGGAGTTGATAAATTAAGTGAAACTGCGAAAAAATTTGGTTTAGGAAATAAAGTTTTTGGAGATTTATTTGAAAATGAAAAAAATGGTTTGGTACCAAGTACTTTTTGGAAAAAAAATACACTTGGTAGAAATTGGTTATTAGGTGAGACTATTATTACCGGAATAGGTCAAGGATATATTCAAACTACACCAGTACAACTTTGTTTAATGACTGCACAAATAGCTAATGGTGGACATAAAATTTATCCAACATTACTTTTAGATACTGTAAATAGTAAAGAAGATAAATTTATCTCTCTTGTTAGAAATCAACAAAATGTTTTTTTTATTCAAGAGGCGATGTTTAGCTCTACTAATGAAATTAGAGGTACTTCTTACAAATCTCGTATTGATGATCCAAAATATCAATTTGCTGGAAAAACTGGAACTGCACAAGTTAAAAGAATTACCGAAAAAGATAGAGAGTTAGATCTTAAAACTTCCGAAATACCCTATGAGGAAAGAGATCATGCTTTATACGTAGCATTTGGTCCTTATAAAAATCCAAGATATGCCCTAAGTATTTTGATAGAACATGGTGGATCTGGGGGCTCTGTTGCTGCCCCGCTTGCTAAACCTTTATTTAAAAAAATTATTGATAGATTTGAGATAAGAAAAAACTTTGAAACAAAAAAATATTTAAACATTTAAATGTATTTAAAAAGTAAATTAGAGAACAAAAATAATTTTTTAAGTAAAATAAAGAATATAGATCTAATCTTATTTGTATCAATTTTACTACTTGGCTTTATTAGTCTTGCTACAATGTATTCTACTGATGGAGGAGAAATTCTTTTTCATACAAAAAGTCATTTTACAAAGTTTGTAATTTTTACATTTTTAATGTTAGCAATATCCTTTCTAAACATTAGGTTTTGGTTTTCATTAGGTTATTTGGGATATCTAGTAATTATTGTCATGCTGATCTGGACAATTAATTTTGGTATCACGGCTTCTGGCTCTCAAAGATGGATTAATTTATATTATATAAATATTCAGCCCTCTGAATTAATGAAAATATTTATCATTCTTTGTTTAGCTAAATTTTTTCACAGGAAAAGACTAGAAACTGTTAATTCATTTTATTCTGTAATCATATCTTTGATAATAATATTTTTACCAATGAGTTTAGTTATCATACAGCCCGATTTAGGAACCTCATTGTTAATTTCAATTAGTGGAATTATAGTTTTGTGGTTTGCGGGTTTAAATAATAAATATTTTTTTTATTCAATTTTAATATCAGTTTTATCTCTACCTTTTATTATATCTTTCTTAAAACCTTATCAAAAATTGAGAGTATTAACTTTTTTAAATCCAGACAGAGATCCTTTGGGTGCTGGTTATCAGATAATTCAGTCAAAAATAGCAGTTGGCTCAGGCGGTCTATTTGGAAAAGGGTATTTAAAAGGAACACAAAGTTACCTTGAATTTTTACCTGAAAAACATACTGATTTTATTTTCACACTTTTTTCAGAAGAATTTGGTTTTGTAGGGTCTGTATTTTTATTGTTATTGTACGCAGTTATTATTTATAGAATTATAAAAATAGGAGCTTTATCCAGAAGTTATTTTGCAAAACTATTTTGTTATAGTTTTGGTGTATCCATGTTTGTTTATATTGTCATTAATATGAGCATGGTTTTAGGACTATTACCAATCGTTGGTTCTCCGTTGCCCATAATGTCTTATGGAGGGTCCTCTATGTTGGCAACCATGATAGGTTTTGGAATAGTGATGAGTGCAAAAATTCATAGTGACCAATCAATAGCTTAAGTATAATTTGTCGCTTAAATATTTTATGAAAAAAGCATTATAATTTTTTATGAACAATAAGATTAATATTGGAATTATTGGAGCTGGAATACAAGGTATTTCCAACGCTTTATTTTTACAAAAAAAAGGATTTAAGGTAACTTTGTTTGACAGAGAAGAGCCTGGAAGTCCAGTGGCATCTTATGGTAATGCTGGTCATTTTTCACCTTACGCATCTTTATCATTGAATAGAACTGATATACTTGCTGATGTTCCAGCAATGTTACTAAGTTCAACAGGACCTCTGGCATTAAAATGGAATTATGTGCCAAAAATGTTGCCTTGGTTTTTTAAATTTATTTTTAATACTAGCAAAGAAAAAATGATGCATACTGCTAAAAATATGCATCAAATTTTAGATTTAGCTTTGCCAGCTTATGACGAATTGTTTGATGAAATTCAGTTAGAAGGCTTAGTTGAAAATAAAGGAATTTTATATATTTGGAATGATAAAGATCTAAAAAGTAGAGAATTAGAAATTAAAGTTAGAGATGAACTGGGAGTAAAACAACAGCTAGTAAATAAAAATGAAATCCATGATTTAGAACCAAATATAAAACCTTTTTATCATGCAGGGGTATATTATCCTTATGCAAGACATGCAAGAAATCCAAAAAAAAT
Source organism: Candidatus Pelagibacter communis (assembly GCF_001180185.1). Lineage (GTDB taxonomy): Bacteria > Pseudomonadota > Alphaproteobacteria > Pelagibacterales > Pelagibacteraceae > Pelagibacter > Pelagibacter ubique_F. Next base: position 9,576 of record NZ_CVSS01000016.1, on the reverse strand, counting down.
ATTATTAAAGTTTTTTGATCTTTTTTTAAAAAAGGGAGGTTATTTCAAAAAGAAAAATATTCAATTTATCAAATTTATAAATGAAAAGCCCGTTTTTGTAACTCAAGATCAAAGCTATACTTTCGATAAAGTAGTAATTGCTTGTGGCGCTTTTTCAAAAAAACTCACAGATAATTTAAATGAAAAAATACCTCTTGATACTGAAAGAGGATACCATGTGCATTTTAAAAATTGTGATCATCTGTTGAATAGACCAGTGATTTTTTCTAACAGAGGTTTTGGCATCACGCCGATGGAACAAGGTTTAAGAGTAGTAGGAACAGTTGAATTTGGTGGATTAAAAAACCCACTTTCAAAATCAAGAATAAGAAATTTGATAAATAATGCAAAATATATGCTAGGCGATCTCCCAGAACATGAGGATGAGTGGTTAGGATTTAGACCAACGCTACCAGATTTTTTACCTGTAATTGGACCTTCCAAAAATTATAAAAATGTTTTTTATTGTTTTGGTCATCATCATTTGGGATGGACATTAGGTCCAATATCTGGGAAGATTGTTTCAGGAATGATAGCTAAAGAAAATACTAATTTAAATTTAGATCCTTATAGCTCAACAAGATTTAATTAATATATGCAAAGCTCTAAAGCTTATATAATGTTGGTTTGTGCAACATTATTTTGGGCTGGAAACTTCACAATTGCTAAGTTTGCTTACTTAGAAAATATACCTCCATATTCACTTGCATTTTTAAGGTGGTGCCTGGTGTGGATAATATTATTTCCCTTTACATATAAAGAGATTTTTAAATTAAAAAAAATCATTAAAAAAAATTTTTCATTATTTCTCATTCTTGGTTCCACGAGTGTATGTATATTCACCTCATTCACTTATAATGCTTTAAATTATACTCAAGTAATCAATGCATCACTTTTCAATACTGCGATACCCGTAACAATTATTTTGGTCTGCTTTATCTTAAAAATTGAAAAAACAAATATTTTTCAAATTTCAGGTCTATTAATTTCGGTATTAGGAATTCTAGCAATAATCACTAGACTTGATTTGCATATTTTACTCTCTTTAAATTTTAATAGAGGAGATTTATTTATGATAGGAGCAATAATTGCCTGGGGAATTTATTCCGCTTATCTTAAAAAGAGAGACTTTGAAGTGCCATTGCTTACCTTAATTCATATTATTTGTACATTCGGTTTGATTTTTCTCTTACCACTTTTTATCTCTGATTTAATACAAGGAAAAATTGTCCAGATAACCAATAATCTTTTTTATATTTTAATTTATATTGCAATTTTTCCAAGTATTGGCTCATATTATTGTTGGGCAGGAGCAGTTTCTATTATAGGAGCGAATAGAGCTGGAATATTCTTATCTTTGATACCATTATTTAGCACTTTAATGGCAATATTCTTTTATAATGAGCAATTTCAATTTTTTCACTTGATTGGAGCAATTTTAATTATATTAGGTTTATTTTTATCAAATAAAGAAATTAAAAATGCTTAAAGTTGCGATTTTAGATGATTATCAGAATGTTTCTCAACAGTTTGTTGATATTGAAAAACTCTCAGGAAAATATGAAATAAAAATTTTTAGTGAACCTTTTGCTGATGAGGCACAAGTTTTAGAACAATTAGCTGATTTTGAGGCTCTTCTTATAATGCGAGAACGAACACCAATGACAAAAAATGTAATAGATAATTTAACTAAATTAAAATTTATAATAACAAGTGGATTGAGAAATAAATCAATTGATTTAGAAGCAGCAAAAAAAAGAAAAATTATAGTCTGTGGAACAGAAATAAATATTAACCCAACTCCAGAATTAACTTGGGCTTTGATATTGGGATTAGCGAGAAACTTCAAAGAGGAAATAGACAATATGTATCAAGGATACTGGCAAACAACTGTAGGAGTTGAGCTTAAAGGAAAAATTTTAGGTTTAATTGGTCTTGGTAGAGTCGGTTCACAAGTTGCAAGGATAGGAAAAGCATTTGGAATGCAAGTTATGGCTTGGAGTGAAAATTTAGATTTAAATAAATGTAAAGAATTAGAAGTTCTACCGTGTAGTAAAGATGATTTAATCTCAAATTCAGATTTTTTGTCTATCCATGTTCAAGGAGGTGAAAGATATAAAGATTGTATTACTTTAAAAGAATTAGATAAAATGAAAAAAACTGCATTCTTAATTAACACTTCAAGAGGTCCAATTGTAAATGAGGATGATTTGATAATAGCTTTATCCACAAATGAAATTGCTGGTGCTGGGCTTGATGTTTATGAGAAAGAACCTCTGCCAGAGAATAACAAACTTAGATTTTTGTCGAATGCTCTTTTAACACCACATATTGGTTATGTCACTGCAGAAAATTATAGTATTTTTTACAATCAAATGATTGAAGCATTAGAAGCTTGTGTAAATGGCAAGCCTATCAGAGTAATAGACTAAACATGGATTTACCTGTTGTTAATCATGAGGATTATTTTGCTAAAATCGGTGATGATCATAAATTTCCAATAAATAAATTTGGAGAACTTGCTAATTATTTAATAAAAGAAAAAATTGTAAAAAAATTTCATAGACCATATCCCTGTTCTGAAGAAACATTAAAAAAAGCTCATTCAGAAAACTATATAAAAAATGTAAAAAATAAAACTTTGGATGAAAAGACTATAAAAAAAATTGGTTTTCCATTAGTTGACAGCGTTGTACAAAGGTCATTAGTGGCTACAGGCGGGACTGTGTTAGCTTCTAAACTTGCAATTAAAAGTGGTGTAGCTTGTAATACAGCTGGTGGAAGTCATCATGCAAATTTTGAAGGTGGTGCTGGTTATTGCGTATTTAATGATGTGGCTGTAGCTGCTCATTATCTTTTAGAGAGGGGATTAGCAGGAAGAATTTTAATTGTCGATTTAGATGTTCATCAAGGAAATGGTAGTGCAGATATATTCAAAGATAATAGAAATGTGTATACTTTTAGTATGCATTCAAAATCAAATTATCCAGCAAAAAAATCTATTAGCAATCTAGATGTTGAACTTGAAGATAATATAGAAGACACACAGTATATTAAAATACTTAAGTTCTACTTAAATCAATTAAAAGAAGAAAATTTTGACTATGTTTTTTACATAGCTGGTGTTGATATTCATTTTAATGATCGTTTAGGTAAATTAAAAATTTCAGATGATGGAATAAGAGAAAGGGATGAAGTTGTAACAGAATATTTTTTCTCAAAAGGAATTCCACTTTGTGGTGTTTTAGGTGGTGGATACAATAAAGATTTTGATAAACTTGTTGAATTACACTCTATTTTGCATCAATCATGTGCTAAATTGATTTAGTTTATGAATAAAAAAAATCCAAATCTATCAGCCGAACAACATTTAGTAATGTTTGAAGATGGAACTGAACCACCAGGTACAAGTGAATTTAATAATGAAAAGAGAGAGGGCAGTTATCATTGTGCTAATTGTGGAATAAAATTGTTTAATTCTAACACAAAATATGAAAGTGGATCAGGTTGGCCTTCTTTTTTTCAATCGATACCTGATGTTTTTGAAACAAAAACTGATTATTTGTTAGGTTACGCACGTACTGAATATCATTGTAAGAATTGTAATGCACATCATGGTCATATCTTTGATGATGGTCCACAACCAACAGGAAAAAGATATTGTAATAATGGTGTCTGTTTAACTTTTAAACCTAAGTAATATTATTTTAAAAGTTCTTGGAGTTTATTTTCTTTTTCTAATGCCCTAACTTCATCATAACCACCGATGTGCTGTTCATCAAAAAATATTTGTGGAATTGTTCTTTTTCCGTTAGCTTTCCTGATCATTTCATCAATTGCACCATCAACAGTTGCAATATTGATTTCATTATAAACAACATTGTTTCTAGTTAATAATCTTTTAGCTGCATCACAATAATTACAGAGTGGACCAGTATAAATCGTAATTTTTTTCATATCTTATAAGTAATAACCTTTTTTAATTTTACTAGACATTTGTTTTCTGGAATATTCAAATTTTTTTCTATGTTTGATACTTTTTTCGTGAACTCTTTTTCTCCATAATCTAAATGAGGATGGTTTAAGACTTCTCCTCATAATCTTTATAACATCAGATTCTCGGTAACCAGTTTTTTTTTCAATGTCCTCAAAAGTTATCCTGTCAGCCCAGGCTGCCCAGATGACCCAATCTGGACTTTCAATATTTGGCTCTGGATTTTTGACTCGAGTAACTGGCCTGTGACCTTTTTTTTTCATAAATCCTTTATATTTCAAAAAAATCGATAATGCATTTTTTTTGGGATATGCTATATTGATCTAGATAGTCCTTCTTAGCCATCTTTAGCTCCCGGTTTTTAAGGACTATCTTTTTTTTTATATGCTCCCTTTAGATTTTATTCTTTTTTTACAAATCATAATTTTTCTTTTTATCACTCCTGGTACTCCAAGAATAGTAATTGTGTCTTATTCAATGAATTATGGTGTTCGAAATTGTATTTGGACGGCGCTAGGAGATATCACTGCTAATTTTATCCAAGCAACTTTAGTCATATTTGTTTTAGGAAGTTTTTTTTCTGATAATCCAACTTTTTTAAATTTTTTTAAGTGGATTGGTGTAATTTATTTATTTTATCTGGCTTTTGATGTTTATAAATCTTCACCTAAAGACATAAATTCAAAAATTATTTCATCAAAAAGTATATTTTCTTTTTTTAAAGATGGTTTTTTAGTTGCAGGAACAAGCCCAAAGGCTTGGTTGTTTTTTCCTTTAGTATTTCCACAGTTTATTGACTTTAATTCAAATTATATTGTTCAATTTGTTATTTTAATAACAACTTATATTATATTAGATTTTTTATCTTTGATTGGTTACGCAATGCTTGCACAAAAATTAATAACTTGGATAAAAACAAACCCAAAAACAATTAATACAATCTCAGCGAGTGTTTTAGTTTTAATAGCCGTAATAATTATTGTTACACAACAATATTAAAAGAATAATTACGGTACATTTGCCACTTGAAAATTATTTCATTTCTTTATTTAATTAGACTTTAATTAATTAATTAACGAAGGAAATAAAATGAAAATAAATAAAATAATCTTGAGTTTTATTTCTGCAGTAGCAATTTTACTTTCAACTTCAGTTGTTTCGTTTGCAAAAGTAGTTGGTGATAAAATTGTTTTAGGTGCTGCTATTTCATTAACTGGAAAATATTCATCTAATGGTGTTCATACTCAAAACGGTTATAACATGGCTGTTGATAGAATTAATAGCATGGGTGGTGTTAAAGTTGGTGGAAAAACTTATAAGTTTGAAATCATTTATTATGATGATGAGTCAAACCCAAAAAGAGCAGCTCAATTAGCAGAAAGATTAATCTCTCAAGATGGTGTTGAGTTTATGCTTGGACCATACAGTTCAGGTTTAACAAAAGCAATTGCACCCGTAACAGAAAAATATGGTGTACCAATGGTTGAAGCTAATGGTGCTTCTAGATCTTTGTTTACAAAAGGTTACAAATATCTATTTGCAGTTCTAGCTCCAGCTAATTTATATCTTGATGTAGCTATTGAAACAGCAGTTGAGTTGAATGGTGGAAAAGGTGTAAGAATTGCACAAGCATTTGAACAAGATGCTTTTTCACAAGACGTAAGATTAGGCATTTTAGATGCAGCTAAAAGAACTGGATCTGAGATTATAATCGATGACAAACTTCCAAAAGAACTTAATGATATGGCTGCTACTTTAGTCAAAGTAAAACAAATGAAGCCAGACGTTCTTGTTGTATCAGGTCATACAAAAGGTGCATTAACTGCAATTAGACAAATAGCTGAAATGAAAGTAGATGTTCCAATGCTAGCAATGACTCATTGCGATGCTGCGAAATTATCAAAACAACATGGTAAAAATTCTCAGTACGCTTTATGTGCTTCTCAATGGCATAAAACATTAACGTATAAAGATAACTTCTTTAAAGATGGTATGACTTATGCGGCAGACTTTCAAAAGGAGTTTGGATATGACCCACCATATCAATCAGCAGAATCTTCTGCAGCATTGTTAGTGTTTAAGGATGCATTTGAGAGAGCAAACTCTTTCGATCAAAAGAAAGTTAGAGATGCTCTAGCAGCTACTAATATGCAAACATTCTATGGAAATATTAAGTTTGCCCCTGGTGGTCAAAATGTTGACAAGCCAATGGTGCTTTTCCAAGTAATGTGTGACAGCGCTGGGAAGTGTGAAAACAAAGTTGTAGCTCCACTGAAGTGGGCTTCAGCTAAGTTGATTCACCCAATCCCTAAGTGGTCTGAAAGATAATTACAAATCTTTAAATACCCCCTAAACTTTAGGGGGTATTTTTTTTTAAAAGGCAAATTATGGATTTCATGGTTTTCCAATATCCTATGATTACTATTCAAGCTTGCTTGGATGGAATTCTTTTAGGAGTATTATTTGCATTGATTGCTTATGGCATGGCTCTGCAATGGGGGGTCATGAATATCATAAATATTGCTCAAGGTGATTTAGTTATTTTAGGAGGATATATAGCTTACTTCATGTATCTTTATGGGATACATCCTGCTTGGGGAGTAATTGTATCACCCATTATAATGTATTTTGTTGGTGTTGGAATTTACAAATTAGTGATTAATAAAGTCGTTGATAGAGACTTATTTATCTCAATTCTTGCAACATTTGGAATTAGTATTTTATTTATGCAGCTAATGAACTTTGCATTTGGGGCAGATGTTGTTTTAGCTAATTCAGGTTATGGGACTACTTTTTTATTTGATAGCAATGTTGTCTTACCAAATTCAAAAATATTCTCTGCATTTATAAGTATTTTATTTGCTATTTGTTTAGTGATTTATATGAAAAAATCTAAACTTGGTCGTGCAATTAGAGCTACTGCTCAAAATGCAAGAGCTGCAAAAATTTTAGGTGTAGATACAGAAAAAGTGTATGCAGCTACTTTTGGTATTAATGCAGCTCTTTGTGGTGTTGCTGGAGCATTAATATCAATAACATTTACAATTCATCCTTACATGGGGTTACCGTATACAATTAGATCTTTTATGATTGTAATTGTTGCTGGATTAGGAAATCTCCCAGGTGTTGCAATGTCAGGTATGGGTCTTGGTGTTTTTGAGGAATTTGCTGATTATATTTTAGGAACAGAATTTAGAATTGGTGCTGTATTTTTATTATTAGTTTTAATTTTAGTTTACAGAAGATTTAAGTTATCAAGAAAAAGAGAGTATTTAAAATAAGAATATGACTGAAAAAAAAATGATCAAATATGATGGAGGTTGCATATGTGGTGAAATTAAATTTACAGTCAAACTAGATGAAAAACCTAGGGTATTTAATTGTCATTGTGTAGATTGTAGAAAAAAACTTGGTGGAATTATAACAATTATACAATTGAGAGAAAATGCTTTGGAGATTGATGAAAGCAAATTATCAACATTTACTCACTCAGGAGGTAGTAAAAATATTATAACAAAGTCATTTTGTAAAAAATGTGCTGCTCCAGTCACAACTTATGTGGAAAAGTGGGGTGTTTCTTACCTGTATGCTGGTTTATTAAACGATATTAGTTCTCTTAAACATGCAAAAAATATATTTTATAAAGAGTCTCATTTTCCATTTATGAAAATTAACGAAGAAGAACTTTCAACATAAAATTATGAATAAAAATATTATCCTTTACATTGGAATTTTAATTTTTGGTCTAGTAGCTCCTTTTATTTTTCCAGCATTTAAAGTTCAACTATCTATACTTTGTGTTTTGATAGTACTGGCTCTTACCTGGAATATTCAAGGTGGAGAAATGGGTTATAACACTTTTGGGAATATTTTATTTTATGGTTTAGGCATGTATTTATGTGCTTCTGTTCAGGTTGGGATGTTTTTCCCTCTAGCGGAATGGACAGAGAGTGGTGGAGAAAAAACCTTTGTACACACTCCTGCTCAATTTTTCCAAGGAATGGCAGTTGGACTTGTAGTTGCAGCAATAATCCCAACTATAATTGCAGGATTGATTGGTTATGCAATATTAGGATTAAGAGGTCATTATTTTGCAATATGCACATTAGGTTTAGGAGTTGCAGCAGGAGAAATTTCTGGAGGTATCGAAATTATTGGAGCAGGACAAGGATTTACAACACCACCATTTCCTGATGTAGGTGGTTTAGAGGCAAGGGGAGAATTCTTTTACCTGCTAAGTTTTGGTGCCCTTGTGTTAACATTTATTACTGTTAGAGCAATTTACTCTACTAGATTTAAATTGATACTAAATGCGATTAGAGACAACGAGGATAAAGCAGAAGCTATGGGAATCGAAACCATGAAATATAAAATCATCGGTTGGATGATCTCTGCTTTCTTTTGTGGTTTAGCTGGAGGAATAATGGGAGGATTAGTTGGATACATAGACTCAACAGATGTTGCATTTGATGGAAGAGAGATGGGAGTGTTTATGGTCTTAATGGCAATCTTAGGTGGAAAAGGAACTTTATGGGGTCCCGTAATTGGAGCAACAGTGTTTCATATTTTTAAAGAAGGATTTTGGACATTCTTTTTAGGATGGCAGTATGTAGCATTAGGGGTTTTAATTGTAGTGATTGTAATTTATTTCCCAGAGGGAATTATGGGTTGGTTAAGAGAAAAATATCCAGAGAGATTTGGCGAGGTCATTGATGAGGCGGATAGAAAAGCACAGGTAGAGTTGAAATGAGTATTTTAGAGGTAAACAATGTAAGTAAATCTTTTGGTGGTGTAAAAGCTAATGTTGATATTTCAATGTCAGTTGAAAAAGGAAGAATATTTGGACTTATCGGTCCAAATGGTTCAGGAAAAACAACACTATTTAATTCTATTGTTGGAACTTATCCTATAGACAATGGTTCTATAAAATTTAATGGTAAGGAAGTATCTGAATTACCAGTGCCAGTAATAGCTAAACTTGGATTACTTAGAACTTTTCAACAAACCAGAATTTATGGAAAATTAAATTGTGTAGATAATATGCTTATAAGTCATAAAGGAAGTGACGAAAGTATTTTGAAAATATTTTCTAAAATTCCAAAAGACTTAACTGAAAAAGCAGAAAATCTACTTAATTTTGTGGGACTTTATCAGAAGAGAAAATTAAGAGCTGGTGATTTATCATTTGGACAACAAAAACTCTTAGAACTTGCGATGGCTTTAATGAATGAACCAGAAATGCTATTATTGGATGAGCCAACAGCTGGTATCAATCCAACTTTAATTAATGGGATCATAGATAGATTAATAAAAGTTAATCAAGATTTTGGTATTACTCTCTTGGTAATTGAACATAACATGAGAGTAATCATGCAACTAGCAGAAAGCATTTACTGTTTAGCTCATGGCAAGATGCTTGCAAACGGAACACCAGATGAAATTAAAAATGATAAACGTGTTATAGATGCGTATTTGGGAGCTCAATAATGTCTAATCAATATGAAGTTTTAGGAAAAGCTCCAGGTGCTGAGGATTTAAAAAAA
>NZ_CVSS01000015.1 GCF_001180185.1 Candidatus Pelagibacter communis | reverse complement strand
CTTTTGCAATTACGTCTGGCTCATAAATCTTGTTCCAATATATTGTTACTTCATCTTTTTTTTATTTTTGAAAATATATCTACTTCATCACCTGCTAATATTTGAAGATTAATTTTGTATTTAGATAATTCTGATTTAAATGTTTCCAAAGATTTAAATAGCCACCATTTTTGTGCTTCTCTCTTATTATCAAAATCAGTTTTATTATAAATATATAATGCAATTACATTTTCATGATTTTGTGTAGCATATGAAAGGGCAGGGTTGTGATCAATTCTAAAGTCTTCCCTTATCCAAGCTATTGCATTTTTTGTCATATAAATGTTATTTTCTACCTTTAGATAGCAGTTGTTTGTAAAGTTTAACATCTGCATTACCTTCGCATCCAATGACAAGGATGTTGGAATCCTTCTTCAAATCTAATAATTTTCTAGCTTTTAGACTATTAGATAATCCTACCAGTGCAATAATCCCAGGAGTTGCACATTCACCTCCTGTAATTGAACCTTTGCTTAATTTTCTATCCTTTAGCATCGCTGTCGTTTTGGCAACATTATTGTCATCAACAGATACGCAATAGTTAGAAGTTTTTTTTAATATTTGCCATGGCACTAGTGACATTTCATTACATGACATCCCTCCCATAATACTCTCTTTTTTAATTCTTATTTTTTTCAGTTTATTTGCTTTTACACTCTGAAGAACACAATCTGCTCTTGAATTTTTAAAATATATGAAATTATTTACTATAACCATTGACAGTTTTTTTTT
>NZ_CVSS01000014.1 GCF_001180185.1 Candidatus Pelagibacter communis | reverse complement strand
TTTGCTTTAGGAATAAAAAGAGGAGTAAGAGTCAAACAAGGGCAAACAATAGGATATGTTGGTTCTACTGGTAAATCTACAGGTCCTCACTTACATTATGAGGTAATTGTAAATGGAAAAAAAGTAAATTCTCAAAAACTTAAATTACCATCAGGAAAAATCTTAAAAGGAGATGAAAGAAAGATCTTTGAAACTAAAAAAATAAAGCTTGATGTATTGAAATCAGAAAAAATTATTGGATTAAATTAGTTATTTACTTACAGCGACTTTATTAGGAGTTTCCTCTTTTTTTTCAACAACTTTATCTGTAGTTTGTTCAGTCTCAACTGAAGCATTTTCTTCTGCTTGTCTCTTGTCATCTTGGGGGTTAGGAGAAAATCTCGATTTTTTAAAATTTTCTTGATCATTTAAAATTCTTGTAAAATGATCTGCATGCTGAAAATAGTTTTCAGATAAAATTTTATCTCCACTTGATAATGCCTCTCTAGCTAAATTATTATATTTTTCTATTAATTTTGAGGCATTGTGATTATTTCTGCCTGGAATTTTTCTTTGAAAATTTTCGTTGTTAGAAAAACTTGCACCATATTTTGGTCTTTCCCCATTAGGTTTGAAATTTCTATCGCTTCTTCTAAAATTATTTCTTCTATTGTTGTTGTTATTTCTAAATGTCACCATATGTTAGTTATTAATTTTTGTGCTGATTATACATCGATCATTATTTGCCAGGTCTTTTACTACCGAATTGATATAAAAGCTGTTCTCTATTAATAATTTTTTAACCTCTTTTTTTTGGTTATATGCAATTTCTAAAATCAGTTTGCCATTATTTTTTATCAGTTCAGACGATTTATTTATAATTTTTCTGATTTCTGATATTCCATCTAACCCACCATCAAGAGCCTTTTTTGGCTCAAAATTTACAATATCTTTTTCCAAATATTTTAAATCTAAATTTTTAATATAAGGAGGGTTAGATATAATTAAATCATATTTCCCTACAAAGAATTTGTCAATATCTGATTTATATAATCTAAGTCTATTCTTTACACCTAGCTTGTAAGCATTGATTTTACATACTTTTAAAGCCTGATAGCTGATATCTACTCCAGTTGCTGTAAAATCTGGTCTCTCTTTAAGTAATGAGAGTACAATGCATCCAGATCCAAAGCCAATATCTAGAAAATTTATTTTATTCTTTTTCTTGTAAACTTTTAATACTTGTTCAATAATTATCTCAGTATCAGGTCTAGGAATCAAAATATTTTCATTAATAAAGAATTCGTTTTTCCAAAAAAATTTTTTACCAGTTAAATATGCTACTGGCTTACCTTTTGATCTTTGATCAATCATATAATTAAAATTCTTAAACTCTTTTTCTTTGACATCATAATCTAAGTTTAAAACAATAAATTCTCTGCTCTGATTGATAGCTTCAGATAATAATATTTCAGTATCAAGTAATGCAGATTTAATATTATTTTCTTTTAATTTTTTAAGTGCATTATTAATAACTATTCCCAATTTCATATTTAATTTAAGTTACTTAGGCTTTCCTCTTGTGCTTGTAAAGTAAGAGACTCAATCATCTCATCAAAAGCTTCTCCTTCTAAAAACTCATCTAATTTATGAAGTGTTAAATTAATTCTATGATCTGTGACTCTTCCCTGTGGAAAATTATAAGTTCTTATTCTTTCAGATCTATCTCCAGTTCCTATTTTGCTTTTTCTATCTTGAGATCTCTCTTGTTCTATTCTTGCTCTCTCTAATTCATAGAGCCGGGCTCTTAAAATTTTCATACCTTTTGATTTGTTTTTATGTTGTGATTTTTCATCTTGTTGTGAGACTGAAATTCCAGTTGGAATATGTGTAATTCTTACAGCACTATCTGTTGTATTTACTGATTGTCCTCCAGGACCTCCTGCTCTAAAGACATCAATTCTTAAATCAGCCTCATTTATTTTTAAATCAACTTCCTCTACTTCAGGTAGAACAGCTACAGTAGCTGCAGATGTATGGACTCTTCCTTGTGTTTCGGTGTCTGGAACTCTTTGAACTCTGTGTACACCACTTTCGTATTTTAATGTTGAGTAAATATTATGACCTTTAATAGATGCAATAACCTCCTTTAACCCACCTGCCTCGCTTCTAGAAATTGAGATTAATTCTACTGACCATTTTTTTTTATGGCTTACTTTTTCGTACATTTTAAATAAATCTGCAGCGAATAAGCTTGCTTCCAAGCCTCCAGTTCCTGCTCTAATTTCTATTATAGCGTCCTTTTTATCAGCTTCATCTTTTGGTAATAAAAATAGTTTCAGCTTTTTTTCATTCATTTGGTTTTCTAATTTCAATTCGTTCAACTCTATTTCTGCCATTTGTATTAATTCTGCATCTGAACTTTTATCATCTAGAATTTTTTGTATTTCTGATCTATCTTGTTCATAAGATATATATCTTTTAGCACTTTGTATAATTTCGTTTAAATCTGCATATTCTTTTGACTTCTCAGCAAAAGTCTTTTTATCTATTTTTCCTAATGATAAAAAGGACGCTATAATAGAAATTAGAGCAGGAACTGGAGGCTTGGAAGCAAGCTTATT
>NZ_CVSS01000013.1 GCF_001180185.1 Candidatus Pelagibacter communis | reverse complement strand
ATTTATTTGACTCAAAAGAATTACAAGTAACAAAATGGGGAAAAATAACAACATACTTCTCTAAAATTTTATATCTCAGTTTAAACATAAAATTATTATCAAAGAAAGTTATACAATCAGCAATTTTATTTATCATTTTTCTTTATTAATTTTTAAAACACCAATAAAAGCCTCTTGAGGTATTTCTACTCTACCAAATTGTTTTGATCTAGCTTTTCCTTTTTTCTGTTTTTCTAAAAGTTTTCTTTTTCTGTCCGTTGCGCCGCCACCATGAATTTTAGTTAATACGTCTTTCTTGAATCCTTTTATTGTTTCTCTCGCAATAATTTTGCCTCCTATTGCAGCTTGAACCGGGATCATAAAATTATGTCGTGGTATTAAATCTTTTAATTTTTCGCAAACTTCTCTCCCCGTTTTTTGTGCAAAATCTTTATGTATCATCATCGCTAAAGCATCGACAGACTCTCCATTTACTAAAATACCAAGTTTTACTAAATCTCCCTCTCTATGTTCAATAATTTCATAATCGAAACTAGCATATCCACTTGTCATGGATTTTAATCTATCATTAAAATCGAAAACGACTTCATTCAATGGTAATTCATAATTTACGACAGCTCTATTTCCTGAGTAACTTAAATTAGTTTGAATTCCCCTTTTATCCTGACACATCTTTATAATTGAACCTAAATATTGGTCAGGAGTAATAATTGTTGCTTTTATCCATGGCTCCTCAATATATTTTATCAAAGTTGGATCAGGTAAACTTGTTGGATTTTGAAGATCAATTATATTTCTATTATTAAGGTGGACTTTATAAACAACACCAGGTGTAGTTGTTAACAAATTAACATCAAATTCCCTTTCTAGCCTTTCTGTTACAATTTCCAAATGAAGTAAACCTAAAAATCCACACCTAAAACCTAATCCTAAAGCAGATGATGACTCGGGTTCAAATGAAAAACTTGCATCATTTAATTGTAATTTAGCTAGACCATCTTTAAGTTTTTGAAATTCAGAACTATCTACTGGAAATAGCCCACAAAACACTACTGGTTTGCTTGGTTTAAATCCAGGCAAAGCCTCTTTTAATGGCCTTGATGCATCACATATTGTATCTCCAACTTTTGTTTCAGATAAAACTTTTATTCCAGTTGTAATAAATCCAATTTCACCAGTTTTTAATTCATTTATGTCTACTGGTTTTGGAGTAAAAACTCCAACTTTTTCAACAATATATTCTTGATTAGTTGACATCATTTTTATTTTCATGTGCTTTGAAAGTTTACCATCAATCACTCTCACTAAAATTACTACACCAAGATATGTATCATACCAACTATCAACCAATAAACATTTTAAATCTGCTGAACTTTCTCCTTTAGGACCTGGCAATGTTGTAATTATTTGTTCTAAAATATCCCCAATTCCTTCACCAGTTTTACCTGAACATGGAATTGCATTTTCAGTGTCAATTCCTATAACTTCCTCAATTTGTTTTTTGGTTCTGTCTAAATCTGATGCAGGTAAGTCAACTTTATTTAAAACTGGTACTATCTCATGATTAGTATCTAAAGCTTGATAGACATTTGCTAAAGTTTGAGCTTCTACTCCCTGAGTACTATCAACGATTAAAATTGAACCCTCACATGCATATAAAGATCTGCTAACTTCATAACTAAAATCTACGTGACCTGGGGTATCAATAATGTTTAAAATATAATTTTTTCCATTTTTAGCTTTGTAATTTAATTTTACAGTTTGAGCTTTAATTGTAATTCCTCTTTCTCTTTCTATATCCATAGAATCTAAAACTTGTGCTTTCATTTCTCTTTCAGTCAATCCACCACAACTATGAATAATTCGATCAGCAATAGTAGATTTTCCATGATCGATATGCGCAATAATCGCAAAATTTCTAATATTATCAATTGAGCTCATTAATTTTTTTAGGAACGTATTTTAGCACCAGTTTTATTTTCAACTGTTTCTATTATCAAATTATTAATTTTTTCTAAATCATTATCTGTTAAAGTTTTTTCTAAAGATTGAATAGTGACGCTTATAGCTATTGATTTTTGATTTTTGGGAATATTTTCTCCCTCATAAACGTCAAACACTTTAATATTTGATATTAAATTTTTATCAATACCAGATATTACACTAACTAATTCTTGTACATTTACATTCTTATCAACAATAAATGCAAAATCTCTCTCAGATTTTTGAAACTCAGACACAAAGTATTTTGTTTTTTGATCTTTTATAGGTTTTTTTGGTAATCTTAAATTATCCAAAAATATCTCAAAACCTACTAAAGAGTCTGTTTTAATATCTAGAGTTTTTATAATATTTGGATGGATTTCACCAAAATAAGCAGCTACTTTATCTTTTCCCTTATTTAAAAATATTCTTCCTGACTTTCCTGGATGAAAATAATTTGGGCTTGCATCATCTAGGTAGAATTTTTCTGAGTTATATCCGGCCTCTACTAAAGTTTGTACAACATCTCTTTTAATATCAAAAACATCTACATTTCTCTCTTTTTCGACCCAAGAAAGTCTAGATTTTTTTCCAGCTGACAAACCACAAACAACTGTATTCTGTTCTCCAGGTCGTGAACCATAAAATGTTGGTCCTATTTCAAATATTGATAAATCTTTAATTCCTCTATCTAAGTTTTTACTCATGTACATTACTAAATTTGAAAAAATTGAATTTCTTAATACTCCCAACTCAGAGCTAATTGGATTTACAATCTTTATTTCTTTATTAGATTCTTTAAAGTGATCGTTATATTTAGTATCTGTAAAAGACCAGGTAATTGTTTCCAAATACCCTTTAGATGCTACCGCCCTTTGAAGAAAATGAAATAGCTTTTGAGTTGGATTTAAAGTATTTTTTGATCTTTCTTTAATGGGATTTTCTATTTTTATTTTCCTGTAGCCACTAATTCTCACAAGTTCCTCAACTATATCAATTTCTTGAACAATATCTGGTCTCCAAGAGGGTACTAATAATTTGATAATTTTTTTTTCTATTTTTGTTTCAAAACCGAGCTTCTCTAAAATATTTATCATTTCTTTAACTGAAATTTTAAAACCTGTGATTCTCTCAAATATATTTGGATCAAACTTTAAGATTTTTTTTTTATAGGATCCGATTTTTTGAATATCTATTTTACTAATTTCACCACCACAAATTTCCTTAATTAAGAAGGCTGCTTTATTTAATCCATTTTCAATAGATAACTGATCAATACCTCTTTCAAATCTAAATTTAGCATCTGTATCGATATTCAACTTCTTAGCAGTTTTTCTAATTGATCTTGGATCAAAATAAGCTGACTCTAATAAAACATTTTTTGTATCTAGCTCTGTACCAGATCTTGTTCCTCCAATAATTCCTCCTAGGCCTAGGACGCCTTTGTTATCACTTATTACACACATTCCTTCATTTAGTTTATAATTTTTATTGTCTAAAGCAGTAAATTCTTCTCCTGATTTTGTATTTCTAACAATTATACCTTTCTCGATTTTGTCAGCATCGTATGCATGTAAGGGACGATTAATATCAATCATGACATAATTTGTAATATCTACAATTGCGGATATTGGTTTTTGGCCTATAGAAATTAATTTATCTTTTAACCATTGAGGGCTTTCTGTATTTTTGACGTTAGTTATCAAACAGCTTCCAAAAGATAAACAGCCTTGACTTTTTTCTTTTATAATTTTTACTTTTAAAGTCTGTTTTTTATTAGATTTTATTTTTTTTTCTTTATCTGTTTTTAAGTTTCCAAAACCTGCGGCTGATAAATCTCTCGCTATTCCTCTAACACCAAGACAGTCAGGTCTATTTGGTGTAATTGATAAATCTATAAGATTAGAACTTGGTTTAGAAAAATAACTTTTTCCAATATTTTTTGCATATTTGGATGACGTCAGCTCAATAATCCCCTCGCTTTCATTTGATAAATTTAATTCAGATTCCGAACAAAGCATGCCATAAGATGTAACATCTCTGATTTTAGCAACAACTAGTTTGGTTTTATTTTTTGGAATTATTGCACCTGGTGGAGCATATACAGTAAGAAGACCCTCTCTTGCATTTGCAGCCCCACAAACAACTTTTTTTATTTTTTTATTACCAACATCAACTTCACAAACTTTAAGTCTATCAGCATTTGGATGTTTTTCAGTTTTTACAATTTTTGCTATCTTAAATAAATCTAATCCCTCAAATAGATTCTCTATACTCTCAACTTCAAGACCTATATCTGTTAGTTTCTCAAGAAGTTTTTCTTCTTTGGCACTTATTTTCAAATGATCTTTTAACCAATCATATGTAATCTTCATCTGCTTAAACCTCTGTAATTTGAAGGAACATCAAGTGGATCAAAACCAAAATGATTTAACCATCTGTAGTCACAATCAAAAAAAGCTCTTAAATCATTAATGCCGTATTTAAGCATTGCCAGTCGATCTATACCTATACCAAATGCATATCCTTGATATTTAGAGGGATCTACTTTTACATTTTTTAAAACATTAGGATGCACCATACCGCAGCCTAAAATTTCAAGCCATTTATCTCCCTCTCCAATAATTATTTTTCCATCTTTGATTTCATATCCAATATCTACTTCAGCAGAAGGTTCTGTGAATGGAAAATGGCTAGGTCTGAATCTCATTTTAATTTTTTCAACTTCAAAAAATTCTTTAATGAAATAATTCAAGCATCCCTTCAAATGCCCCATATTAATATTTGTGTCAATATGCAAACCCTCTACTTGATGAAACATTGGCGAGTGTGTTTGATCACTATCAGATCTATAAGTTCTTCCAGGGGCAATGATCTTAAATGGTGGTTTGTCTTTTAGCATAGTTCTGATTTGAACTGGTGATGTATGAGTTCGTAACAAAAACTCTTTGTTTTCATCTAAGTAAAATGTATCATGCATATCTCGTGCTGGATGATTGTCAGGTGTGTTTAAAGCAGTAAAGTTATAATATTCATTTTCAACATCAGGGCCTTCCTCAACACTAAATCCTATTTCAGAGAAAATAGATGAAATTTCATCAATAGTTTGTGATACTGGGTGAACTTTCCCTCTAACGAATGGTCTTTCAGGTAAAGTTATATCAACTTTTTCTTTTTCCAATTTTTCGTTTATTTTTTTTCCCTCTAACTCATTAATTTTAGAAGTTATCAAATTCTGTAGTTCGTCTTTTGCTTGATTTAAATCTGATGCAAATTTTTTTCTATCAGTATCTGGAATCGATCCTATTGTTTTAAATTTTGACGAAATTAAACCATTTTTACCAAAGAGCTCGGTTTTGATTTCATTTATTTGATCAATGCTTAAATCATTTTCAAGCTTTGATATAAACTGATCTCTAATATTTTTTATCTCTGACATATTAGTAGATTATTTCCTTAAGAAATAAAAACAATAGCGAAGATTAATTTAAAGCCGATTGAGCTTTTTGTACAATTGTTTTGAATGCTTCTGGGCTATCGTAAGCAATTTCAGCAAGAATTTTTCTATCTATTGTGATGCCACATTTATTTAACCCATTGATAAATTTTGAGTATGTTAAGCCTTCAGCTCTAACTCCAGCGTTGATTCTCTGTATCCACAATGATTTAAAATCTCTTTTTTTATTTCGTCTGTCTCTGTATGCGTATTGCATGGATTTTTCCATAGCTTGCTTGGCAACTCTAATTGTATTTTTTCTTCTGCCCCATTGACCTTTTACAGCTTTTAAAACTTTTTTGTGTTTAGCTTTACTAGTAACTCCTCTTTTCACTCTTGCCATTATTAACCTCTTAGACTGTAAGGCATATACGACTTAACAATTTTTCCATCCTGTTTTGACATTGTCGTTGTACCTCTTAATTTTCTTATTTGCGAATTCGTTCTCTTAATCATACCATGTCGTTTTCCAGCTTGAGCACTCATTACTTTGCCTTTTGCTGAAATTTTAAATCTTTTTTTTGCTGAACTTTTAGTTTTAAGTTTTGGCATAATTCTGCGAGGTTATACAAAGAATGATTTAAATTTACAACCTTAATTAAGTCTTATATTGGTTGAATTACCATTATCATTTGTTTTCCATCAAATTTAGGATGTAATTCTACTTTACCTACTTCCTTCATGTCCTCTTTGATTTTATTCATCAATTCATTTCCTAAATGTGAATGTTGTAATTCTCTTCCCTTAAATCTTATTGTAAATTTTACTTTATCTCCTTTTGAAATAAATTTTTTGGCATTTTTAACCTTAAATTCATAATCATGTGTTTCTGTAACTGGTCTCATCTTAATTTCTTTTAATAAAATAATTTTTTGTTTCTTTTTTGCAAGATTTGCTTTTTTTTGAGCATCATATTTAAATTTGCCCATATCCATAATTTTACAAACCGGTGGATTTGCATTTGGAGCAATTTCAATTAAATCTAATCCTTGATTTTTGGCTAATGAGATAGCCTCATTAGTATTTAGAACTCCTAAGTTTTCACCATCACTTGCTATTACTTGAACTTCAGGAGAGGAAATCCTGTTATTTGATCTAGGACCACGTTCTTTAGTTCTTCTTTGAAAATAATTTTGTTTAAAATCTGGCACTTAGTTTGATGATGCTTTATTAAAAGCAGAAAATTTTTTTAAGAATAGATTTAAATCCATATTTTCTTGTTTATTAGAGTCCAACCTTCTAATCGTTACTGAGTTGGTGTCAACTTCTTTTTTACCACAAATTAATAAAACTGGTATTTTTGCAAGTGAATGTTCTTTAATTTTATTGTTTAAATTATGCTTTTTTAAATCAACATGCGAACTTATACCAGCCTCTTTTATTTTTTTTGTAACTTCAATTGCGTAATCGTCAAATTCTTCTGATATAGGGATGACCACTGTTTGAAGGGGTGAAATCCAAAAGGGAAATTTACCTGCATAATTTTCAATTAAAATTCCAATAAATCTCTCTAGCGAACCAAATAAAGCTCTATGCAACATAACAGGAATTTTTTTTGAACCATCTTTGTCTACATAAGAAGCTCCAAGTCTCCCTGGTAAATTAAAATCAACTTGCAAGGTTCCACATTGCCAATCTCTTCCAATCGCATCTCTCAAAACAAATTCAATTTTAGGCCCATAAAATGCGCCCTCTCCTTTGTTAATGCTATATTCTAATTTAGAAGCTTTTACTGCCTTTAATAAAGCACTTTCAGCTTTATCCCATACTTTATCATCACCAACTCTTAATTCAGGTCTATCAGAATATTTTAAAATAACATTTTCAAAACCTAAATCTCTGTAAATTTCTAAAATAAGATTTGTTACTATCAAGCATTCTTCTGTAATTTGATCTTCAGTGCAAAATATGTGAGCATCGTCTTGAGTAAATGCCCTAACTCTCAAAAGGCCATGTAGCGCTCCCGAAGGCTCATAACGATGTACTTTTCCAAATTCAGACATCTTCAAAGGTAAATCTTTATAACTTTTTAGACCTTGATTAAAAACTTCAAGACAGCCTGGACAATTCATAGGTTTAATTGCAAAAACTTTTTCATCTGGAGTAGTTGACGTATACATATTTGCCCCAAATTTTTCCCAATGGCCTGATTTTTCCCATAAAGAACGATCTAAAACCTCTGGAGTATTTATTTCTTTATATCCTGCAATATCCTGTTTCATTCTCATATAATCAATCAATTTTTGAAATAATGCCCAGCCTTTCTCATGCCAAAAAACAGATCCTGGACTTTCTTCTCTAAAGTGAAATAAGTCCATTTCTTTGCCTAATTTTCTATGATCTCTTTTTTCTGCCTCTTCAATTCTTTTTAAATAATCATCCAAATCTTTTTGAGAAGCCCAACTAGTTCCATAAATTCTTTGAAGCATTTCATTGTTTGAGTCTCCTCGCCAATATGCACCAGCTACTTTTGTAAGTTTAAAAAATTTTCCAATTTTTCCTGTTGAGGAAAGATGTGGACCTCTACATAAGTCATGCCATTCACCGTGAAAATAAATTGAAACTTCTTCTCCTTCAGGGATACTCTCTATGAGCTGAGCTTTGTAAAATTCACCTTTATTTTTAAAATGCTTAATAGCCTTATCTCTAGACCAAACCTCTCTTTTAGTTATTTCATTTCGATCAACAATCTCTCGCATTTTTTCTTCAATTCTTTTTAAATCATCCTCAGTAAATGGCTCTTTTCTAGCAAAATCATAGTAAAATCCATTCTCAATTACTGGTCCGATAGTAACTTGGGTTCCAGGATAAAGTTCTTGAACAGCCATAGCTAATATATGGGCTGTGTCATGTCTTATTGTCTCAAGGCCCTCATCATTTTTCGATGTAAAAATCTTTACTGAACAATCTTTTTCTATTACAAAATTTAAATCTCTCAATTTACCATCAACTGATATAACCATTGCTTGTTTAGCTAGTGATTTTCCAATTTTTTCTGCTATTTGCAAACCAGTTACTTGATTTGTAAATTCTAAACTTTTTCCGTCAGGTAATGTTATAGTTGGCATTTAATTTATTAATTTTTTGTATTCTGAATAAGTAGAAAAACACATTTTTTCAACATTAAATTTTTTAATAACATTTTTTCTTCCCTGAATCCCAAGTGTTTTTAATGTTGTATCATCTAAATTTAATACTTTAAGGATTTTTTCGCTTAAAGATTTCGCATTACTAGACTCAAATAAATATCCCGTTTTTCCATCAATAACAGTCTCATTAGACCCACCAATATTACTTGCAATAATTATCTTTTCCATAGACTGGGCCTCAACAGCCACCCTTCCAAATGCTTCTGGTTTTATAGAAGGCGATACTATTATATCTGCAATTTTATATGCAAGCGCCATATCTTTACAATGATCAACAAATTTTACTTGTTTGGTAGTTCTAAATTGTTCACTTAATCTTAACAATTTCTTTTTATATAAATCACGACCTTGTTCACTTCCAAGTATGACAGCATAAAAAGCCTCGTAACCGAGCTGTATATTCACTAAATTAATTGCCTCTAGAAAAAGCTCTTGTCCTTTCCAAGAAGTTAATCTTCCTGGCAGTAAAACTATTTTTTTATTTTCCTCTATCTCCCATTTTTTAAGAAGTTTTTTTTCTTCAATCTCCGTTTTTGTTGTCGGATCAAAATAATCTACATTTATTCCTCTAAATATAACCATTAATTTATTTTTAAAATTTAGATAATCAGAATAATTTTCTTTAATATGTGAAAAAATAAAATTCGATCCTGCAATAACTAGATTTGACCTGACCATGACTGAATTATAAAATTTTTTAATTTTATTTTCAAAAGAATAAGTACCATGAAACGTGGTAACAAATTTTCTTCCAGTAATTTTAGTTGCTAATAGACATGACCACGCAGGCGCTCTACTTCTAGCATGAACAATTGATATTTTATAAAATAAAATGATAAATGTTAGAATTATCGAATTAAATAAAATAATTAGCGGGTTTTTGCTATTAACGGGTAGTTTAATTAAATTAACTTTTTTTTTATCGATAAATTTAATTAATTCTCCACCACTCGTTACAATAAATGACTTACAATTATTTTCAGGTAAATAATGAGCTAAATCATAGCAACCTGTTTCAGCTCCTCCATAACCTAACCTGGGAATTACTTGTAAAACTTTTAAATCAGATGACATCTGATATGATTATACATGAATAGATTTAACTATTAAACTCTAATGATAAAATACAATTATATTAGATTATTAAAATCAAAAAAAATTAGATATTTAAAGAATAATCAAAAGAATGAAACCTTTATAGTTTTCTTGCATGGTTTCATGTCAGACCTTAACGGAAAAAAACCAAAAACTTTTTTAAAATTTGCAAAAAAAAAAAAGTTAGGTTTTCTTGCTTTAGAATACTCTGGACATGGAAAATCTTCTGGAAAATTCATTGAAGGTAATGTGACTAAATGGACCAAAGAAACAACAATTTTAATAAAAAAGATTGTAAAAAAAAATCAATTTATATTAATTGGTTCAAGCATGGGTGCCTGGATATCTCTAAATCAATTTAAAATTTTTAAAAAACAAATTAAAGGTTTTCTTGGTATAGGGGCAGCACCAGAATTTTTAGAAAATTTGATGTGGAAAAAATTTACAAAAAAAATGAAACAAGAAATATATTCTAAAGGCATCATTAACTTAAGACATGGAAATTATGAATACCCAATTACCTATCAATTAATTAAAGATGGAAGAAATAATAAAATATTAAATAAAAGTATTCATCATGAATTGAAAGTAACTATGATACACGGAGAAAAAGATGAGTCTGTACCTTCAGTTTACTCAAAAAAAGTATTAAGACTCTTTAAAAATGCATTTAAAAAATTAGTAATTGTTAAAAATGGTGATCACAGTCTTTCATCAAATAAATATTTAAAAATCCTGATTAAAGAATTGAATATATTGCTCAGCTAACTTCTCTTATTGATTTTTTTAAAGAGATTGGCTCCTCTAGTTTGTTTACCATCTCTTTAGGACATATTTGAACAAAATTTTTTATTTCATCATCAAAATTTTTTAGTAAATTCTTTGACAATTTTGACTCAGTTTCTTTTGTGTGTTCCTCTAACAAATTTTTTAAATGATTTATCCAAAACTTTGTCTCGACTTGTTGCCAAATTACTGAGTCTGGGTTTACTTTTTTATCAAAATTATTTGAAGGATCATAAACAAATGACATACCACCCGTCATACCAGCTGCAAAATTATCTCCAACATGTCCTAGTATTACCACTGTTCCGCCTGTCATATATTCACATCCATTAGAGTCACAACCCTCTATTACTGTCATTGCTCCAGAATTTCTAACTGCAAACCTATCTCCTGCTTGGCCAGCTGCAAAAAGTTTACCAGATGTTGCGCCGTAAAGAACCGTATTTCCGATTATTGTATTCTCATTAGAAACCAGATTGCTTTCATCTGAAAGTTTTATTGATATTGTTGCTCCTGACAATCCTTTACCTACATAATCGTTTGCATCACCTTTAAGATTCAATTTTAGCCCCTTAGTAGCAAAAGCCCCAAATGATTGTCCAGCTGACCCTTTAAAATTTAAAGTTAAAAAATTTTCTTCTAAATTTTCATATCCGTATCTTTTAAATAGTTGATGTGAAATCCTAGTTCCAACTGCTCTGTTTGTATTTTTTATTATAAATTCTTTATTAATCTTCTCTGAGTTATTTAAGGCATTTTCTATTTCAGGCCAAATTTCTTGATCTAGTGTATCTGGAACTTTGTTAATATCTACTGAGTCACAGTATCTTTTATTTTCACCTGGATCCGCTTGAACAAACAATGGGTTTAAATCTAAATCATCTAAATTTGGTGAAGCCTTACTTACTTGCATTAATAAATCAGTTCTACCAATAACTTCATTCAATGACTTAAATCCAAGTTCAGCTAAAATTTCTCTGACCTCTGATGCAATAAACGTGAATAAATTAACTATTTTCTCTGGTGTGCCTGTGAATTTTTCTCTTAATTTATCATCTTGTGTACATACACCCACAGGACATGTGTTTGAATGACACTGTCTTACCATAATGCATCCCATCGCAACAAGAGCAGTCGTCGCTACGCCGTATTCCTCTGCGCCCATCATCGCGGCAATAACAACATCTCTTCCTGTTTTTATTCCTCCGTCAGTTCTTAGAGTTACTTTGTGTCTTAAATTATTTAATGTTAATACTTGATTAGCTTCTGTAAGACCCATTTCCCAAGGTATACCAACATATTTAACACTTGTCTGAGGAGTGGCTCCTGTGCCTCCATTATGTCCAGATATCAATATGATATCAGCTTTAGCTTTAGCTACTCCCGCTGCGATAGTTCCTACACCAGATGAAGCGACTAGTTTAACTCCAATTCTTGCTTTTGGATTTATTTGCTTCAAATCATAAATCAATTGGGCTAGATCCTCTATAGAATAAATATCGTGATGAGGCGGAGGAGAAATTAATGACACTCCAGGGGTGGAATGTCTTAATTTAGCAATTTCATCTGTTACTTTAAAGCCTGGTAATTGACCACCTTCACCTGGTTTTGCTCCTTGAGCAATTTTGATTTCAATTTCATTACAATTATTTAAATAGTTTATTGTTACACCAAATCGTGCAGATGCAATTTGTTTTACTCTTGAGTTTGCACTATCTCCACTTTTCATTATTTTAAATCTACTTTCGTCTTCACCACCCTCACCACTACATGATGCCCCTTTAATTCTGTTCATTCCAATAGCTAAAGTTTCATGTGCCTCTTTTGACAATGCACCATGAGACATGCTTCCACTTCCAAATCTTTTTAAGATATTTTCTATTGGCTCAACTTCAGTAATGTCAATTGAAGGTCCTAATTTTTTTTTTCTAAAATCAATTAGGTCCCTTAGGTTTATTGGAGGTAAGTCATATATTCCTTCCACATACTTTTTGTATGCAGAATAAGAATTAGAGCCAACCGCACTTTGTAATAAGTGAATTAATCTACCTTGGTATTGATGTGTTTCACCATTTTTTCTATATCGATAAATTCCACCAATAGGCAAAACAGTATCAGTGCTTTCATAAGCCTCTTTATGAATTTTACGAATTTTTTTCTCTATTCCAGTTAGTCCAATTCCAGAAATTTTTGAGGTAACACCTTGAAAATAATCATTAACTATAGTTCTGCTTAACCCAACTGTTTCAAAATTACATCCACCCCTATACGAACTAAGAACTGAAATACCCATTTTAGACATGATCTTTAAAAGACCTGCATTAACAGACTTAATATACCTTTGAACACATTCATCAAAATTAAATTGACCAAATAGCTTTTTTTCATGTCTTTGATATAAACTATCAAAAGCTAAATAAGGGTTAACTGTTGTTGCACCGACACCTATCAGAGTTGCAAATGAATGAGTGTCTAATGCCTCGCCTGATTGAACGTTTATTGAAACATATCCTCTAAGTTTTTTTTCAATTAAAAAAGTGTTAATTGCGCCTACGCATAGTAACATCGGCATTGGCATTTTTTCAAATGAAAGGTCTTTATCACTTAAAATTAATTGTGTAACTCCTTGTCTAACTGCAATTTCAGCTTCTTTTTGTATTCTTTTAATTGCATCAACTAACTTTTCCTGAATAGAAAAAGTACAATCAATTGGAAGTGAGTTTTTTCCAAAAAAATTAATAAATTTATTAAATTGTGAATTTGAAAGTATCGGGCTATTTAAAACGTATATATTTTCTTTAGTTAAAGTGTCAAAATCTAAGATATTTCCAAGATTTCCAAATCTTGTTTTTAAACTCATAACTTTATTTTCTCTTAATGAGTCAATAGGGGGATTAGTGACTTGACTAAAATTTTGCCTAAAAAAATGATAAAGAGGTCTATATTTGTCTGATAAAACTGCTAAAGGAGTATCATCTCCCATCGAGCCAGTTGCTTCTTTTGCATCCTCAGCCATAGGATGCAAAATTAATTCTAAATCCTCCAAACTAATTCCAAATGTATGCTGTCTTCTTCTTAATTCCTCACCTGAAAAATTATGTTTTTCATTTGATATAGATAATTTTTCATCTAGATCAATTATCTGTGAATTAAAATGTTTAAATTCTTTTGCTAAGTAATCTTTAATTTGGTCATTGAAAAACACTTTACCTTTTTCAATTCTTATACCAATAATTTCACCAGGACCTAATCTTCCTTTTGATAGAATTCTTTTTTCGTTAAGCTCTATCATGCCTGTTTCAGAGCCAGCGAATAAAAGTTTATCTTTTGTTATAGCATATCTAAGCGGCCTTAAACCATTTCTATCGTTTGCAGCAATAACCCACTCATTGTCAGTTGCCGCTATTGCAGCAGGTCCATCCCAAGGCTCCATTGTACTATTCAAAAAGTTGAATAGTTGTTGATGATTTTTTGGTAGTGTTTTGTTTTTCTTAGACCAGGCATCTGGGACTAACATCAGTTTTGCCAAGGGTGCAGATTGTCCAGATTTATTTAATAATTCAAAAACATTATCCAAGGCAGCTGAGTCTGAAACTCCTTTTTGTATAACTGGCTTCAAATTTTCAACGTCATCAAAAAGAGGACTGCTCATTTCTTGTTCATGAACTTTCATCCAATTTTTATTTCCTTTATAAGTATTAATCTCACCATTATGCGCAACTGCTCTGAAAGGTTGAGCTAAGCTCCAACTGGGAGCGGTATTTGTCGAAAATCTTTGATGAAATATTGCGTACCGAGATACAAATCTTTTATCTTTTAAGTCCAAATAGAAATTTGAAATAGCCTCAGCTAAGAACATTCCTTTATAAATTATTGATTTTGAACTTATAGAACAAATATAAAAATTATTTAATGAAAGATTAAAAGCTTCATTTTCAATTTTTTTTCTAGTTTCATATATTTTTCTCTCTAGATCTTTATCTGTTAAATTATTATCATTTGATTTAAATAAAACCTGAATTATTTCAGGCATTGTTTGAAATGCTTTTTCACCTAAAACTTTAGGGTTTACTGGAACTTGTCTCCAACCATAAATGCTAAAATTATTTTTTGTTAATTCACTTTCAACGATTGTTTTACAGCTTTCTTGAGATGAATAATCATTTCTTGGCAAGAATATCATTCCTACACAAATTTCAGAATTTTCATAACTATGTCCAGTAACCTCAATTTTTTCTATAAAAAAATCCTTTGGAATTTCGACGTGTATTCCTGCTCCATCTCCTGTTTTACCGTCAGCATCGACTGCACCTCGATGCCAAACAGCTTTTAAAGCCTCGATTCCGTACTCCACAACTTCTCTTGATTTTTTTCCCTCAGTTGAAGCAATTACACCAACTCCACAAGCATCATGCTCCATTTCTTTTGAATAAACATGATTATCAGTTAAGAGTTTTAAATTTTTTTTATAATTATCCATCATGCTACTTTTATTTTCTTTAATTCTTTACTTTCCAAATAATTTTTCATAGCAATTGCTGCATCTCTACCATCTTTAATTGACCAAACGACAAGTGATGCACCTCTTACTATATCCCCAGCTGCAAATACCCCCTCTAAATTTGTCTCCATAGTATCGAAGTTTGTTTTTAAAGTTCCCCATTTTGTTACTTGTAATTCTTTTGAGTCAAATAAATAAGGCAAGTCCTCTGGATCAAATCCAAGAGCTTTAATAACCATATCAGCTTTAATTTCAAATTCTGAACCTTCTTTAATTTCTGGTTTTCTTCTACCTGATTCATCAGGTTCACCTAGTTGAATTTGATCAATAATTAATTTTTCTATTTTATTTGTGCCTTTAAATTCTTTAGGACTTGATAACCAAACAAATTCAACTCCCTCTTCTTCGGCATTAGAAACTTCCCTTGCAGAACCTGGCATATTCTCTTTATCTCTCCTATAAAGACACTTAACCGACTTTGCTTTCTGTCTTACAGAGGTTCTTACACAGTCCATAGCAGTGTCACCACCACCAATTACAACAATATCTTTTCCTTCTGCATTTAAAATTCCTTTATCAAATAATTCAACTTTATCTCCCAAACCTTTTTTATTTGATGCTGTAAGAAATTCCATAGCTGGAAAAATATTTTCTAAGTCATTTCCAGGTAAGTTAATTTCTCTTGGTTTATATACCCCTGTAGCAATTAAAATTGCATCATGCTTTTTTCTCAAATTTTCTAAAGTAGCATCTTTACCAACCTCAAAATTATGTTCAAATTTTATGCCACCATCTTTGAGAAGCTTAGTTCGTCTTTCGACAACATGTTTCTCTAATTTAAAATTTGGGATACCATAAATTAATAAACCTCCTGCACGATCATAACGATCATACACTGTAATTTTGTATCCATTTTTTCTTAACTGTTCAGCTGCTGCTAAACCAGCTGGTCCTGCACCAATAATACCAACGCTCTGATTTTTTTCATATTCTACCTCAATTGGTTTTACCCAGCCTTGTTCCCAAGCATTATCTGTTATATATTTTTCTACTGATCCTATCGTTACTGTCCCATGACCTGACTGCTCAATAACACAATTGCCCTCACAAAGACGGTCCTGTGGACATATTCTTCCACAAACTTCAGGCATATTGTTTGTGCTTTGAGATAATTCGTAAGCTTCTTTTAGTCTTCCCTCTGCTGTTAATTTTAACCAGTCTGGAATGTTATTGCTAAGTGGACAATGGACCTGACAAAAAGGAACTCCACATTGTGAACATCTGCTAGATTGCTCTTGAGCTTTTTGTTTTATGAAATCGTCATAAATTTCATTAAAATCATCCTTTCTATTCTCAACCTTCCTTTTAGGTGGAGTCTGTTGACCTATTTTTACAAATTTAAGCATTTTATCAGTCATAATTTATTTAAAATAGTGGCAAAATATACATTGTTTTTATTAGTAAAAGAATTATTTAGGTCAATAAGTATGACTTAAATTTGATTAAAATGGGCAAGAAATAATGAAATTTTAATTTTTGCATACCTACTATGATTAAATCGAATTGTTTTAAAAGGATATTTTTTAAGTTACGACAACTATATGTTTCAAGATTTTATAGAAATCCTTGTTCTCTCAGCTATTCAGGGAATATCAGAATTTTTACCAATTAGTTCATCAGCTCATTTGATTATAGTGTCCAGCTTATATGATCTTAAAGCAAGCTCCTTGTTAATAGATATAAGTTTACATTTAGGTTCTTTGATAGCAATAATATTTTTTTTTAGAAAAGATTTATTCAGCCTTAAAAATAATCACAAATTATTAAAATTAATCATAATAGGTTCGGTACCACTTATTATTTTTGGATACATATTACATTCAACAGAATTAATACATCTTTTAAGAAATATTAAAGTTATAGCATGGACCACATTATTTTTTGGTATTATTTTATACTTTGCTGATCAGAAAAAAACTGATCAAAATATTTCCTCAAATTTAAGTATTAAATCAATAATATTCATAGGATTATTTCAAATACTTGCTTTAATACCTGGTGTTAGTAGAGCAGGTATTACTATGACTGCTGCAAGATTTTTAAATTTTAATAGAGTCGACTCAGGAAAAATTTCATTTTTGCTTTCTATCCCTGCATTAGCAGGAGCAAGTTTTCTTGGGTTAAAAGATATACAGAATGAAACTTTAGAAATTAATTTATTGGTAATTATTGCTATAGTCTTGTCTTTTTTGTTTTCATATATAACCGTAAAATTTTTTTTAAATTATTTAAATAAATTTTCATTAAATATTTTTGTAATTTATAGATTAATAATTGCATTAATATTATTGTCGATAATTTATTTTTAAACAGGTCGTTTTATCAAAGGTAGTAATTGAGACAATAAAACACCACATAGTATAAAAAAACATCCTACTAAATTATTAGCTCCTAATATCTGATTTAATAAAAACCAAGCTGCAATTGTTGCAAAAACACCTTCTAATGAAAAGATTATCGCTGCTGGGGCAGGTGTAATATTTTTTTGTGCATAAATTTGTAAAACAAAAGCAAAGCCTCCTGAAAGAATTCCTGCGTATAAAATTGAGTCTATTTCATTTAAAATATTTTTGATTATAAATTCCTCATAAATAAATCCGATCATGAAAGAAAATATCGCTACTAATAAAGTTTGAATAGCGCCTAAAGTTAGAGGTAAATTATATTTAGTAACTATTATTCCTGTAAAAATAATATGCGTACTCCAAAACAAAGCACCTAATACAACAAGTGTATCACCAAGTCTTACTGTTGCATCGTGGAAATTCGTAAGTAGATAACCACCAATTAAACATAGAACTACAGAGGGCCAAACACTCCAATGTATTGATTTTTTTCTAAATAGAAAAATTATTATTGGTACCATTGGGACATAAAAAATAGTAAAAAATGCTGCGTTAGCTACATCTGTATACAAAAGAGCAACTTGTTGTAATGCTGAACCTAAAAAAAGTGATAGTCCAATTAAAAAAGAAAGTATAGCAAATGTTTTGAAGTCTAATTTAAACTCTGATTTAAATTTTTTTACCTCAAATATAAACGCAAGTGGAACAATTGCTAAAAATCCAACAAAAAATCTTACAGCGTTAAAAGTGAAAGGGCCTATATTGTCCATTCCTGTATCTTGAGCAATAAAAGTGGTTCCCCAAATAAATGTGCATAATAATGCACTAAATAATGAGACTGTTTTTGACATAATCTGTTCTAGACTGCTAATTTATAAGCAAAGTTTTTACCTAAATTTTCTTTTAATTCATTGTTAAAACGGGCGGCTTCTGCTCCGTCAATAATTCTATGATCGTAAGACAATGATAAAGGCAACATAGTTCTTGTAACGAATTTTCCATCTAAAAAAACTTGTTTTTTTTCAGATCTTCCAATTCCTAATATCGCAACTTCAGGAAAATTAATAATAGGTGTGAAAAACGATCCTCCAATTCCACCTAAACTTGTTATTGTCATAGATCCACCAAATAATTCTTTTTTATCAATTTTAAGATTTCTACATTGATCACTAAGATTTTTAAGTTCTGAACTTATAAGATTAATATTTTTATTGTCTGCATTTCTTAATTTAGGAACCATTAAACCATGCGGAGTATCAACAGCTATCCCAATATGATAATATTTTTTAACAGTCATTTTTCCACCATCAATATCGTCGATAGAGCTATTAAAATTAGGAAATTTTTTCAATGAAACGGTCAAAGCTTTGACAATAAAGGCTAAAGGCGTAATTTTTTTTTTTTCTCCAGTATATATATCTGTCAGCGATGTTCTAAATTCCTCCAGCTCTGTGATATCTGCTTCATCATGATTGGTAACATGAGGAATATTAGTCCAAGAATTCATCAAATATTTTGATGATAATTTTTTAACCCTTGGTATATCTTTAATTTCTACTTCTCCAAATTCTGAGTGAGAGTATTCCTGTTTTGTTTTTTCATTACTTTTATTCTCATTATTAACTAAGTTATTAGATTTCGAAGCTACAAATAATTTTATATCGCTCTCGATAACTCTACCTTTACGTTCACTGCCTGCAACTTGATTAATATCTACACCAAGCTCTCTTGCAAATTTTCGAACCTTTGGACTAGCAGATGATATATTTAAAACTTTATTTTGATTAGCTGCTATTTTTTGAGTCTCTAATTTTGTTTCCTGAGTTTTTTTAATCTCTTTTTTAATTTCTGTTTTTTTTTCAACTTTTTTCTGTACTTCATTAATATTTTCTAAAATTAAGATTAAGTCACCCTCTGAAACTTTATCTCCCACCTTCGTTTTTAAAGTTTTAATTTTTCCATCAAAATTTGAAGGAATTTCTACGCTAGATTTGTCACTCTCTATTGTTATTAAAGGATCATTTTTTTTTAGAGTTTGACCCTCAGAAACTAAAACCTCAATTACTTCTACATCTTTGAAATCTCCGATATTAGGTACTTTTATTTCAATTTCTGACATTATAATTTTGTTGGCATCGGTTTATTAATATCTATTTTGTATTTTTTGATTGCCTCTTTAGCGTACTTGGATGCTATAAGCTGTTCTTTAGCTAATACACTTAATCCATAAGTAGCAACATGTTCCTTATCAACTTCAAAAAAATTTCTTAAATTTTTTCTAGTATCACTTCGTCCAAAACCATCTGTTCCTAATGAATAAAAACTTTTATTTATATAGGGTCTAATTTGATCTGAATTCATTCTCATGTAATCTGAAGCGGCCAAAATAGGTCCTTCCGTGTTACCCAAACATTTTTCAACATAAGACTTCTTTGGTTCTTTGTCTGGATTTAAAAGATTATATCTTTCTACTTCTAGACCGTCTCTTCTTAACTCATTAAAACTTGTTACACTCCAAATTTCACTATCTATCTGATATTCTTTTTGTAATATTTCAGCGCCAGCAATCATTTCTCTTAAAATTGTGCCAGATCCCAAAAATTGGATTTTAGTTTTTTTATATTTATTAAATTCTTTAATTTTATACATTCCTTTTAAAATTCCTTCTTCACAAGACCTATCTTTGGGCATAGCTGGGTGAGGATAATTTTCATTCATAGTTGTAATGTAGTAAAAAACATTCTCTTTTTTTTCATGCATCCTTTTTAATCCATCTCTAAAAATAACTGCTAATTCATAATGAAATGTTGGATCGTATGATACACAATTGGGAATAGTTGAAGCCATGAGATGACTGTGACCATCTTGATGCTGCAGTCCTTCACCAGCTAAAGTTGTTCTTCCAGCTGTAGCTCCAATTAAAAATCCTCTAGACTGACTATCCGCACCAGCCCATGCAAGGTCCCCAACTCTTTGAAATCCAAACATCGAGTAAAAAAGATAAATAGGTATCATTTCAATATCATGATTTGTGTATGAGGTTCCTGCCGCAATCCAAGAAGACATTGCGCCGGCTTCATTAATTCCTTCCTCTAAAACTTGTCCGCTTTTTTCCTCTCTATAAGAACTTAATTGTGCAGAATCTTCGGGTTCGTATTTTTGGCCTTCGTGAGCATAAATACCAATCTTTTGGAAAAAACCTTCCATACCAAATGTTCTAGCTTCATCGGGGATAATTGGCACCAATCTTGGAGCAACATTTTTATCTCTTAAAAGATTTGTAAGCATTCGAACTAAAGCCATAGTAGTAGACATTTCTTTCTTTCCTGTGGACTCTTTCATGTTGTCAAAAATGTCTTTTGGTGGTGCCTTAATTGGTTTTGCATATGTAGTTCTCTCTGGAATGAAACCACCTAATTGAAGTCTTTTTTCTTTAAGATACTTAATCTCAGGAGAGTTTTGATCTGGTTTGTAATATTCTATGTTTTTTACTTGTTGATCTGTAAGTGGTACATCGAACCTATCTCTGTAATACATTAAATCATCTATATCTAGTTTTTTCGTTTGATGCGTAGTGTTTACACTCTCTCCACTTTTTCCCATTCCATAACCTTTTATGGTTTTTGCAATTACCACTGTAGGACTTCCAATATTTTTTGATGCTTTATCGTAGGCAGCAAAAACTTTATGAGGATCATGTCCTCCTCTATTTAATCTCCAGATATCTTTATCAGAAAGACTTGATACTAAGTCTTTTGTTTCTGGATATTTACCAAAAAATTTTTCTCTCACATAAGCGCCATCTCTAGCCTTCATTGCTTGGTACTCTCCATCAACAGTTTCATTCATTGTTTTTACTAAATGGCCTGTTTTATCATTTGCTAATAGCGGATCCCAATATGAACCCCAAATCACCTTAATCACATTCCATCCTGCTCCTCTAAAAATTCCCTCTAATTCTTGTATAATTTTTCCATTACCTCGAACTGGACCATCCAATCTTTGAAGATTACAATTCACTACAAATATTAAATTATCTAAATTTTCTCTTGCTGCTAAACCAATAGCACCCAAGGATTCTGGTTCATCCATTTCTCCATCGCCTAAAAATGCCCAAACTTTTCTACCTTCATCTTTAATTAAACCTCGATTAATTAAATACTTCATGTATCTTGCTTGATAGATTGCTAACATTGGGCCTAGCCCCATAGACACTGTTGGAAATTGCCAAAAGTTTGGCATCAGCCATGGATGTGGATACGAAGACAATCCACCTGGATTAACCTCTTGTCTGAAACTGTCTAATTGCTTTTCATTAAGTCGACCTTCAAGAAAAGCTCTAGCATACATCCCTGGTGCACTATGACCTTGAAAGTAAACTAAATCACCTCCAAATTTATTGTTTTTCGCTCTCCAGAAATGATTCATTCCAACATCGTAAAGAGTAGCTGCAGATGCAAAAGTTCCTATATGGCCTCCAAGTTCAGGAAATTTTTTATTTGCTCTTACTACCATCGCGGCAGCATTCCATCTAATTAATGATCTAATTCTTCTCTCAATATTTTGATCACCATTCGACTTTTTTTCCTCACTAACAGGTATAGTATTTATATAAGGTGTGTTTTGTGTATAAGGAATATTAGCACCTTCCATATAAGCTTTATTAATTAATTCCTTAATTAAATAGTGAGCTCTCTGATTTCCATCCTTTTCTATAACGTCTGAAAGAGATTCTAACCACTCACTTGTCTCTAATGGATCAATGTCTCCTTCATTTACTACCTGCATTATTTCAGGTTTTTCTTTTTCTAATTTTTGAATTGGTTTTTTTTGTTCTTGAGTTTTTTTTAAGGAGCTTTCTGCCTCTTGGATTAAATTCTCAGTATTTTTTGGAACATCTTGTGAAGAAGAAAGCTTTTGATCAACGCTTGATATATTTAAAATTAAATCATCTTTTGAAACTTTATCACCAACTTTTACAAGTATAGACTCAATTTTACCTGAAAAAATTGATGGTATTTCAACACTAGATTTATCGCTTTCTATAGTTATTACAGGATCGTTCTTTTTAATTTCTTGACCTTCTTTAACTAATAATTCAATTACCTCAACATTCTCAAAATCACCAATGTCAGGTACTAATAATTTTTCAGTCATTTTTTTATGTCTTATACACTATAAAAAAGTTGTTAAATGCAAATCTTACCACATTCTGTTCAATTTTTTGACACTCTTTCCATACATGCTTCAAAAATGATTAAAAAGTTATTTAAAACACTTATTCAGCCCAAAGTTAGCACCTATGTAGATGCTAAAATATGGATACAAAAAATTTTATTAGAGGAGAAATACGGAAAAATTAATTCCTAAATTCTCTCCACACACAAAGCTATACCCATTCCTCCGCCTATGCAGAGTGTTGCACAACCTTTATTTTTTTTTTGTCTTTTCATTTCATGTATCAAAGTTACAAGTATTCTTGATCCTGAAGCACCGATAGGATGACCAAGAGCTATAGCTCCACCATTAACGTTTACTTTATTTTCATCAATTCCTAATTCACGGATTACTGCAATACTTTGAGATGCAAAAGCCTCATTAATTTCGAATAAGTCAATTTCATCTAAATTCCATTTTGCTTTTTTACTTGCTTTACGAACAGCCTCAATAGGTCCTAAACCCATTACAGATGGATCTACTCCAACTGAAGACCATGATACAATTTTTGCTAATGGTTTTATCGATCTTTTTTCTGCTTCCTCTAATGAGGTTAATAACAAAGCTGCAGCTCCATCGTTTATACCTGAGGAATTACCTGGTGTAATAGTTCCATTGTCTTGAAAAACAGTTTTTAGTTTTTCTAAATCTGACATTTTTAATCCTAACCTCGGATGTTCATCAGTATCTAAAATGTTCCCATCATGATTAATTTTTACTAACTCTTCATTAAATTTTTTATTAGCGATAGCTAATTCTGCTTTTTTTTGAGATTTTAAAGCAAATTCATCTTGTTCTTGTCTTGTTATATTAAACTTTTTCGCAACATTTTCTGCTGTTACGCCCATATGATAATTATTGAATGCATCTATTAACCCATCATTAACCATTGTATCTAATAATTTGTCTTCTGATATTTTTTTTTCATCTCTATAAAAAATTGAATGTGGAGCTAAAGACATACTTTCTTGACCTCCTGAAATGACATTATTTGACTCTCCTAATTTGATTGATTGATAACCTGATATAATAGCTCTAAGTCCTGATCCACAAACTTGATTAATTATGTGTGCTGGTTTAGAAATTGGTATTCCAGCATTAACTGCGGCCTGTCTTGCTGGATTCTGTCCAGCTCCAGCAGTTAAAACCTGACCCATAATTACTTCATCAATTTCGTCTGCAGTAAATTTAGATTTTTTTAGAACTTCTTTTATAACCATAGATCCAAGTTGGTCAGATTTTATATTTTTTAATGACCCTTTATAAGTACCAATTGGCGTTCTTATAGCATTTACAATAACTACTTCTTTTAATTTATTACTCATAAAATTTTAAATCTGTCTTATCATTAAAATACACTAAAAAATGGTATACTATAATTAAATAAAATCAAAAATGCGCCTGTAGCTCAACTGGATAGAGCGCTTGGCTACGGACCAGGAGGTTCTGGGTTCGACTCCTAGCAGGCGCACCACTAAATATAATTTTCTACAATACTCATATATTTTTTAAGAGCTATCTTGGAATTAAATTTAGTAAGAATTTTTTTATAATAAATTTTTTTTTTTTTAAATATGTGAGGTTTACTAAAAAATAAATCAATTTTGTTAGATAATGAGTGGTAATCATTCTTATTTACTAAAAAACCTGCTTTTCCATTCAGTAAAATTTCCTTAGGCCCTGTAGGACATCTAGTTGAAATTATAGGAATATTTAAAGCCATAGCCTCAATCAAAACATTGGGCATTCCTTCAAAGTCTGAAGTAAGAATAAATAAATCTGATTTACTTAAATAAGGAAAAGGATTTTTTTTATAATTAAGAATATGTAAATTATTAAAAAAATCATTCTTTTTTGAAAATTCAATTATTTCATTTTTTTTCTTACCTTCTCCGATCAATACTAAATTTAAGTTATGTTTATTTTTACAGTGATTAATTGCTTTTAATAACATTAAATGATTTTTTACTTTTTCAAGTCTTGCGATAGAAATAATAATTTTCTTTTTACTTGAAAACACTTTTTCATGAACACTAAACTGCTTTGAAAGTCTTTTGTAATTTCTGGTTAAAGTTGGATTGTAAATACAAGTTACGTTATTTGATCTACATAATTTTTTTATTTCATCAGATAATTCTTTTGAATTACAAATAATTTTTTTTGCATTTTTATAAAGTAACTGAGCAAGTTTAATTATTATATTACCTTTAAAATCTTTTAAATAACTTCGATAGGATAATCGTTCACAACATATTATTTTCAATTTATTTTTGAATAAAATCTTATTTATTAACAATGCCAATATACTTGCATGCATTTGTACTGAAAAAATTATATCTGGCTTATATTTATTTATTATCTTTGAAAGTTCAAAAAAAGACGTGATTGTTCTTTTAGCTTTTAATTCAATTTTCTTAATACCAATTCTTCTAATTTCACTAGAATAAATTTTTGAAAAAACATTAGAAACAAAGATAACCTCATACTTTTTTGAAAATTTTTCAGAAATCAATAAATTTGTTCTTTCTGCTCCACCATCTAAAAATAACGGATGATAAAATAAAATTTTTTTTCTTTTCACAGTAATTAAAATTTATATATTATAATTTTTTTAAATAAAAAAGTGTTTTCATTTAATATACTAATAATCCATTAATTCTATTTTAATAAAGCTGATAATAATAAAATATAAATGTTTAATAAGAATTCATTAATGATATAAAAAATTTAGCCTATATGTTTTCAAAATCATTTAACAGCAAAATTGGAAAAATATTCATCAACCCAACAGTTTCAGAAAGATTTCATGGAGGATTAAGGGTTAAAAATAAAAACCTTTATAAAAAAAAACCTTTAATTACAATTATAACTGTAGTTAAAGATAACCCTAAACTTCTTGAAAAATGTATTTTAAGTATAGCTCAACAAAAATTCAGAAACTTTGAACATATAATAATTGATGGTGGTTCCCGAGAAGATACTTTAAACGTCATACGAAAAAACGAGAGACATATAAGTTATTGGATAAGTCAAAATGATAAAGGTATTTATGATGCCTTTAACAGAGGTTTAAATTATGCCCTAGGTGATGTTATAGGCTTTGTAAATTCTGATGATACTTTGAACAAAAATGCACTTAAGATATTGAGTAATTATTTAAATAAATATCCAAACAAAGACTTTTTTTTTGGTAGTGTAAAAAAACATTGGGGAATTTTATATGGTTATAAAAGCTGGAAAATTAATTTCACTTGGAACTTCTATTCAGCACATTCCTGTGGTTTTTTTATTAGGAAACAATCAGCAAGAAAAATAGGGTATTATAATACAAATTACAGATATCATGCAGATTATGATTATTTTTATAGAATGATAAAGCACCATAAATTAGATGGTGTAGGAACAAATAAAAATGAATTATTTGGTATTTTTAATAGAGGTGGATTCTCAAGTAAGCAAAAATTTAAAGATCATATTTATGAGTCTTCTGTAATACGTTTAAATAATGGTCAATCGAAATTTTTTGTTATTTTGTCTGCATTAGCAAAAATTCTTTATAATAAAAAAAGACTAGATAAATATGTCTCAGATATTTTTGATATAATTAGATATATTATTAGTTACTAATTAGTATATTAAAAAAATGAAAAATAAAATATTAAAAATGTCGCTCAGAAACTCAGTTATATTTTTTTTTATTTCAATTTTTGTTTTTCTGCTTATCTTAACAATAATTTTATAAATTATGTCAAATAAATTTGATCAGATTAGTTTAAAACCTGGGTTCATGATGCATAACGGCGGATTATATTTCAGAAATATTTCTGAAAACGAATATGAATTCAAATCTACTATTAATGAAAATCATTTAAATGCTGCCGGTGTTACCCATGGTGGTTATCTAGCTGCATTAATTGATGCAGGTGCAGGTACAGCTGCACATCGTTCTGCAAATAATGCACCATGTGTAACAATTTCACTTGATATAAAGTATATTGGCGTATCAAGAGTTAATGAAGAAATTATAGGCACAACAAAGATTTTAAAAAAAACAAAATCTTTAATTTTTTTATTTTGTCAGTTAAATTGTAATAACAAAATTATAGCCTCTGCCTCTGGAATTTGGAAAATACTAAAATTAAATCCATCTAATTTAGGTCCTGGTGGATAGACTTTTTATTTTTAAAATGAGAACATTTTGTTTAAAGATTCGGCCACGTTTTAGTCTATTTTTGTTCTTTATAAACAACAATATCTTGTAGGTAACAAAAAAAATATACCAAAGATAGAAATGAATAAAAACAAAATTACAGCTGTTTTAGGACCAACGAATACCGGCAAAACCCACCTAGCGATTGAAACTATGTTGTCTTTTGATAGCGGAATGATTGGATTTCCTTTAAGACTTTTAGCCAGAGAAGTCTACGATAAAATAATAAATAGAGTTAATAAAAACAATGTTGCATTAATAACTGGAGAAGAAAAAATAATTCCAAGCAATGCAAAATATTTTTTATGTACAGTTGAATCTATGCCAATAGATAAATCTTTAGATTTTGTAGGTGTAGATGAAATTCAAATGTGCGCAGATCACGAAAGAGGCCATATTTTTACAGACAGACTTCTAAATTTAAGAGGCAGCAAATTAACAATGTTAATGGGATCTTACACTATAAAAAATATTTTATTAAAATTAGATGATGACATTGAGTTCATTAATAGGAAAAGACTTTCAAAACTAACATATAGTGGCCATAAAAAAATATCTAGGATTGATAGAAAAACAGCAATTATAGCTTTCTCAGCTGAAGAAGTGTATGCAATAGCAGAATTAATTAGAAGACAGAAAGGAGGAGCAGCGATTGTAATGGGATCGCTAAGTCCTAAAACTAGGAACGCTCAAGTCAATTTATATCAATCAGGAGATGTAGATTTTTTAGTCGCTACAGATGCAATTGGTATGGGTATTAACATGGATATAGACTCCGTTTATTTTTCTAATTTAAAAAAATTTGATGGAAGAAAATTAAGAAGACTAAACTTATCAGAAGTAGGACAAATTGCTGGTAGAGCTGGACGATATCTCAATAATGGCAATTTTGGTATAACTGGCGATTGCAAAGAAATAAATCCTGAGGAAGTGGATTTATTAGAAAATCATAAGTTCGAGGAAATTAAAACTTTATTTTGGAGAAATGCAAATCTAAATTTTAGCAATCCAAAAAGTTTAATAAAATCATTAGATGAAAAGCCACAACAAGATTGGTTGAGAAAAATAAGTGAATGTGAGGATGAAAAAGCCATTAAATATTTTTTAGGAAATAAAAATCTTGAAAATATAAATTTTGATAAAGATATGCTCAGTTTGCTTTGGGAGTGTTGTCAAATACCTGATTTTGTAAAAAAAACTTATGGCAACCATTATGAAGTAATTGAAAATGTATTTAAATTCCTTATTGGCAAAAAAGGTAAAATTACCAATGAGTATATGAGGTTACAGCTCATAAAATTAGATAAATTAGACGGAAATGTAGATTCTTTATCAAATAGAATTGCAAATGTAAGAACTTGGTCTTATGTTTCAAATAAAAATAATTGGATTGAAAATCAAGAATATTGGAAAGAAAAAACAAAATTATTAGAAGATAGACTTTCAGATCGACTTCATGAAGAACTTACAAAAACATTTATTGACAAAAGGGCGAGTATACTTGCAAGAGGATTAAAACAGGATATGGAATTTAAAACAGAAATATTTGAAAATAATGATGTCAAAATAGATGATCAATTTATAGGTAAAATTAATGGATTAAAACTTGAGTTAGATCTTAAAAAAGGTGCATTAGAAACTGATATTAAGTCGCTTAAAAAAGCTGCGAGACAAACAATAGGTCCAGAACTTGAAAAAAGAATACAAAATATAATTGATACTGGTTTAATAGATCTTAATGATGATTTTAAAATTTATTGGAACAAATTTGCAATTGGAAGACTTGCTCCTGGTAATGATTATTTAAGTCCAAATTTTGATTTAATTGTTGATGATATTATTGATCAAAATCAAAGGCAAAAGTTAAATTTATTTATAAATAAATGGTTAAAGAATAAAATTAACACTGTTTTGCAAAGCTTGATTGATTTAAAAAATTTAAAAGAAAAAAATTCTTCAATTAAAGCTTTATCTTATCAGCTGTATGAAAATAATGGAGTTTTAAAAAGAGATAATGTTAATGATTACCTTAAAAACTTAGGACAAAATGAGAGAAAAATTTTAAGAAATTTAGGTGTAAAGTTTGGAAGATATCATGTTTTTTTATATAAATTG
The DNA here is from genome assembly GCF_001180185.1 of Candidatus Pelagibacter communis. Lineage (GTDB taxonomy): Bacteria > Pseudomonadota > Alphaproteobacteria > Pelagibacterales > Pelagibacteraceae > Pelagibacter > Pelagibacter ubique_F. The sequence goes on along the minus strand of NZ_CVSS01000013.1, from coordinate 18,574 downwards.
ATTAAACCTGAAACTGTAAAATTGAGAACTTTACTATGGAAAAATTACCATCAAAAATATTTTAAGCTTAAGCCTCCTACTTTTGGACTTAATTTTATTGAGGATAATGAAGGGAAAAATAAAAATTTTATGTTACTTTGTGGTTTTGAAAAATTTGATAATTATTTTGTAAGGATTGATATTTTGGAGAGATTATTTGTTCAAATAATTAACTCTAATTCAGAGCAAAAGAAAGAAATTAAATTAGTACCTGAAATGTTAAACCTCTTGGGGTGTAATAAGGATAATTTTAAAAAACTTATTCAAAAAATGAATTACAAAATTATTGAAAAAAATAATGACATTTTCATTCAATATGTGCCAAAAAAAAGATCAAAAAAATTTTATAATAAAAAAATTAATAACGAAAATCCTTTTCGTATATTAAAAAATTTAAATTGGAATAATTAATGATTTTTAAAAAAGAAAACAATGATTATTATATCAAAATAGCAGCTTTATTAATCCATGCTGCAAAAATAGATGAAGATTACTCTTCTGAAGAACAAGAAATAATAAAAAAAACATTAGTTGAACTTGGATTAAATAATGAAGATCTAGAAATTTTTATGATAAAAGCAAAAAAAATGGAGGAAAATTCAAATCAAATCCTCGAATTTACTAGAGAAGTTAAAAATCTTGCAGAATCAGATAAAATAAAAATTATTAAATCACTTTGGAGGATAATCTACTCTAATAATAACGCTGATATTTATGAAACAAATTTAATGCGAAGACTTTCAGGGTTGCTTTATATAGATAGTAAGACTATGGGAGATATCAAAAAGGATATAATTAAAGAAAACTCTTAATGACCTATATAGTAAATGACAAATGTATAAAGTGTAAGTTAATGGACTGTGTGGAAGTTTGTCCAGTAGATTGCTTTTATGAAGGTAAAAATATGCTTGTAATTAAACCGGATGAGTGTATAGATTGTGGCGTTTGTGAACCTGAATGTCCAGTTGATGCAATTACTGCTGATACTGAGCCAGGTAGCGAAAAATGGTTGGAAATCAATAAACAATATTCTGAAATCTGGCCAAATATAAGTGAAAAAAAAGATCCCCCACCGGATCACGAAAATTATAAAAATGAGCAAAATAAGTTTGAAAAGTATTTTAAAGAAAACCTTTAAAAAAAAGAGCTCCAAAAAAGATACAAAAAAAACTTCCAAGAAAAAAATAACAAAAATTAAAAAAGTAAAAAAAAAAATACTAAAAAAAACAGTTAAAAAAATTTCCAAAAAAAATATATCAAAAATTAAGAAAACAGAAAAAACAAATAAAAATCAAGAGCAAAAAACTGATAATCTAAGAATTCCAAAAAGTAATGAAATAAAACCAGAAATTAAAAAAGTAAAAAAACAAGAATCTGAAAAAAAAGAGTATAAAGTAAAAGATTACGTTGTTTATCCAAAACATGGTGTGGGCCAAATTACTGAATTTAAAAAGATTAATATTGGTGGCATAGATGTAGAGACTTATGTAATTAAGTTTGAAAAAGATAAAGCGAATGGAATGGTTCCAGTAAATAAGCAATCACATTTACGTTCGTTAGCAACAATCAATCAAGTAAACAAATGTATATCGATTTTAAAAAGTAAACCTAAGATCAAAAGATCTATGTGGAGCAGAAGAGCACAAGAATATGAGGCTAAAATATCGTCTGGGAAAATTTATGAGTTAGCTGAAGTAGTTAGAGATTTAAATAAAGGTGATGATCTAATGGTCGATCAATCATATAGTGAACGACAATTGTTTGAAAAAGCTTACGAAAGAATTCTTTCAGAATTTCAAATAATTTTAGGTATATCTAATGAAGATACGCAAAAAAAACTTGATAAAGCATTAAAAAGAAATTTGGTTAATGCTCAACCGGCTACTCCAACAACTCCTAAAACTCCCTCGACTGACCTTCCAAGTGAAGAACCAATTAGTGATGTTGATGAGGCAGATCCTGTAGATGATTAAAAAAAACGCCTCTCACACAAAATGTTATGAGAAGCGTTTTTTATAAAGAATACTAAGTGTTTATCTTCTTCTTCTTTTTTTAGCTTTTTTCTTAGCTTTTTTCTTAGCCTTCTTTGCTTTTTTTCTTCTCTTAGGCATCTTTAGCTCCCTTTTTAGTTAAACGAATCAATTTGATTCGTTATTAACTTATTTTTATTTTTTTAAACAAGTTATGTCAATTCTTTATTTTAATTAATAAAAACATAAAAAAAAATTAAATATAAAAAAATAAATATAAAAATATTTTTTATTATTATTAAAAAAGTTAGTGTTTATGCGCTTTATAATCAAATATTTAAATTAATTAATAAAGTTTTTCTAAATCTTCTTTGTATTTTTGTAAAATTTTTTTTCTTTTAAGTTTTAAAGTAGGAGTTAACATTCCATTTTCAATTGTAAATTCCTCTTTAATTAATTTAAATTTTTTTACTCTTTCCACTAAAGACAGACTTTTATTTAAATTTTCTAAATAAATTTCAATTTCTTTTCGATTTTTATCAACTTCACTTACAATTAAAGCAACTAAATAAGTTTTTTTATCACCATAAACAAAACTTTGCTTAATTTTTTCATTAAGACAAAGTAAATTTTCGATTTTTGTTGGTGAAATATTCTCTCCACCAAGGTTAACTATAATTTCTTTCTTTCTGTCAGTTATTTTTAAGTTTCCTTCTTGAGTGATTTCACCTATATCTCCAGTGTGTAACCATCCATTTTTGATTACCTCATCTGTCTCTTGTTTCATATTCCAATAACCAAGCATGAGGTTTTCACCTTTTACAAGTATTTCACCATCAGCAGCAATCCTCACTTCATTAGTTTTGAAAGGTGGACCTACAGTTTCAATCTTAATTTTTCCTGGGATATTACAACTTACAACTGGAGAGGTCTCTGTTAAGCCATAACCTTGTAAAGTAGGTAATCCTATCGAGTTTAAGAATTCACCTATTTTTTTGTCTAATGCACCTCCTCCAGAGACAAAAGCTTTCAAATTACCTCCAAATTGATTTCTAACTTTTTTCCTAACTAATTTTTCACATAAATAATTGAGTAACTTTTCCTTAAAATTCAGTTTTTCTTGATTTAAATTTTTAGTTCCAAGTAAAATAGTCTTATCTATTAATTTTTTTTTTAATCCCTGCTGTTTTGAAAAATTTAAATAAATTTTACTATACAAGTTTTGATAAAATCTTGGAACAGCAGTCATAATGGTTGGTTGTGCAATAGCCATATTCGGTAATAATTTTTCTAGACTTTCGGCATAATAAACTTTTGCTCTGAACAATATTTGAACGTATTGAACAGTGTGCTCATAAGAGTGAGATAAAGGAAGCCAAGTCAAAAAGACAGGTATTTCATCTTTGACTAATGAGTTCAAAATTTCTTGTGCACCCTCACAGTTTGATAAAATCCCTCCATGGCTCAACATTACACCTTTAGGATTACCTGTTGTTCCAGATGTATAAATTATACAAGCTAGATTATTTCTCTTTATATCTTTGTTATATGATTTTTTCTCTTTCTCGCTTTCTTTAATATTATCAGAAAAATTTTTTTGAAAGATTTCATTAAAATGAACTATATTTTGATTTAATAGATCTATAGAAATAATAATTGTCTCATCTTTAATAAAATCTTTAATTTTTCTGAATTGGTTATCATTTGAAATAATGCAAACTTTCGGTTTACAATCGTTAATAATATATTTGTAATCATTTTCTGAATAAGTTGTAAAAAGTGGAACCGTCACCCCTCCAGCATTCATTATCGAAATATCAGAAATCAGCCACTCAGGTCGATTTTCTGATAACAAAATACACCTATCACCCTTAGATATTATACTTTTTAAATATTCTGATAAAACTGTGATTTTATTATTAACAACTCCCCATGAGTAAGAAAATAATTTATTACCTTTGTTTTTCTCTTTAAGAGAAACTAAAAAAGTATCATCAATATTTTTTGAATTACTTAAAATTATTTCTTCATATTTCTTAAAAAAAAGTTCAACAAGACTATTTATTTGTTTTAGTTCCATAAATTGGTGGGCGAAGAGAGAATCGAACTCTCACTTCTTGCGAAACACGATTTTGAGTCGTGCGCGTCTACCAGTTCCGCCATTCGCCCTTATTAGTTTAATTATTTATTAAATAGTATAAGAACTAAAATTATAATAAAACCAAAAAATGTTTAATACTCTATATAAAAAGTGTTTAAATCTAGCAGCACATAAAAATTCTAAATATTATTTAGCGTTAGTTTCATTTATTGAAAGTTCTGTTTTTCCCATTCCACCAGATGTAATGATAGTGCCTATGGTAATCTCCAAAAAAAAAGAGTTTATAAAAATATTTTTAATTACTACAATATTTTCTGTTTTGGGAGGTATATTAGGATATTTTATTGGTGCTTTCTTCTTTGATATATCAATGCAAATTATGAGTTTTTATGGTTATGAGGATAAAATGGCTGATCTAAAAAACAATCTATTAAATTCTCAAGGTTTTTACGCTTGGCTAGGAATTCTTTTTTTAGCTGGTTTTACACCTCTACCTTACAAAGTCTTTACTATTGCAAGTGGTTTAATTAGTTTTAACATTTTAACTTTTATTTTTATAAGTTTTATTTCAAGAGGATTACGTTTTTTTATAGTATCTTATCTTTCTTATAAATTTGGTAATCTTTTTACAGAATTTATGGATAAATATGGATCTAAATGGTTTACAGTTATTGGTATATTAATTGTTCTAATAGGAGTTATAATTTATTTACTATTATAAATTAATGCTTAAAAATAAAATACAAATTTACCTAAATATCATTTTATTTATTAGTTTCGTATCAATAATTTCAGCTTTTTTTATAGAATACATTTTAGGACATCAACCTTGTAATTTATGCTTAATGCAAAGAATCCCTTATGTGTTAACTATATTTTTGATAATTACAAAATTATTGTTTAAAAAAAAAGAACAATTTATTATTTTATTATTAATCATAACATTCTCTTTTTCTTTTATTCTATCTTTTTATCACTTTGGTATTGAACAGGGTTTTTTTGAAGAATCATCAGTTTGTGGACTTAAAAATATATCTGATATTATTACCAAAGAAGAAATATTAAATCAGCTAAAAGATAAAATTGTAAGCTGCAAAGATGTGACATTTAGAATTTTTGGATTTTCATTAACTTCATTTAATATGGTAATAAGTTTAGTTTTATTAATTTTATTAACAAAAATATTTGTAAATTATGAAAAGCTCAAAAAATAGAATAGAGGAATTCATTAGAGTGGATCACGCCGGTGAACGAGGAGCTGTAAAAATTTATGAAGGACAGCTACTTGCACTAAATACCCTCATCAAAGATGAAAATCTGAAAAAAACAATTGAAGAAATGAAAGTTCATGAAAAAGAACATTGTGATTTTTTTGAGAAGGAAATAAAAAAAAGAAAAATCAAACCTACAAAATTTCTTCCATTGTGGGATTTATTAGGTGTTAGCTTAGGTTTTGGCTCAACTTTATTAGGAAAAAAAGCTGCTATGTTGTGTACAGCATCTGTTGAGGAAGTAATCGATAAACATTATCAAAGTCAAATTGATCAATTAGACTCTAACGAAAAAGAATTAAAAAAAAAAATTGTTAAATTTAGAGAAGATGAACTTCATCATAAAGATATTGCTTATGAAAAAGGTGCAACAAAAAAAGGCTTTTACTTTGTAATGGATAAAATTATTAAAACTGGATCAAAGATTGCAATTAATATTTCTGAAAAAATTTAATAAAATTAAGACTCCAATTCAACATCCCAGTAAAGATAGTCCATCCAACTTTTGTGCAAATAATTAGGTGGAAAATGTTTACCATTTTTATGTAAGTCTTCTGTTGAAGGTTGATAAGGATATTGATGTAGTTTCATTCCTGAAACCTTCAGCAATTTTCCCCCTTTTTTAACGTTACAATTTGAGCATGCAGTCACAACATTATCCCAATTCGTTTCTCCTCCTTTAGATCTAGGAAGCAAATGATCAAAAGTTAATTCTTCTTTACTGCCACAATATTGGCAAGAAAACCTATCTCTTAAAAAAACATTAAATCGTGTAAAGCTTGGTTTGGTTTGAGGAACTATGTAACTTTTAAGTGCAATTACACTTGGAAGTTTCATTTCGAAAGAGGGGCTTCTAATTTTTCTATCGTAATTACTAACTATGATTACTCTATCTAAAAAAACTGATTTTATTGCATCTTGCCATGACCATAAAGAAAGTGGATAGTAACTTAAAGGTCTGTAATCAGCATTTAATACAAGAGCTGGACACTTCTCTAAGGATACATTTTGTTCAATTAATTCGTTCATTTAATAAATCTTATATCAATTAAATTATGATATCAATATTTCTCAAATAGTTAATTTTTTTAACATATAGTTTAAAGCTATACTAGATGCATCAATAGGGATATGGTGTCCACAATTTCTAATAAGGTGCGACTCCACATCAATTTTTTCCCTTAAAAGAAAATCCTTTGCTTCAAGTAAATGAGTAGGTGAAACTATATCATCTTGATCTCCATGAATTAATAAGATGCTAGTATTATTTTTTTTTCTTTGTTTTAAATCGTTTAAGTCAATAATTTTTCCAGAAAATCCTAAAATACTATTGAATTTTTTTGATGCTGTTAGGCCAACATTAATTGACATCATGCAACCTTGACTAAAACCAGACAAGATAATTCTATTATTATCAAGACTATATTTTCTTTTAATTTCATCTAGAAACTTATTAAGTTTTTTTTCTGCCTTCATACATTGTTCTAATATATATTTAGGATCATCTAATGATAGATCGAACCATTGATAGCCTCCGGGATTAATTGAGCATACTTCATGTCCATTTGGACATATAAATATTGTATTTGGCATGTATCGTTTCCAATTCAAAGAGAGCATGCTTATATCTTTACCGTCTCCTCCATATCCGTGGAGCAATACTACAATACTGTTAATATCTTCACTTTTCTCAGGTTTTATAATTGTGCTATCAAGACAAAATGTCATAATAAATTTAATTTGTTTTTTATTTTAAAAAACACTTTACAATATAAATATGTTTACAGGAATATTTGTTAAAGTTTTATCTATAACTCTTTTAATTGCCGTAGGAGTAGTATTGATTCTTGGGATTGGAACTTTATTTAAAGGAGGAAACGCAAGCAAAAAATATTCTAATAAATTAATGCAACTTAGAGTTCTTTTGCAATTTTTAGCAATTATAATTCTTGTAGCTTTTGCCTATTTTTTCAAAGATTAATTATACTGTTTAATCCAATTCAAAAAATTTTCATCTGTAAAATCAATTGAGCCAATTACTCTAGCAAATTCTTTATTCTCTTTATTAAATAAAATAGTTGTTGGAACACCTCTTAAATTAAATTTTTTTGCAAGCGTCATAGGGTTATCAAAATAAATATCTAAATTTTTTATACCAAGATCCTCGAAAAATATTCTCGATTTTCTCAAATTGTCCTTACCAATATTTACTGGAAATATTACTAAATCTTTTAAATTTGGATTAATCTTTAAAGCATCTAAAGATGGCATTTCTTCTTTACAAGGTGCACACCAAGTGGCCCAGAAATTGATTAATACCAATTTACCCTTATAATCAGCTAAATTAGTTATTTTTCTGTTTGAGTCCAAAAAAGAAATATCTTCATACACTTTATATTCTTTATTAATAACTAAATTTTTAATTTTTGGTGGTTCTACTGCCTTTGCATTTGCAATAAGAAATATAAAAATTATTAAAAATCTCATATTTAATATGTATAAGTAATTATCATGGCTAAAAATAAAAACAACCAAGCAATATGGAGCACTAGAATTAAAGATGTATCATCTATTTTTCAAAAAGTGGGAAGCTCAATAGATATTGATAAAAGATTATATAAAGAGGACATTCTCGGATCAATTGCTCATGTTGATATGTTGTTTAAACAAAAAATTATATCTTTTAAAATTAAGAATAAGATTATTTATGGACTTCAGAAAATAGAAAAAGAAATAGTTAAAAAAAAATTTATATTTAATAAAAAACATGAAGATATTCATATGAATATAGAAAAAAGACTTTTTGAGATTATTGGAGAGGATGCGGGATATATTCACACTGCAAGATCAAGAAATGACCAAGTAATCACTGATTTAAAAATTTGGATTAAAAATTCAAACAAAGAAATTGTAATTAATTTAAACAAGATTATTAAGTCAACACTTAAAATTGCAGAAAAAAATGTTGAAACAATTATGCCAGGTTTTACCCATCTTAAAAATGCTCAACCAATATCTTTAGCCCACTACTTTATGGCATACATTGAAATGTTTCGAAGAGATAAAAAAAGATTTAATAATAATTTAGAAAATTTAAATGAGTCTCCTTTAGGAGTAGCTGCTCTTTCAGGAACATCTTTTAATATTGATAGAAATTATACTGCAAAAAGATTAGGTTTTAATAATCCTACAAATAACTCTATAGACACAGTTTCAGATAGAGATTTTGTTCTAGATTTTCTTTTTAGTATATCTGTATGCTCAATGCATATTTCAAGAATTGCGGAAGAGCTAATTATTTGGAACTCAGAGGGATATAATTTAATTAATCTTTCAGATAAAGTTGTTACTGGATCATCAATAATGCCACAAAAAAAAAATCCAGATTTATTAGAATTTTTAAGAGGAAAAACTGGAACAGCTTTTGGGAATTTATTTTCAATGCTTACAATATTAAAAGGGCTGCCTTTATCTTATTTTAAAGATTTACAAGAGGACAAAGAATTAATTTTTAAATCTAATGATACACTTATCAATTGTTTAAAAATATTGGATGAAATTTTAAAAAATTTTTCACCAAATAAAAAAAAGATGTATGAATTGGCTGACTCTGGCTTCATTACTGCCACAGATTTAGCAGATTATTTAGTAAGAAATCATTCAATGTCTTTTAGAGAAGCATATCAAAAAACTGCTGAAATTGTAAATTTAGCTGAAAAGAAAAAAAAGAAACTCCGAGAGCTAAAATTAGAAGATTTAAAAAAAATTGAACCAAACTTAACAACTGAAGTGCTTAAAATATTTATTTTAAAAAATTCAGTAAATTCTAAAAAATCTTACGGAGGAACATCTTTTGAAAATATTAAAAGGATGATATTCAAATATAAAAAAAACTTATGAGAAAATTATTTTTAATTTTTATAGTCTCAATTCTTCTACTTGTTTCTTGTGGTAAGAAAGGAGATCCTGTTTTTAATGAGAAGGTTCAAAACTTAGATAGATATAGCAACCAGAATATTTTTATAATATGATTTATAAAAAAAATAAATTAATTTTTGACAATTTTGATATTAGGTATCTTGGTAAAAAATTTAAAACTCCAATATATTGCTATTCGCTAAAAACTATCAAAAATAATATCTTAAATTTAAAAAAAAACTTTAAAAAAATAAAACCCTTATTTTGTTATGCAGTCAAAGCAAATGCAAACTTAGCTATTCTAAAAGAGTTGAAGAATAATGACTTAGGAGCTGATGTCGTTTCACAAGGTGAACTTATGAAGGCCCTTAAGGCAGGTATCAACCCAAAAAAAATTGTTTTTTCAGGAGTTGGTAAAACTGAGGGTGAAATTGAATATGCAATTCTTAAAAATATATTGTTGATAAACGCAGAGTCTAAAAGTGAAATTTTGACAATAGAAAAAATTGCAAAATCAAAAAAAAAAAAAATTGATATCGGTATTAGACTGAATCCGAATACAGATGCACAAACATTAAGTCAAATTTCTACAGGAAAAAAAGAGAATAAATTTGGTGTAGATGAAAAAACATTTATTAAATTAGTAAATTATGCAAAAAATTCAAAAAATTTAAATCTTAAATGCCTAAGTGTTCACATAGGTAGTCAAATTCTTAATTATAAACCTTATAAAAATATGCTTTCAGTTGTGAATAGAACTATAAAAAAGACTAATTACAAATTTGAATATGTTGATTTAGGTGGAGGCATTGGAATAGACTATAGCCATCGAAATTTAAAATTAAATTTAAAAAAATACTCCTTAAGCATTGATAAGTTTTTAAAAAAAAATAATTGTAAAATTATTTTTGAACCAGGCAGATCAATTGTTGGCGATTCAGGAATTTTAATAACTAAAGTAATTTATATCAAAGAGGGTTATAAAAAAGATTTTATAATTTTGGATGCAGCAATGAATGATTTAATGAGACCAGCGTTATATGGTGCTGAACATAAAGTAATGCCATATATAAAAACTGGTAGGTTATCAAAAAAAACTTACGAATTTGTAGGTCCAATTTGTGAGAGCACAGATAGATTTTCTACAGTTAAAAAGTTTCAAAAATTAAATGAAAAAGACTTTTTAGTAATATGTGATGTAGGTGCGTACGGAACTTCGTTAGCTTCAAACTATAACTTAAGAGCAAAACCAATTGAAATATTAATCAAAGGATCAAAGATTCAAGTTATTAATAAAAGACAAAAAATATCTGAGTTGATATAAAATTTATTAATGTTTAGAAATCTATTATTTTCTTGTATTTTTTTTTCAGGAATAATTTTTATATCATTAATATTTTTACCCTCTTTAATTCTGCCACAAAAATTTGTAATAGTCGGAGGCAAATTAATGGGTTACTGGGCAAGTTTTTGTTTAAAAATTATTTTATGTGTAAAAGTAAAAGTTCATGGTATAGAAAATATTAACACTAATAAAAAATTCTTTATTGCTTCTTCTCATCAATCAATGTTTGAAACTTTTTATCTTCAAACAATTTTTAATTCTCCCATTTTTGTTTTGAAAAAAGAATTACTTTACATCCCAATATTTGGCTGGTATCTGAAAAAAATTGGCTCAATTTCTATTAATAGAAATAAAATTACTAAAGATAATTTAAGTTTTTTTGATAATATAAAAAAAGTTTTGGAAAAAACTGATAGACCATTAGTAATTTTTCCACAAGGTACAAGAGTAAATCCAGAGGAAAGAACAACTTTTAAAAAAGGAGTTGGCAGAATCTATGATGAATTAAAAGTATCATGCCAGCCAGTTGCTATTAACTCAGGTCATGTATGGCCAAAAACAGGTTATAAAAAATCCAATAAAGAAATAAATATTTCCATTTTACCTCTTATAGATTACGGAATAGAAAAAGATAAGTTTGTAGATGATTTACAAAATCAAATTTATAGTGAACTAGACAAATTTAATTAGCCCTTCATAGGCATAACAACATAAATACTATCATAATCACCTGGATCTTTTATCAAAGCAGGTGATCCTGTATCATTAAAAAAAATTTCAATTTTTTTTCCATCTAGTTGAGAGGCTACATCGATTAAATATCTTGAATTAAAACTTATCTCCAAATCATGTTCAAACGTAACACTTAAAGTTTCATTTCCATCACCACTGTTTGTATTGTTTACTGAAAGATTAAGAGAATCTTTGGTCATTTTGAATTTTACACCATCTTTTTTATCTAATGATACTGATGCAACTCGATCAACAGATCCTAAAAATAACTTAAGATCTATTTCTAATTTTTTTTGATTATTTTTTGGAATGACTTGAATATAATTTGGAAACTTACCATCTATCAATTTCGAAATTAAAATACTATTATCCAGTTCAAATTTTATTTTTGATTTGAGGTTTGATATTTTTACATTTCCTTCATAATTATCTAGTAATGATACAAGCTGGTAAACTGTTTTTTTTGGTAAAATTATAGGGTCAAAATTAATTTTTTGATCTAGTCTTATCTTTGAAATAGACATTCTGTGACTATCAGTTGCTACTGCAGTAAGGTAATGTTTATTTTCTACCTCGGTTTGATGAAAATATATTCCACTTAAATAATGTCTTGTTTCATCATTAGAAACTGAGAATTTACATTTATTTAAAAGTTTTAAAAGACTTTTTGAATTTAAAGAAAATTCATTATCGTTAAAATTTTCATCTGTTAATGGAAATTCTGATGAACTAATACAATTAAGATTAAAAATTGACTTTTCAGACTCCAGCTGTAACTTATTTGTTGCTGACAAAGATAAATTTATTTTATTTCCTGAATTAAATTTTCGCACAATATCATACATAATTGATGAAGTTGTCGTAGTTTTTCCCTCCTCAATAATTTCAATATTCTTAATTTTATGAATAAAAATTAAATCAAGGTCTGTAGCTGTGATTGTCAGATGCGTATTATTTACATCTAGCAAAACATTTGAGAGAATTTGCAGAGTACTTCTTTTTTCAATAATCCCTTGGCAATAATTTAAAGCTTGCTGTAAATCCTGTTGATTAACGTTAAATCTCATTATCTCTATTACTATATAATATTTGATTTTTGAGTTTATTTATATTTTCTACCATTTCTGGATTTTTTTCTTTAAGTTTTTCAATAGTTTTTACAGAGTGAATTATTGTAGTATGGTCACGATTTGAAAACTCTCGACCTATTTCAGGTAATGACTTTGAAGTTAGTATTTTTGTAAGGTATATAGCAGTTTGACGTGGTCTTACCAAGTATCTTGATCTTCTAGATGACAACATTTCATTTTTGCTTATCTTAAAAAACTTACAAACCAATGTTTGAATTAGATCAATAGTAACCTTATTTTCTGACATATTTAATAAATCTTTTAAAATGATTTTTACCTCTGAAAGATTAGGTGTTTTATTATAAATTCTCGAAAATGAAATTATTCTATTAATTGATCCTATTAGTTCTCTAATACTGGCGGTTATTTCTGTGCTAATATAATCTTTTATTTCTTCAGAAATCTTTACCTTATCAGAATAAAATTTATTTAGTTCATCAGTTTTTTGTTCAACTATTTTTTTTCTCAATTCTAAATCTGGCCTTTGGATATCAACAACTAAACCACCTGAAAATCTAGATTTTATTCTTTCTTGAATTCTAGCTAATTTATTTGGTGCACGATCTGCTGAAACTATTATTTGTGATCCTTTATCTAATAATGCATTAAATGTATGAAAAAACTCCTCTTGCATAGCCTCTTTTCCATTCATAAACTGGATATCATCAATCAATAAAATATCTGTGTTTCTGAAATAATCTTTAAATCTAACCATATCATTTGATTTAATTGATTTGACAAATTGATACATAAATCTCTCAGCAGAAATAAACATAACTTTATTATTTTTTTTTAATTCCAATCCTATTGCATTTAGCAAATGAGTTTTACCCATGCCCACTCCACCATATATGTATAACGGATTATAATGCGAAATATTTTCTGATACTTTTAGTGAGGCTTCATAGGCAAGTCTGTTACTAGAACCTGTAAGAAAATTATCAAGTCTTTTGTTTGAATCTATCCTGTTGTATTGAAGATAAGAGTCTTTGATAAAAGATACGTTTTCTTTATTGTTAAAATTATTTAAATTATTTCTAATTTCTGGATTATTAATCAAATTTTTTTCATCTATTTTGAATTCGATTCGAATTATATCTTTTTTAAAGCTTTTTATGATTTGTAAAATTTGATCTAAATACCTTGAAGTAATCCAATCTCTTATAAATCTAGTGGGAACTTCTAATATAATATAATTATTAAACTCTTCTATAAAATTTATCTTTTTTAACCAGCTCTCATAGATTTCTATGCCTAATTTATTTTTCATCTGAGCTTGAACAAAATTCCAATCTAATTTCTCAACCTTTGAATTTTTTAAATTTTTATTTGTAAAGATATTATTCATAATTAAGGAAGTCTCTCAGTTAAAACCATATTGATATGTTTGCAAGAAATAATTCTTTGTATTCAAAAAAAAATGTAATCTAGGATTGTGTAAATTTTTTTTTAAATTAAAAATTTTTTTTAAGACAAATTCTGCAATCAGTTATTGTAAAATTTTTAATTGAATCAAATAAATTTATTTATTTACTAAATCTAAATGTAGTTAAACCTCTTTAGATTAATATACATAATGCGTATCATTAAAGTTGAATCAACTACAGGTGTTAAACTTAAAGTGAAGATATCTTCTTTGTAATCCTAGAAACGTTTCTTGATGCATTCTGTTTTTTAATTATACCAGTCTTTGCAATCTTCATCAGTTCAGAATTCAATTTTGGCAAGAATTTTAGCGCTTCTTGCTTCTTTTTATTCTCAATTAAAAGTTTCATTTTTTTAAGAGCAATTTTATATCTGCTTTTTCTTACTTTATTTACTGCTGTCTGCTTAGAAATTCTTCTAATTCTCTTAATTGCTGATTTTGTATTAGCCATATGCGCAGGGGTATAGCTTGAGAATTTATGTCGGTCAATCAAATAATTGTTTAAATTTGACAAGAATTACAAAAAAAAATTGATCTATTTCCAATTCTTTTTTTTATGATTTTACCTCTACAACTAAATCTTTTACAAGTTAGTCCCTCTCTCTGATAAACTTTAAAATTATCTTGAAAACCACCTTTATCACCCTCTGTATTTTTAAAATCCTTGATACTAGATCCACCTTTATTGATAGCTTCACTCAGAATTTTTTTTGAATTAATTATAATTTGATTAAAATTCTCCTTGTTAAGAAATTTTATTTTTTTATAAGGTTTAATTCGACATAAGAATAAAATTTCATTAGCATAAATATTTCCAATACCGGAAACAAATTTTTGATCAATTAATAAGTCTCTTATTTTTTTATTTTTACCTTTTGAATATTGATAAAAATAATTTAAATCAAATTTTTTGTTAAATGGTTCAGGCCCTAAGTGAGCAAACTTCTTTTCTAAATCACTAAAACTTGTGATAATTTGAAAAAAACCAAATCTTCTTGGGTCGTTGTAAATAATTCTAAATTTATTAAAAATTAATTCAACGTGATTATGTTTTTCTGGTAAAAATGGAGAATGATAAAAACTTAAATTAGATTTATATTTTTTGTCGTTATTTTTGATGAAATGTATAGTCCCAGACATTCCTAAATGAATCAAACAGTATTGATTATTTGGAAAATTAATGATCAAATATTTAGAAAATCTAGATACATTTTTTACAATTTTGTTCTCAATAAACTTTCCAAAATTATTAGGAATTTTGATTCTCAAATTCTTATTTCTAATAATAACTTTTTTTACCTTTTTTTTACTAATTTTTTTATTCAAGGATTGTCTTACTATTTCTACTTCTGGTAATTCTGGCATTTGATACTATATTGATTGTATAAAATTATTTATGCAACAATATCTTCAAAACAAAAAAGGCTTAGTTCAAGGCATATTTGATCGTGTTTACAGTAAATATGATCTAATGAATGATTTTATGTCTATGGGTATACATAGAATATGGAAGAAAAATTTGATTGATATGATGAATCCCTCTTTGAATAACAATCTAATTGATGTGGGGTGTGGCACGGGTGATATTGGAAAATTATTTTTAGATAATACCAAAAAAAATTTGTCAATCACATGTGTTGATCCAAATAAGGGCATGATAACTAAGGGAAAAGAAAAGTTATATAATTATAAAAATATTAAATGGGTAATTGCCTCAGCAGAAAAACTACCTATTTCTAATAATTCATTTGATTATTACACAATTAGTTTTGGATTGAGAAATACCAAGGATATTAACAAAGCATTATCTGAAGCTTATAGAGTTTTAAAACCTGGTGGTCGATTTTTATGTTTAGAATTTTCAAAAATTGAAAATTCAAATTTAAATTTTATTTATAATAACTATTCAAAATTAATCCCGATTATTGGAAATATTATTGTAGGTGAAAAAGAACCATATGAATATTTAATCAAAAGTATTAAGAACTTTGTTAATCAAGAAGAGTTAATTAATTTAATGCAAAAAAACAGCTTTAAGAAATGTACATATCGAAATTTGTCTGGCGGAATCGTATCAATTCATAGTGGTTGGAAATATTAATGATTAGAAAGCTATTCACGTTATTAAAACTTGGAAGAAAAGTAGCTAAATCTGATATACTAAAGATTACCTCCAAGTTTCATCGTCCGCCCTTAGTTATAAAAATTTTATTTAAAATTTTATCTTTTTCATTTTCTCGAACACAACAAGCTCTTACTAGTCAAGATGAAGGTGAAAGATTATCAAGTGCATTGGAGGGCATGGGAACAACTTTTATCAAACTTGGACAATTTTTAGCTACTCGACCAGATATAATTGGGGAAGAGTTATCAAAAAAATTAGAAAACTTACAAGATAAGCTGCCGCCTTTCTCAATTAATCAAGCAAAAGAAATAATCAGAAAAGACTTAGGTGAAAATACTTTCAACTCAATTATTAATTTAAGTGAACCAGTAGCTGCAGCATCAATAGCTCAAGTTCATAAAGCGCAAATAGATGATAACGGTACTCTTAAAGATGTAGCAATAAAAATTTTAAGACCAGACATCAAAAAGATTTTTAATGAAGAAATTGATGCCATGATGCTATTTGCTTTTTTAGTTGAATCATTAATTAAAAAAACGCGAAGATTAAAACTTGTGGAAGTAGTTTTTTTACTTAAAGAAATAACTAATTTAGAAATGGATTTAAGATTTGAGGCTGCAGCTGCAAATGAATACGCACAAAATACAAAAAACGACGTAGGTTTTCGCGTTCCTGAAATTTATTGGAATTTCACAAGCGAAAACGTTATGACACTTGATTGGATTGATGGTGTATCCATTAGAGAAACAGAGGAGCTTAAGAAACGAAATATAGATACAAGTAAAATAGCTGAAGATATTATTCAAAATTTTTTAAGACATGCAGTAAGAGATGGTTTCTTTCATGCTGATATGCATCAAGGTAATATTTTTGTAGATAATAATGGTCAAATTGTTCCTATAGATTTTGGAATAATGGGAAGACTAGATAAAATGAGTAAAAGATTTTTAGCTGAAATATTATTTGGGTTTATACAAAGAGACTATAAAAAAGTTGCTGAAGTCCATTTAATTGCAGGATTAGTACCTAAAAATGTTCCAATTGATGATTTAGCTCAAGCCTTGAGGTCAATAGGTGAGCCCATTTTTGGGCAAGCAGTAAAAGATATATCTGGGGGAAAACTCTTAAAACAATTATTTGATGTAACAGAAAAATTTAACATGCAAACTCAACCACAGTTATTGATGCTACAAAAAACTATGGTGGTTGTTGAGGGAGTCGCAAGAAAACTCAATCCAAATACAAATATCTGGACCACCTCAAAACCAGTTTTAGAAAACTGGTTAAAAGAAACAAAAGATCCACTCAACACAATAAGTGAAACAATTCAAAGTACATCTGAAGTAATTAAACGATTGCCAGAATTTCCTGAAATTATGGATAAAGCTAATCAAGCTTTAACATATCTAGCAAGTGGACAAATACCTCAAAATTCAAATTCTTACACTGCTTTAAATGATAAAAAATCAGAAATGACTGCATTCAGAAATCAGTCAATAATTGGGATATTAATTGTTGTAATTATAGGCTTATTAGTATTTTAATTTGTAAAATGAAAAACTTAGAAAACAAAAAAATTTTATTGATTATCTGTGGAGGTATTGCGGCCTATAAAAGTCTTGAAACAATAAGAATCTTAAAAAAAAATGGTTGTAAAATTAAAACAATCTTGACTAAAAATGCAAAAGAATTTGTAACACCGTTATCAGTTACCTCATTATCACAAGGAAAAGTTTACGATGAACTTTTTAATGCAGAAAATGAAAATGAAATGGACCATATATCTTTATCTAGATGGGCAGATTTAGTTCTAGTACAACCAGCAACAGCAAATACAATTGCAAAACTTGCTAATGGCTCATCTGAGGATTTAGCCTCAACTGTAATTCTGGCATCAAATAAACCTATATTTTTAGCTCCTGCTATGAATGTGCGAATGTGGGAACACCCTTCTATTAAAGAAAATTTAAAAATTTTAAAATCATATTCGTACAAAATAATTGGACCAGAAATTGGTGAAATGGCTTGTGGTGAATATGGTGAAGGAAAAATGACTGAGCCAGAAGATATAATAAAGATATTGAATGATTATTTATTTAATTTAAATAATAATAAAAAATATCGAGCGCTTGTTACTGCTGGTCCAACTCATGAGTATATAGATCCTGTAAGATTTATAACAAATAAATCTAGTGGAAAACAAGGATATGAAATTGCAAAATCTTTTTTAAGAAATGGCTTTCAAACTACGTTAATATCTGGGCCTACTAACCTTAAAATTGATGAAGAAATCAATCTAATCAAGGTTGAAACTGCTGAGGAAATGTTTAAAGAGACACAAAAAAATTTACCTGTAGACGTAGCTGTTTTTTCAGCTGCAGTCTCAGATTTTAAAGTTACTGAGAAAAAAAATATTAAAATAAAAAAAAAAGAAGAATTTACATTAAAATTTGAAAAAAAATGTTGATATCTTGAATTATGTTTCTAATCACAATTCATTAAGACCAAAATTGGTTA
>NZ_CVSS01000012.1 GCF_001180185.1 Candidatus Pelagibacter communis | reverse complement strand
AAGCGAAGTAAAAAATGTATTCGCTTGCCATCAAAGTGAAGGAAGTTATGCCGGCGGTCTTCATATTGAGTTAACCGGGCAAAATGTCACTGAGTGTATTGGAGGAGCTCAAAAAATTTCTGAAAAAGATTTATCCTCTAGATATCATACTCATTGTGATCCTAGGTTAAATGCTAATCAAGCTTTAGAATTAGCTTTTTTAATTTCAGATGAGATTAAAAAGAATAGCACATATTCAAAAAATGCAGATAGAGCGGCATCTTAAAACATTGTAAAAGAATTTTTTTTTAATATTTAGTACTTATGGTTCCTGCAGAAAAAACGAAGTTTATTTGTAATTGGATAAAAGACTATGTAAATAGTATGCCTTCGAAGGCAGAATCACTTGTGATTGGAATTTCAGGTGGAATAGACTCATCTGTTTCAAGTACTTTGTGTGCAATGACAGGTATAAGAACAATAGTTTTAACCATGCCTATCAAACAAAAAGAATACCAACACGACCTAAGCTTAAAACATCAAAACTGGTTAGTCAAAAAATTTAATAATGTTGAGGCTCATACAATTAGTTTAGATAAATTATTTGGATCTTTTACATCAACATTACATAAATTTGATAATGAGCATGGCTTTGCAAATTCTCGAGCTAGACTTAGGATGACAACACTTTATCAAGTTGCAGCTGCAAATAAAGGCATAGTTGTGGGCACTGGAAATAAAGTTGAAGATTTTGGAGTTGGATTTTATACGAAATATGGAGATGGAGGAGTAGATATATCTCCTATAGCTGATTGCAATAAAACGGATGTTTGGGCTCTTGGTAAAGAATTAGGTATATTAAAAGAGATAATAGATGCACCTCCAACCGATGGACTTTGGGATGATGGGAGAACTGACGAAGGTCAACTAGGTTTTAAATACGAGGATTTAGAGGATGCAATGATAAATCCAGACTCACCCCATAAAGCTGAATACGAAAAAATTAGAAAACAAAATTTGCATAAAATGGAGCCAATTCCAGTATGCAAGATTCCTAGTTAATCTATTAGATTAACAAATCACTAAATAAGGTATATTTCTTAATCAATTAAAATGGATATTTTTTTAACAAATAATTTAACAAAAAAAAAAGAACAATTTGTTCCAAAAGATAAAAAAAATATTGGAATGTATGTTTGTGGACCAACTGTGTATGATGATCCTCATATAGGAAATGCACGACCACTAGTTATTTTTGATATTCTTTTTAAATTACTAAAAAATACTTTTTCAAAAGTAACATATGTAAGAAATATTACAGATATTGATGATAAGATAATTAAATCATCACAAGAACAAAAAATATCTACAAAAGAACTTACTAATAAAGTGACATCAAGTTTTTTTGAGGATTGTAAGTTTTTGAATTGTGAAAATCCCACTCATCAGCCCAAAGCTACTGAACATATTGATTTAATGATAGAAATGATAAATCAATTAATAAAAAAAGGTTTTGCATATGAAAATAATAACCATGTTTATTTCGAAGTTAAGAAGTTTTCTGATTATGGAAAATTATCAAATAAAAAATTAAAGGATTTGATAGCTGGATCAAGAGTAGAGGTAAGTGAAAACAAAAAAAATTCAGAAGATTTTGTTTTGTGGAAACCATCTGTTAAAGATGAGCCTTATTGGGACTCTCCTTGGGGTAAAGGGCGACCAGGTTGGCACTTAGAATGCTCAGCAATGTCAAAAAAATTTTTAGGAAATGAATTTGATATCCATGGAGGCGGAATTGACTTGATATTTCCACATCATGAAAATGAGATAGCTCAATCCAGATGTGCAAATGACTCAAAAATTTTTGCAAAATATTGGGTTCATAATGCTTTTATAACAATGTCCAATGAAAAAATGGCTAAGTCACAAGGAAATATTTTAAAAATAAAAGATTTTAGAAACAAAATTAGTGGACAAGTTTTGAGGTTAGCTCTTATGAGTGCGCATTATAAACAGCCATTAGATTGGAACGATAAATTGATAAATGATTGTCAAAATACTTTAGATAAATGGTACCGTGTTTATTCAACAGACATCAAATCTGTTCAAGTAACAAAAGAGATTTTAAAACCTTTATATGAAGATTTAAATACTCCTGGCTATATTGCTAATCTTCATAAACTTTATGAAAATGCTAGCAAAGGTAAAGATAAGGAGCTTTTTATTTCATCATGTAAATTTATAGGTTTATTAAATGAAGATACTCAGCAATGGGAAAGTTATAAAAAAAATAAAGCTTCAATAAGTGAAACTGAGGTAAATAATAAAATTGAGTTAAGAAATAAAGCTAGAGACAATAAAGATTATAAAGAAGCAGACAGAATAAGAGATGAGCTTTTGGACAAAGGTGTTTTAATAGAGGATAAAGATGGTAAAACACTTTGGAAATTTAAATGAATAAAGAAAAACTATATATATTTGATACAACATTAAGAGATGGCGCTCAAACTCAAGGAGTAGATTTTTCTATTGAGGATAAAGAAAAAATTGCTTCATCTTTAGATAATCTAGGTGTTGATTACATTGAAGGTGGATGGCCAGGAGCTAACCCCACTGATACTGAGTTCTTTCAAAAGAAGCATAATTTCAAAAATTCAACACTAACATGTTTTGGAATGACAAAAAGATCGGGTCGAAGTGCAGAAAATGATACAGGATTATCTGCATTAATAAATTCAAATACTCCCGCAGTGTGTCTAGTTGGAAAGTCATGGGACTTCCATGTTGATGTTGCTTTAGGAATTACTAATGAAGAAAATATAGAGAATATCAGTGAAAGTGCCAAACATCTTGTTAAAGCAAAAAAAGAATTTATGTTTGATGCGGAACATTTCTTTGATGGTTATAAAGCAAATCCAAAATATGCACTTTCTTGTATTAAAGCTGCTTACGACCAAGGTGCAAGATGGATTGTATTATGTGATACAAATGGAGGAACTCTCCCACATGAGGTTTCAAAAATAGTATCTGAGGTATCAAAAGTAGTACCAGGTAAAAATTTAGGCATTCATGCTCACAATGATACAGGTAATGCAGTTGCTAATTCTTTAGCAGCAGTATTGTCTGGTGTTCGTCAAATTCAAGGAACTATAAATGGTTTAGGTGAAAGATGTGGAAATGCAAATTTGATGTCATTAATCCCAACATTTTTTTTAAAAAATGATTTTTCATCTAAATATGAAATTGGAATAAAATCTGACAATATTAAAAATTTAACCGAATGCTCAAGACTATTAGATGAGATCTTAAATAGAAAACCTAACCAACATTTACCTTATGTGGGAGCTGCTGCTTTTTCTCACAAAGGAGGATTGCATGTATCAGCAGTTCAAAAGGATCCAAAAACTTATGAGCATATAAATCCAGAAGATGTTGGCAATACAAGAAATATTGTTGTTTCTGATCAATCTGGCAAATCAAATATAATCTCAAGATTAAAAAGTATCAAAATTGATATTGAGGAAAATGATCCAAAGATAAAAAAATTATTAGATGAAGTCAAAGATAGAGAATTTATAGGCTATAGTTATGATGGTGCAGACGCATCGTTTGAATTATTAGCTAGAAGAATTATTGGAGAAATTCCAAGATATATATCGATCAATGAATATGATGTGTCAGTTAAAAAAAATAAATCTGGAGAAATAGTTTCATCTGCTAAAGCTCAATTAGAAGTAGATGGAGAAAAAATTATCTGTGAAGGAGAGGGTAATGGACCAGTAAATGCTTTAGATAACGCAATTAGACAAAATGTTGATCGATTAGCAAAATACTCAAAATATTTGAAAGATTTAAAATTAGTTGATTATAAGGTTCGTATTTTAAATACAGGTACAGAGGCTGTTACTAGAGTATCAATTGAAAGCACAGACTCAAAAGGAAAAAATTGGTTTACTATAGGTGTATCTACAAACATAATAGATGCTTCATTTAAAGCATTAATTGATAGTTTAGATTATAAGCTATTTAAAGATAATGCTCCTGCCAGCAAGTAAATGAGTAAAAACAATATCTCTTTTATTCTTCATAAACCACAATTATCGGAAAACATTGGTGCATGTGCTAGAGCAATTAAAAATTTTAACTTTAAGAAATTAGTTTTAATTAATCCTAAGCCCATTTTTCCAAATGACAAAATCTTAGCTACATCTGTTGGAGCTAAAGATATCATCAAACAAAGTAAAAAATATGACACTTTAGAAAAAGCTATTAGTAAAATAGATATAGTTGTTGCTACTTCAGCAAGGTTTAGAAATAAAAATATAAAACATATAAATTTAGAAGATTTAAAAAAAATAAATTTTAAAAAGAAAATTGGTTTTTTATTTGGATCAGAGGCATCAGGTTTGTCAAATGATGAGATTAGTTACTCTAATTATACTTTACAAATTCCTACAAATCCTGACTTTAAATCTCTTAATTTATCACATAGTTTAATAATTATTGCTCAATATGTAGCTAGTATAATAAAGTTAAAAAGTACTCCATTTAAAAAATCAAAAAAAGTAAAATCAGCTAGCAAAAAAGAAATACAATTAATGCTAGGTCTTTGTATTAAGAATTTAGATGAAATAAATTTCTTTAGACCTAAAGAGAAGAGACCTAAAATGCTAGAAAATTTGAGAAATATTTTTTATAAAATGGACCTATCTGATAAAGAAACTCGTATTTTATCGGGTGTATTTGCAAGTTTAGGTAAAAAACGTTGATTGACAAAATATTGTGCAAGTTTATAAACCCCGTATTTAAATGACAAAAAGATTAAACTCTAAACATAAAGTAGACAGAAGATTAAAAGTTAACTTGTGGGGCAGACCCAAAAGTCCTTTTAACACTAGAGCTTACGGTCCTGGACAACACGGTCAAACTCGTTCATCAAAACCCTCTGATTATGGAATTCAGCTTCAAGCCAAACAGAAATTAAAAGCTTATTATGGAAATATAAATGAAAGACAATTTAGAAATATTTACAAAAAAGCAACAATGTTAAAAGGTGATACCAGTGAAAATTTGATTGGTCTTTTAGAAAGAAGATTAGATGCAATTATTTACAGAGCTAAATTTGCTACAACTATATTTTCTGCAAGACAATTAATTAATCATGGTCATATTAAAGTTAATGGGAAAAAAGTTAACATTGGTTCGTATTTAGTAAGAGAGGAAGATACAATTGAAATAAGAGATAAATCTAAACAACTTGCAATAATAGATATAGCTCTTGCTAATAAAGAAAGAGAAACTCCAGAATATATACAGATGGACGAAAAAAATAAAAAACTAAAATTTATTAGAGTTCCAAAGTTTGAAGAAGTTCCGTATCCAATTGTTATGGAACCAAATTTAGTAATTGAGTATTATTCTAGATAATTAACTCTTACCTTTAAAACTTATATTTTTATTCTCAAAAAGTTTTGCTAACTCCCCACTTTCATACATCTCTTTAACAATATCACATCCACCAATGAATTCACTTTTGACATAAAGTTGAGGTATGGTAGGCCAATCACTAAAAATTTTAATTCCTTCTCTTAAATTTTGATTTTCTAAAACATTTATACCTTTAAAGTTTACTTCAAGAATTTTTAAAATGTTTGAAGTAGCCATTGAAAATCCACATTGTGGAGCATCAGGTGTGCCTTTCATAAATAAACAAACATCGTTTTTTTCTATTTCATTTTTTATCAAATCATTTGTTTGCTGATCCATTCTAATTCTCCTTTGTTTTAATTGCTAAAGCATGTAATTCATTTCCCATTCTACCTTTTAATGAATTATAAACCATTTTATGTTGCTCAATTTTACTTTTTCCAGAAAATTCAGATGACGTAACAGTTGCTGAATAATGATTTCCGTCTCCTGCTAAATCTTGTATTTCAACTACAGCATCTGGCAGTGCTTCTTTTATAAAATTCTCAATTTCTTTTAAATCCATCGCCATTATTTACTCATATAGTTTTTAAGCCAATTCTTATTCGAAGTTGTTAATTCGTCAATTGTAACCTTTGTCTTATCGTTAATATATAGTTCATTTTCTTGAATTGTACCAAGTTCATCGAAATGAACAGCATTTTTATTCAAAATATCAGCTACTTTCTTAAAATCTTTTTTATTTATTTCTGTAATATATCTTCCTTGATCTTCAGCAAAAAGGTATTCTGTTTCATTGATTAAATACTTAGGCTTTTTTATAAGTATACCCTTTTTCCCTTTAATACACATTTTGGCAACTGCAGTAATTATTCCTCCTAACGAAACGTCATGAGCACTTTTAATTAAATTATTATCAATTAATTTCAACAATGTTTCTCCATTATTTTTTTCATTAAATAGATTTACTTCTGGAGGTGGTCCATTTTTTTCATCTAATATATTTCTTGCAAATAAACTTTGATCTAGATGTCCTTCAGTTTTTCCGATTACTAAAACCAAATTATCAATTTCTTTAAATTCCATAGTAATCATTTTCTTGTAATCTTTAATTAAACCAACCCCACCAATTGCAGGTGTAGGTTTTATTCCTAAATTCTTTGTTTGGTTATAAAATGATACATTTCCAGAAACTACTGGGAAATTTAAATACTCGCTTGCTTCACCAATACCATGAACACATTCAACAAACTCTCCCATATTTTCTTCATTTTCAGGACTTCCAAAATTTAAACAATTAGTTATAGCAATTGGTTTTGCTCCAACAGATATGAGATTTCTAAAGCTTTCACAAACTACCTGTTTTCCACCGGTTAAGGGATGGGCCCAGCAATAAACTGCAGAGGAGTCTACAGTGGCAGCTACTGCTTTATCAGTCCCATGAACTCTTACAACTCCTGCATCACCTCCAGGTTTCTGTATTGTATCTCCCATTACTGTATGATCATACTGTTGCCAAATCCATTCTTTACAACATACATTTGGATTTGCTAAAATTTTTTTTAAAACTTCAATAACTTTAAAGTGTTTAATATCTTGTTTTTTAATATTATTTTTTTTGGGAAGTTTTGCTTTTTTCCATTTTCGATCATACATGGGTGAGTTCTCAACTAAAGTGTTGACTGGAATATCAGCAACTTTTTCTTGATTAAAATAAAGCTCTATTTTTTTCGATTTAGTTGTTTTACCAATTATTGCAAAATCTAAGTTCCACTTATCAAATATTTTTTTTGCTTGTTCCTCTTTGCCATTTTCTAAAATAATCAACATTCTCTCTTGGCTTTCTGAGAGCATAATTTCATAAGGTGTCATCATTGATTCTCTGCACGGTACTTTGTTTAAATTTATTTCTACTCCGAGACTTCCTTTTGATGCCATTTCTATACTTGAGGAAGTTAGTCCAGCCGCACCCATATCTTGTATTGCTATAATTGAGTCTCCTGACATTAATTCTAAACAAGCTTCAAGTAATAGTTTTTCAGTAAATGGGTCTCCAACTTGAACAGTCGGTTTTTTTTCCTCGATTTTATCATCAAAACTAGCTGAGGCCATACTTGCTCCATGGATTCCATCTCTTCCAGTTTTAGACCCAACATAAATAACTGGTTTGTTTAAACCAGCAGCTTTTGAATAGAATATCTTGTCTTTTTTGACTAATCCTAAGGTCATAGCATTAACAAGAATATTTCCGTTATAAGAACTATCAAAACTTGTTTGACCAGCAATAGTTGGAACACCCATGCAATTTCCATATCCTCCTATGCCATGAACCACTCCTCTTAATAAGTTTTTGGTTTTTTTATGTTGTGGTGATCCAAAATGAATTGAGTTTAAGTTAGCGATTGGTCTTGCACCCATAGTAAATACATCACGCATTATTCCCCCAACACCGGTAGCAGCACCTTGATAAGGCTCAATAAAAGAGGGATGATTGTGACTTTCTATTTTAAAAACTATTGCATCATTGTCTTCAATATCGATCACTCCTGCATTTTCTCCAGGACCTTGAATAACTTTTTTTCCTTTAGTTGGAAGTTTTTTTAAATGTAATCTTGAAGATTTATATGAACAATGTTCATTCCACATTGCTGAAAAAATACCTAATTCAGTGATATTTGGAGTTCTTTTTAATAAATTGCAAATTTTAGCATATTCATCTTTTTTTAAACCATGATCTAGTGCTACTTGTTCGTTAACAATCATCTTAAGTTGTTTATTAGATTTTTGAAAAATAAAGATCCGTCTTCTCCAGACAAAGAAGTATCAATCATTCTTTCAGGATGGGGCATCATTCCCAATACATTTTTTTTTTTATTAAAAACACCAGCAATATTTTTTATTGATCCATTTGGATTATATTGTTCCTCTATTTTTCCATTTTCATCACAATATTTAATAGCTATTAGATTATTATCTTCAATTTCTTTTAGCTGATCATTAGTACAAAAATAATTTCCCTCATTATGAGCAATATGAAATTCTAATACTTTAGTATCAACATTTTTAAAGTATTTATTTTGTTTATCATTTATTTTCACGAAAACATTTTTGCAAATAAATTCTAAATATTTATTTCTCAATAAAACACCCGGAACTAAACCTGTCTCAACTAATATTTGAAAACCATTACAAATGCCCATAACCATTCCACCTGAATTAGCAAAGTTGATTACAGAGTGCATGATATTTGATTTTGACGCCATACTTCCACATCTCAAATAGTCTCCATAAGAGAATCCACCAGGTAATACAACTAGATCACTTTTTGGAAGCTCAGTATCTGCATGCCAAACCATTTTATTCTTAAACCCAAATTTTTTTAGAGCAACATCCATATCTCTATCGCAATTTGAACCAGGAAAAGTTATTACAGATGATTTCATTAATTATTGAGTTCCAATAATTTTATAATTTTCAATTACGAGATTTGCTAATAGCTTTTTACACATTTCTTCTACAATTTCTTTTGCTTTGTTTGGATCATTCTCTTTTACATCTATTTCAAAATATTTTCCTTGTCTTACTTCTTCAACATTCTTGTAACCCATGCCATCTAGCGCTTGTTGGATAACTTTGCCTTGAGGATCTAAAACATCTTTCTTAAGTGTGATTATTGCAGATATTTTCATTTACTTTTCTTTTTTACAGAAGATAATTTCGTAACATTTACAGCTGAAACATTTGATTGTTCATGAAGAATACCCAATCTTTTAGCAACCTCTGTATATGCTGGAATTAAATCTCCCAAATCTTTTCTAAATCTATCTTTGTCTAGCTTCTTGTCAGTAACTGAGTCCCACAATCTACAAGTATCAGGACTTATTTCATCAGCTAAAATAATTTCATTTTTTCCATTAATCTTAATTCTTCCAAATTCTAATTTAAAATCAATTAGCTTAATTCCAATTCCTCTAAACATACCCACCATGAAATCATTTATTCTTAAAATCATTTTTTTTATTTTTTCGATTTCCTTCTTTGTCGCCCAATCAAAAGCATAGATATGTTCTTCAGCAATAAGTGGATCTCCTAAAGCATCATCTTTTAAGCAATATTCAATTAATGGTTCATTTAGAACTGTTCCATCTTCAATACCTAATCTTTTAGTAATTGATCCTGTAGCAACATTTCTTGTTATGAACTCTATTGGAATTATTTCTACAAGTTTAATAACTTGTTCTCTCATATTAAGTCGTCTGACTAAATGATTTTTAATTCCAATTTGTGATAGATTTGAGAGAATATGTTCGGAAATTCTATTATTTAATACTCCTTTTCCCTCAATAGTGCTTTTCTTTTGATTATTAAATGCAGTTGCATCATCTTTAAAGTATTGAATGACTAAATTTTTATCTTGAGTAGCATAAATAATTTTAGCTTTCCCTTCGTATAATTTTTTTCCTTTTTTCATTTTTTAAATACTCTTCTAAAAATTAAATTTACATTTTTGAAATGTTTAGCATAACTAAAAATAGTTCTTAATTTTTTTGGTGATATTTTACTCATTATATATTTATCAGATTGGATAACTTCAAATAAATTTAAGTTTTCTGCAAAACATTTCTTTGCATAAGTTTGAACCATTTTGTAAGATTTTTCTCTACTTAAACCTGTTTTTGTTAATTCCAACATTAATTCTTGTGAAAAAATAAGTCCTTTAGTTAAATTTAAATTTTCTAACATTTTTTTTGGATAAATAATCATATTATTTAGAATGTTTGTTAATCGAACTAGTGCAAAATCGAGAGTTATATTGGCGTCTGGTCCTATATTTCTCTCTACGCTTGAATGCGAAATGTCTCTCTCATGCCATAATGCAATATTTTCTAGGGCAGGGGTCACTGAACTTCTTACCATTCTAGCAAGACCAGTAAGATTTTCACTTAGAATAGGATTTTTTTTATGAGGCATTGCTGAAGATCCTTTTTGATTTTTTGAAAAGAACTCTTGAAGTTCGTACACTTCTGTTCTCTGCAAGTGTCTAATTTCAGTGGCAACTCTTTCTATTGATCCTGCTATAATTCCTAAAACTGAAAAATAAAATGCGTGACGATCTCTTGGAATAACTTGTGTTGAAATAGGCTCAACTTTCAAACCTAGTTTTTTTGCAACATGTTTTTCAACATTTGGATTAATATTTGCAAATGTTCCAACAGCTCCTGAGATGGCACAAGTTGAAACTTCGTCAATCGCATCAATCAATCTTCTTTTATTTCTTTTAAATTCCTCGTAAAAAGAGGCTAGTTTTAAACCAAAAGTAATTGGCTCTGCGTGAATGCCATGACTTCTACCCATGCAAGGGGTAAATTTATATTTTCTTGCTTGTTTTTTTAACACTTTAAGAATTTGGTCTAAATCTTTTAAAAGAATTTTACCAGACTGTGCCAACTGAATATTAAAACTTGTGTCTAGAACATCTGATGAAGTCATTCCTTGGTGAAGGTATCTTGCTTTTATTCCTGCTTTTTCAGTAACAGAAGTTAAGAAAGCAATGACGTCGTGTTTAACTTGGCTTTCAATCTGGTGAATTCTTTTTACATTTATTTTAGCTTTTTTTCTTACAACTGAAGAAACACCTCTTGGTATTTGCCCAAGTTTTTCCATTGCTTGAGCTGCAGCTACCTCTACATCAAGCCAAATTTTGTATTTATTTTCTTCTGACCAAATATCAGTGAGTTCTTTTCTCGAGTATCTTTTAATCATTAATTATAAGTATGGGGGCTTTGAATAACCTTTAGCAGATTCTGTAAAGATTTCATAACCATTTTCTGTAATTCCTACTGTATGTTCAAATTGTGCCGAAAGTGATTTATCTTTGGTGACAGCAGTCCAACCATCATTTAACATTTTAACATTATATTTACCTGCATTTATCATTGGCTCTATTGTAAAAGTCATTCCAGGTTTTAGTTCAATACCTGTATTTTTACGACCATAGTGCAAAATATTGGGTGACTCATGAAATGTTGTACTTATTCCATGACCGCAGAAATCCCTAACAACTGAAAAACCTTTTTCTTCTACAAAAGACTGTATTTCAAATCCTATATCACCTAATTTAGCTCCAGGCTTTAAAATTTTAATTGCTCTCATCATAGACTCGTAAGTTGCGTTTATTAGGTTATTTAATTTTATAGGAGTTTTACCAATGCAAAACATTCTACTTGTGTCACCGTAATGATTCTCAATTATAGCAGTTACATCTACATTAATTGCGTCACCGTTTTGTAAAATTCTATTCGAAGGTATTCCGTGGCAAACTACATGGTTTAAAGATGTACATAGAGATTTTGTAAATCCTCTGTAATATTGTGGAGCAGAATATCCTCCATTATCTCTAATAAATTCATATCCCAATTTATCAATATAGTCTGTAGAAATACCTTCCTTTATATGTTCTGTTAACATATCTAAGGTTCTTGCAGCCAAGTTTCCAGCAATTCTCATTTTTTCAAATTTTTCTTTATAATTATTCATCAATTATTTCTAATTTCTTATCTATATAAATTTCTTTTGAACTTATATTACATCTATATGCTATGAATTTAACTCCAGCTTTTCTAGCAATCAAATAGTTTTTATAATACTCCTCGTCTATATCTTTAGCTATTTTAAAATATTTCATATTTTGTATTTGAACCAAAAACAGTAAATAGGAACTATAGCCTTTATTTATGGCATCAATAAGTGCTAATAAATGCTTAGACCCTCTTGAAGTAATTGCATCAGGAAATTCAGCAGTATCTGTATTTCTAAATAGTGTTACATTTTTTACTTCAATAAAGGTTTTTTTATTTTTTTTTTCCAATAAAAAATCAAATCTAGTCTCTTTATTAAAAAATACCTCTGGTTTTATTAAATCATTATTTTTTAGTTCTTTTATCAAATTATTCTTTAGCCCATGGTGAACTATTTTGTTAGCCATATGAGTATTTATACCGACTAAATTTTTTCTCGTTTTTATTATTTCAAGCCCAAATTTAAGTTTTCTTTTAGGATCATTGTTTGGCATCAAATAAACTTCATTATCTTGATCTAGCAGACCTTTCATAGATCCTGTGTTTGGACAATGAGCAGTTACAATATCTTTATTTATTTTTACATCACTAAAAAACCTTTTGTAGCGTTTGATCAGTTTACCTTTTATTAAAGACTTGGTAAATTTCATATTTAAATTATATATTTCATATGGCTAAAAAAGCAAAATTTAATGCAGCAATTTTAATTATTGGGAATGAAATTTTATCTGGAAGAACTAAAGATACAAATACATCAACATTATCACTCTGGCTGAATTCATTGGGTGTGAGTGTTGAAGAAGTTAGAATTGTTCCTGATGTTGAAGATAGAATTGTAGAAACTTTAAATTCGCTGCGATCAAAATATAATTACATTTTTACAAGTGGTGGAATTGGACCAACACATGATGACATAACAGCTAGGTCTATTTCAAAAGCGTTTGGATTAAAGTATGAAATTCATCAAGAAGCTTTTAAAATTTTAGAGACTTACTATAAACCAGGAGAATTTAATGAGGGTAGACAAAAAATGACTTGGATGCCCGAAAATGCTAAACTAATTTTAAATCCCACAAGTGGTGCACCTGGTTTTTATGTTGAAAATGTTTTTTCTTTACCAGGCGTTCCTTCAATTCTTAAATCAATGTTGGGTGGACTAAATAATAAAATTGTAGGAGGCAAACCTATTAAAAGTCATACTATTAGTTTAAGGACCGTCGAAAGTGAAATAGCAAACACAATTACTAAAATTCAAAATGAAAACAAAGATGTTGAAATTGGAAGTTATCCTTTTTTTCAGGCTGGTAAATTAGGAGTTTCAATAGTTATAAGATCTGATGATCAGTTAAAAATAGATAATTGTAATTTACAAATTCTTAAATTTGTTGATGAAAAAAAAATTGAAGTTGTAGATCGATAATGTTGTATTTTGCATACGGAAGTAATCTTAACCATTTTCAAATGAAGAGAAGATGTCAGGACAGTATTTTTTTAAAAAAAATAAATTTAAAAGATTTTAGATTAACATTTAGAAGCAGATATAGGGCCGCAGACATAGAGCCAAGAAAAAACTCAATTGTACCTGGAGGACTATTTGATATTTCAAAAAGCGATGAAAAAAAACTAGATATTTATGAAGATTATCCAACACTTTATAAGAAATACTTTTTTTATTATTACGGAAAAAAAGTTATGACATATACAATGGTAAAAAAATCACCATTTAAATATCCAACAGAAAGATATTACAATATTGTTCAACAAGGATATAAAGATTGCAAACTAGAAAAAAAGTTTTTGTTGAGAGCACTTAAAAATAAAAATTAATTAGTTTAGATAATCATTAATTTTATTTATCATTGTATTTGCAAAAATTGAAATTTTTATATTTTTTTTAAAATTAGCTTTTTC
Organism: Candidatus Pelagibacter communis; assembly: GCF_001180185.1. GTDB lineage: Bacteria > Pseudomonadota > Alphaproteobacteria > Pelagibacterales > Pelagibacteraceae > Pelagibacter > Pelagibacter ubique_F. The sequence continues at coordinate 7,132 of NZ_CVSS01000012.1, read as the reverse complement.
TGAAATTACATCAGTTAACATATCTTTTAATACGTTTTTTTTTGTTTTTAAATTTTTTTTATTAAATGAATGAACATTCTTTTTTTGATTTAAGTTATAATTAAAAAAAAATTTTTTATTATCAATAATTGCCACAAATGATAATTGACCTTTTTTATTAATTAGAATTTTGATTTTTTGAAGTCTTTTATTCAAAATTTTATCATAAATGTATGTAAAGTCGTGATAAACAAGTCTGGATAAAATATTTTTTTTATTTGATGAAAATTTTGATCTAGAGATAAAATTTTCTTTTATTATTTCTAAATTCTTAATTTTATAATTTTCAATATCTGATATATATAATTTTGTTCTCATTTTTTTTGATAGTAGAATTAACTCTTTATCTTTTTCCACACTATTGGTTAGTGGCTTTTCACAAAAGACATTAATTTTTTTTTTGAGATACTTTTTAACTAATCCATAGTGTTGATCAACATTTGTAGTAATTATTACCCAATCTAAATTTGAATAATCTATATCATTTTTATCAAACCTACTTTTTTTAAGATGAATTTTTGAAATAATATTAATTTTATTTAAAGATGAAAAAACTTTTCTTCCCCACTTACCAAATCCAATTAAACAAACTTCTTTCATTTTGAAATTATTTTATCGATCTTATTTGCTACTTGTACACAAGTATTCCATTTTCCAGATAATACAGAAATAAATTTTTGATTAATAATCTGAATTTCACCAGTTCTCTCATCAGTTTTTTCTACGTTTTCTTTTAATGTTCTTATTATGAAATAAGATCCAATGTATATAGCATCCTTCAGAAAGGGTAAATATTTTGAGCCATGACTTATAAATTTTTTAAAGTTTGATATTTTTAAATTTTTATGAATTTTATTATCAAGGTATCTTTTTTTTGTTGATTGAAATATTGGAATTTTTTTTTTAACAATTTCAATTTTGGAATGCTTCACATCACTTAGTAAATGATAGTTTGTCCCTAAATATGGATCTAAACAAACAAATTTTCCATCAACAACAACGTAGCTATTTTTTTTATATTTTTTTGGCAGTTTAATTAAAATTTTTTCTATAAGTTCGTATCTGTGTTTATTCAAATTTTTTGATATCCCTAATTTTTCTATTATCTGATTATTTGAAGAATAGGTACAAATAATAACTTTATCATAATTATATAAATCATTTTTTTTCAATTCTTTATTTAAATAGGTTTTCACATTACTCTTTTTTAATTTTTTTTTAAGAATCTTTTTAAATTTAAAATAATTTAAAATCTTCTCTTTAGTTAAAATAAGATTTGAGGTTTCAGGAAATTTTATTTTACTAATTTTATAATAAAGATTAAATTTTTTTAGAATATTAGTATACTTTTTAAAACTTACACGGCTATCTTTATTTGATACTGCATAATAATTTTTTGTATCATCAAAAACTTTATTAGAGAAAAAATTGATAAACATTTTGTAAGAAGATTTTATTTCTAATAAAGTTTTTTTTGATCTTGGATAATGATAACCAAGATGAAATCTAAATTGATTAATTTTTGATGCTTGATTTAAAATACCTTTTTGTTTTTCAAATAGATGAACTGAATGTTTTTTACTTAATTTAATTGCTATCATTGTACCAAAAAAACCAGCCCCAATAATTGCAATTTTCATAAAATCTTTTCCTCTAAAATTTTAACACTTAAATTGGAATTTCTTCCAATTATTGATGATAATAATCCTAAAAAGCAAAATTTATACTTTCTAAATTTATCTTTTGAGAAAGGAATGAATAAAATTGAAAAAAATCCAAACCTTAAAAGTTTTCCTAGATGTTTTAAAAAAGAAGTTAAAAAACCATAGTGCTTTTTATTATAATAGAAACTACTCCACAAATAATTCCAATTTCTAAAATTTTGGTATCTTATTGCATCGCCTTCAAATCCTTTTGCATTTTCATGTTTAATCCTTATCTTATTGAAAACATAAATACTTTCGCCTTTTTCTTTAATTTGTCTACAAAGATCAATTTCCTCAAAGAAAAAAAAATAATTTTGATCAAATATTTTGTTATCATCAAATTTATTGAGGTTGATAAGTATAGAACAACCTTTTAAAAGATCTATTTTTGTAATTTTTGAGCTATCATTTAATAAAGTCTTTCTATTTTCTAAAAACTTATCAAAGTTATTATTCATAATAAAATCCTCTAAATCATCGTGATAAGGAGTTGCTAAAGAAAAGTCTTCTTTTGTTGATTCTATTTCTTTTTCAAGTTCTAAAACCTGATAATCTTTAATTAAAATATCAGTATTAATTAATAACACATACTTTGTTTTTATCTCTTTAATACCTATATTAGCTGCCGTAGAGTATCCAAGATTAGAATTATTGAGAATTACTTTAGAATTTGGATATTTTTTTTCTATTTCTTTTTTTAAATTTTTGTTATCTGAGTTTTCTACAATTATAACATTAATTTTTTTACCAATATTATAAAGACATTGATCAAGTTTTTTTATAGATCTGTATGATATTATTAGGATTGTTATATTCATAAAAATAAAGTGTATATTATAGATATGTTCTATTTTAAAATAAATAATAGAAGTTACATCGGTAGTAAATTCAAACTGCTAGAATGCATAAGGATGCTTTATTCTTAATGAGAGCTGTATGTTTAATAATGATATAATAAAACCTTTTGATATTGTTGAATTTTACAAAAACTTGAAACTGACACTTTATTTAATCAAATTATTATAAATATTCTGCAAATATCTATCTATTACTTAACCAAATTGTTTCAAAGGGTTTTAATATCAAAAGCTTATTTTTAATTTCAATTTTAGATCCAATAAGATTATTCCAGCTAAGATAAGCTTTATTTAGGTGAGTTTTTTGAATTTTTGAGGACAAATTTGTAATACAAATTATGGTTTGATCTTTATCAATACTCACTCTTTTAAATGAAAAAAAATTTGAGCCAAGGTTTATATTTTGTCTAGAGGCATTTGGGTGAAAAGCTTTTTGTTTTCTTCTAATACTAAGTAAATTACACATATTTTGATAAAAAATACTTTGTTTGCTTTTATCATTTTTAAGTTTGCTCGTAATATTTTTAAAATTCCACCTATATCTATTTACATCTCTATTGTTACCTGTGATGACAAATTTAGCTTCATCATTAGATGTACCAAACATTGAGTTAAAATATATAGCTGGTATTCCCTCAAAAGAGATCATTATAGCATGAGCAGAAATATATCTTTCCAAATAAAATTCTCCTTTTGGATCATTGTCAGATTTCTTTAAAGCATCAAAAATAGTTATATTTGCTTCGTATACTTTTTTGATTTTATTATGAACTTTTCTATAAGAAAATTTTGAACCATTTTTTTTTAATCTTTTTAAAAAATTGTCTAATGTTATTTGATCAAACAATCCCTCCGTAGGTCTAATTCCTATCCCATCGTGAGAGGCTATGAAATTTAAGTAACAATTCCCATGTTTTGTATTTGGAAGTTTTTTACTCCACTTATTAAGATGTGAGCTATTTTCAAACAGAAAAGCATGAATTAATAAGGGTGGTAAAGAAAAATTATAAATCCAATTAGCTTCATCATTTTTTCCAAAATAACTTAAATTTTCTTTTTCAGGTAAATTTGTTTCTGTAATAATCTTAGTTTGTATATTAAGAAGATTAATTATAATTCTTAAAAGTTTGATAATTTCGTGTGTTTGTTTTAAATTGATACATTTAGTTTTATTTTCTTTCCAGAGATAAGCGATAGCATCTAATCTGAAAATTGTTACACCATTTTCAATTAAATGTATCATGATTTTGATAAATTGAATTAGTACAGAAGGATTTTTAAAATTTAAGTCAATTTGATCTGGGCTAAAAGTTCGCCAAAGATAATCAGACTTTTTAAATATTTTGATCTTTTTAAGTAATTTATGATCTCTTGGTCTAACTACATTGGATGTGTCAAATTTTGTGTCTACTGTTAAAAAGTAATCTTTTCCAGGTTCTTTTTTTTTTAAAAAATTTTTAAACCACAACCCTCTAGCCGATGAATGGTTAATAACTATGTCAGCCATAATATTAATTTTTTTTGAGATTTGTTTAATATCTTTCCAGTTCCCAAGCTTATTTTCAACTTTAAAATGATCTTTTACAGCAAAGCCGCTGTCACTACTTGAAGGATAAAAGGGTAAAAAATGAATAGTATTAAAATATTCTTTAAATTTTTTTTGAAAAAAATTTTGAAATATCTTAATTGATTTTTTTCTTTCTGAATATACGCTATCGCCATAACAAATAATTAAGGTAGTTTTTTCAGATATAATTTTTTTTTTTTTAAAATATTTTTTATTAAAATGATTAATTATTTGAATTATCTCATTTTCAAAATAATCAATTTCTTTTTTAGATAAAAATATTTTATAAATATTTTCAAGTTTTAATCTGATAGATTTTTGATCTTTTTGAGTTAACATTAATAATATTTTTTATTATCATCATTAACTCCTTTTTCAAGTCTTCCCAAAAAATCTGGAATAGCGCTTTTTACTCTACTCCATGTGGGTATAAACGGGGTATCCATTGGATTAAGAATAAAAGCCTCTCCAGCTTTCATTATATTTATTGCAAATAATTCGACTGTTTTTTCTTCAGTATGAGAATCAAATTTGAGGCCATTCATCATTGCATCATTTCTGTATATGTCAATTAAATCTAAAGCAGATCTGTAATACGTTGCCTTCAATGATCTAAACTTTTCCCTGCTAAAAGTATTGCCTTGAGTTGCCAATTTTTTGATAAAAGTTTTGATAATATCAATAGACATTCTTGACAATCCTTTAGTTTCGTCATCGATTGATAGTACTTGGTGTTTATGATCATAAGTATCTGCTAAATCCACTTGGCATATATTTTGAGGAGAAAAACTTCTTTGCATTTCAGATAGAATTCCAACTTCAATTCCCCAGTCTGATGAAATTCTTAATTCTGGTAACACATTCCTCCTAAACGAAAACTCACCAGCTAGAGGGTATTTAAATGATTTCATAAATTCTAAATAATCACTTTTACCAATAGTTTTTTCTAATGCTGTTAGTAATGGAAAAACTAATAACCTTGCAACTCTTCCATTCATTTTTTCATTTGCTATTCTAGGATAATACCCTTTGCAAAATTCAAAGTTGAAAAGGGGATTAACAACTGGATAAAACAACTTTGCAAGCATCCTTCTATTGTACGTTTTTATATCACAATCGTGTAAAGCAACTGAGCGTGCACTATCTCTTGCAATACACATACCAATACAATACCAAACATTTCTACCTTTACCGAGTTCACTTGGTGCTAGGTTGTTTTTTTTTAGTTCTTTATCTAGTTTTTTTAGAGTAGGCCCATTATTCCAAAGAATTGAAAAAGGTGATTTTAATTTTTTAAAAAATTTCCAAGCCTTTTTGGCTTGAGTTTCGTTTGCCTTATCTAATCCAATTATTATATGATCTAAATATTTTGTTTTACTTATTTCCTCAACTATTTTTGGTAAAGCTGTTCCCTCTAATTCAGAATAAAGACATGGTAAAATTAATTCCATTTTTCTTTGTTTAGAAAAATTTGATAATTCATTTTCTATAACTGAAGTAGACTTAGTATTAAAGTCATGCAAAGTTGAAATTACTCCATTTTGTGAAAAATCACCCATAGAGTACTTTTATTCATAATAACCTATTTTAACCAGTGCTGTTTTAATCACATCAGCCCAGCCCTCAGGTGATGGCTTGTTAGAAACTATAAGGTTATCTATGTTTATTTGATCTTGTTTAAATTGATCATTAAATACTAAACATGGAACATCACAATTTTTTAACATATCTAAATCATTAAAATTATCTCCAACAGCTATGACTTTTATTTTGCTTTCTACTTTTTTATATATTTTAAGAACCTGATTCATTGATTTAACTTTATTTGTATTATCACCTAAATTTAAAACCCGGCCACCTTCTTGTATATTTAATGATGAAGACTTAAAAATTTTGATTAACTTGTTTTTTTCTATTTTATCTCCCTCAAATATAAAAGGAATTGTATATTTCCTATTTAAAGCATTTTTCAATTTATTTTCTTGAAGACCAAAAATTTTACTTTGTTGTTTTAAATCCATGTTTGAAATAAATTTGCACTTAGCTCGCAGTTCATCAGGAACTTTGGAATTAAAAATTTCGAGTAACTCTTGCTTGTTTCTACTTAGAATTATTTTGTTTGGAAAATTAGTATTGATTAAATTCAACCCATGAATTGAAGCTCCATTTTCCGATATAAAAGGAAGATCTGCACCAAGCTCCTTTACAAAATCCTCTATTTCGCTATCGGTTTTGCTTGTATTAGGAATTATTATAATTCCTTCATCAATAAGATTTTTAATATATTCTTTGATTTCATCAAAATTAAAATTATCTCTATGTAATAATGAGCCATCTAAGTCAGTAAATATGATTAATGAAAATTTTTTTCTCAAAGAAATTTATCTTATCCTATTTTTATTTTTATCAAAAAATAAAACTTTATCTTTCGAAAAAGATATATCAAGTTGTTGATTTTTAATGTTCTCTGACGATTTGATCACAATTTGGTTTTCAAATAATTTAGCGTAAATAATCTTTTCAAACCCTAAATTTTCAATAAGATCTACTTTAACTTTCAATTTAATTTCATGGTCATTCTTTATACTGATATCCTCAGGTCTAATACCTAAATAGATATCATCTTTAAAATCAAAATTTTCAAAAGTTATCATATTTTTAAATAACTCTATTTTGTGTGAATTAACAATTTGTTCTTTATTTATCTTAATAATATTCATTTTTGGTGAACCTATAAATTCTGCAACAAAAATATTATTAGGATTCGAATAAATTTCACTTGGTGTTCCATATTGTTCAATATTACCTTTATTAAGAACCACAATTCTATCAGCCAAAGTCATTGCTTCAACTTGATCATGGGTTACATAAATAATATTAGAGTTTAATTTTTTATGTAACTTAGATATTTCATGAGTGTTTATGCTAATATTTATAATTGAACAAGAGGAATAGAGTTATTT
>NZ_CVSS01000011.1 GCF_001180185.1 Candidatus Pelagibacter communis | reverse complement strand
TTTCTTGACTCTTCATCTGGCGCAGCAACTGTTACTACACCTTCATCATTTACATCTACTTTCGCACCTGATTTTTCAACTATTTCTCTTATCGTTGCTCCACCTTTTCCAATCACAGCAGCAATATCTTTTTTATCAACATTAATTTTTTCCATTTTTGGCGTATGTTTTCCAACATCAGCTCTTGAAGATGATAATGCTTTATTCATTTCTCCCAAGATATGAACTCTTCCATCTTTAGCTTGACTTAATGCCTGCTCCATAATTTCAAATGTAATACCAGTTATTTTTATATCCATCTGAAGTGAGGTAATCCCATCTTTAGTTCCAGCAACTTTAAAGTCCATGTCTCCCAAATGATCTTCATCACCTAAAATATCTGATAAAACACTAAAATCATCACCTTCTTTAATTAAACCCATTGCTATACCTGCAACCGGTTCTTTAATCGGCACACCCGCATCCATTAATGCTAATGATGTTCCACAAACAGTAGCCATTGAAGATGAGCCATTGGATTCTGTAATTTCCGAAACTACTCTAAAAGTATATGGAAATGCTTCTTTTGACGGTAATGAAGAATGTATAGCTCTCCACGCTAATTTACCGTGTCCTATTTCTCTTCTACCAGTTCCAATTCTTCCTGTTTCTCCAACTGAAAATGGTGGAAAGTTATAGTGAAGCATAAACCTTTCTCTTTGTAGTCCATCTAAGCTCTCAATTCTTTGTTCGTCATCAGATGTGCCTAAAGTAGCAGTTACAATTGCTTGTGTTTCTCCTCTAGTAAATAAAGCAGAACCGTGTGTTCTAGGTAAAATACCAACTTCACAAGAAATGGGTCT
>NZ_CVSS01000010.1 GCF_001180185.1 Candidatus Pelagibacter communis | reverse complement strand
ACCCAATTAGAAGTGCCTTTAGATGTAACTTTATATTGTTTAGAAATAGCTAAGGAAAAAAAGTTACTAAGTATTTTGAATCCAGCTCCAGCATGTGAGTTGACTAAAGATTTTTTTAAATTGATTGATTATTTTACTCCTAATGAAACTGAAGCAGAATTTTATACTGGTGTAAAAATTAAGGATAAAAATGATGCCAAAGAAAGTGCAAAAAAATTGATAAATATGGGTATTAAGAATGTGATAATTACCCTAGGAGAAAAAGGATTGTTTTATACTAATGGTAAAGAAGAAATCTATCTTAATGCAAGTAAAGTCACAGCTATTGATACCACTGGTGCTGGTGATGCTTTTAATGGAAGTTTTTCATTAGGATTATCTAGAGGGAAAAGCATGAGAGAATGTTTAGAATTAGCTAACAGAGTTGCTGGATTATCAACTACAAAATTAGGTGCAGGTGACTCAATGCCTACATTGAGTGAATTACATTAATATTTATTTTCTTAATTTGAAATAGATATTGAGTTTAAGAAATAACTGGGCCTATATGCTCTCCTGCTTTTTTTGGATC
>NZ_CVSS01000009.1 GCF_001180185.1 Candidatus Pelagibacter communis | reverse complement strand
CTAACTCAATAAAAAAGAGACAAAATATTGTCACAAATGTTACTAATGTAGTGAAAAGATTAAAAAATAAAATCAGATGAATTGGATAACAAAAATAATCAAAGCAGGTGAAAAAATTAAATCTGCTATCCACAAAAGAGCTACTAAGGAGGATATAGCTAATAGCGATTGGACTTCTTGCTGTAAAGGACCAATTTTAAAAAAAGATTTAGAACATAATTTATGGGTATGTCCTGAACCTGAATGCAATAAACATCACAGAATAAGTCCCAAACAGAGATTTGATATTTTATTTGGAAAGGACAACTATGAAATATTTAAAACACCAATTCCAGAAGATGATCCTCTAAGTTGGACTGACTCAAAATCTTATAAAGACAGATTAAAAAGTGCCAGAAAAAAAACTGGTCTTGAGTGCGGAATGATGGTTGTAAGTGGATCAATTAACAATATTAAAATCACAGCCGTTGCATCAGATTTTGACTTTTTAGGTGCTTCAATGGCTGCAGCTGAAGGTGAAGCATTCTTATATGGAATTCAGCATGCAATTGAAAACCAGACACCTTTTTTGTGTATTAGTGCTGGAGGAGGAATGAGAATGATGGAAAGTTTGATTTCTTTATCTCAAATGACCAGATCAACTTTAGCAATTAATGAACTTAAGAAAAACAATCTCCCATATTTAGTTTGTATTACAGATCCTACTGCCGGGGG
>NZ_CVSS01000008.1 GCF_001180185.1 Candidatus Pelagibacter communis | reverse complement strand
TTATAATAATAAATAGGTCCTCAGATAAAATTTTAAATCTGATAAAAGAAATTATAGTTCAAAATGTAAAAGATATTAAAATAGTTATAAAAGCTGGGGCTTTGGATAAAAAATCTAAACTAAGATCATTTTTTGAAAAAGACAAAAATACTATCATTGCTGCTTTTTATGAAGATAACCATCAATCACTCCTATTTTTAGTACAAAATTTTTTTAAAGAAAAAAAAATAAATATTTCTAATCAAAATATAAATTTAATAATTGAAAGATCAAAATTTAACCGAGTTGCACTCAAAAATGAATTATCTAAAATTTCAAACTATTGTGAACTAAATAAGAAAATTAATCAGGAAGAAATATTGAAAATCACTAATTTAGCTGAAAATCATAGTATTTCAGAACTAACTGACCAATGTCTAATCAAAAATAAAAAGAAAACTTTTGACATTTTAAATGAAAATAATTCCTCTGCTGAGGACAACATTATTATTATAAGAAATTTTTTATACAAGCTTAAAAGACTGAAAAAATTGAAAGAAAATATAAATGATGTTTCAAACGTTGATAATGCTATATCATTATTCAAACCTCCAATATTTTGGAAAGACAAAGATATAATTAAACAACAATTAAAAATTCTATCATTAGATGAAATAAATGTATTTATTACAAAAATAAATGATTTAGAAAATTTGATAAAAAGAAATTCTCAAATATCAAATCTAATACTCAATAATTTTATAATTGAAAGTTTAGAAAACTCTAATAATTCGCCTTAATGATCTCTATAATCTTATTTAACTGATCAATTTGTTTATAAGAAAAAGAAATACTACCTCTATTTCTTTTGTCATTTTTAATAGTAACGCTGAGACCAATTTTATCAGAAATAGATCTTTCTAAGTCTCTAATATTGGCATCTTTGGAGATATTAGATTTAGTTTTCTTGTTTTTAAATATTTTTACAAAATTTTCAGCCTGTCTTACAGATAATTTCTTTTCAATAATTTTATTAGCAACAAACAAGGCATTTTCTAAACCAACTAAGACTTTTGCATGTCCGGATGTAATTTTTTTGTTTTCAATTAATTTAATAACTTCAACAGGCAATGATAATAATCTCAAACAATTCGTAATATAACTTCTGCTTTTTCCTATAAATTTGGAAACTTTTTCTTGATCATAATTAAATTCATCAATTAATCTTTTATAACCCTGCGCCTCTTCTAATGGATTTAAGTCGTGCCTTTGAACATTTTCAACAATCGCAAATTCTAAGGATTTTAAATCATCAGCTTCAGTAATTACAACTGGAACATAATGCAATCCGGCGTTTTGAGCAGCAAGCCATCTTCTTTCACCTGCAATAATTTCAAATTTATTTTGTATATTAGTTGATCGTCTAACAATGATTGGTTGAATTATTCCTCTTTCAATAATAGAATTGGTTAGGTCTTTCAAATTTTCCTCATCAAAATTTTTTCGTGGTTGATATTTATTTGGAATTAAATCTGATATTGAAAGCTGGTTTTTTTTTTCAGATACTTTTGTTTCTCCTATTAATGAGGATAACCCACGACCGAGACCTTTTTTTATTTTATCCATTATGCAACACTCCCAATTGTCGACTCTTGATTTATAAATTCATCAGTAAAACTAAAATAGGATTTACTACCAGGACAAGATTTATCATAAATTAACACTGGTACACCATGTGAAGGTGCTTCTGATAATCTGACATTCCGCGGGATAACGGTCGAGTAGACTTTTTCTCTAAAATATTCTCTAGCTTCTTGTTCGACTTGAGACGAAAGTTTGTTTCTCTTATCATACATAGTTAGCAAAATTCCTCTAATCTTTAAATCTGGATTTAAACTAACTTTTATCCTTTCTATTGTTTTCATAAGTTGTGTTAAACCCTCTAGAGCAAAAAATTCTGTTTGTAGCGGGACTAAAAGAGATCCTGAACTAACTAATGCCATCACAGTTAGTAAACTCAAAGACGGAGGACAGTCAATCAAAACATAATCATAAAATCCTCTAGAATCATTTAAATATGCGGTTAATTTGGACTTTAATATAAATGCGCGATTCCCATCATCGGCAGTTTCAACCTCTAGTCCTGATAAATCTACGTTGGATGTTATCATGTTTAGATTTTCGATATTTGTTTTTTTGATAACCTCACCGATATCTTTAGTTCCATTAAGAACCCCATATATTGTATCGTCTGAATTGTTCATGTTAGATAGTCCAAGACCTGTAGTGGCATTTCCCTGAGGATCAAGATCAATTACTAAAATTTTTTTTTTTTGTTGTGATAATCCAGCTGCAAGATTTATGACTGTAGTAGTTTTCCCTACGCCCCCTTTTTGATTTATGATTGAAATAATTTTCATCTATTTTTTTTTTTAATTTTTTTAATATTTAATAAAAATGAATCTTTATTTGTTAAGCTTTTTTTTTCTGTATACTCAAGTTTCCAATTTTTTTTAGAATTTTCAAAAACACTCTTTCCACTTTTTCCCATAAAGAAAATTAAATTTTTATATTTTAAAAAATTCTCGTAAACCAAATTTAAAACAACTGGCATAGGTTTAAATGCTCTAGACATGATAGTTCCAGTTTCTACATTTTTTATCTCAAAAATATTTTTTTGGAAAACTTTTGTGTTCAAACTTAATTTTTTTGAAACTTCTTGCAAAAAATTGCTTTTGCGATAGCTTTTTTCATAAAGGTGAACATTCATATTATTTTTCATGTTTTTTAGAATAATTGCTATTATAATCCCTGGAAATCCTCCTCCTGAACCTAAATCTGTGGTTGTATTGCTTTTTAAATCAACAAAATCAATTATTTGTGCTGAATCAACAATATGTCGATCAATTATTGTCTTTTTTGATGCTGTATTTTTGCTAATAATGTTTATTTTCTCATTTTCTTCAAGAATAAACGATGCATAGTTTTCAAAGTCTAAAAATGTTTCACGTGAAACATTTAAATTATTGAGTCTAGAGTAAGAATTTAAAATTTCATTATCCATTAAGCTATATGCTTAATAGACTTTCTTTTAACGTGTGACAACAAAATATATACAGCCGCAGGGGTGATACCGTCAATTCTTAACGCCTGACCCATTGTTTTTGGTCTTATTTCTTTGAATTTAGCTTTAACCTCATTAGAAAGACCTGAAAATTGATCATAGTCAATATTTTCTGGAATTGTGAGATTCTCATCTCTTTTAAAAGCTAAAATATCGGCCTTTTGTTTCTTTAAATATCCTCTGTAATGAGAGTTGATCTCAATCTGCTCATCAATTTCATTACCATAATCAGCGATTTCAGGCCAAATATTCCTTATTTTTGACATATCAACGCTTTTTTGGGTAAGAATTTCCTCTGCTGATCTAAAAACACCGTCTTTCGCTATTTTTATTCCGAAATTATCCGCCTTAGAAGGTGATATGTTTAAATTAGACATTTGAAGAGATATTTTGCTTAATTTATCAAATTTGTCCTCAAATAGTTGCTTTCTATTTTCTGATATTAAACCAATTTTAATTCCTTTATGAGTAAGCCTTAAGTCTGCATTATCTGATCTAAGACTTAGTCTATATTCTGCTCGAGATGTGAACATTCTATAAGGCTCAGCAACACCTTTAGTGACTAGGTCATCTATCATAACGCCAATGTATGCGTCTGATCTATCTAAAATAAAAGGTTCCATGTTCTTTAAAGATAGTGAAGCATTAATTCCCGCGATAAGGCCTTGAGCAGCTGCTTCTTCATAACCTGTAGTTCCATTTATTTGACCAGCGAGATAAAGATTTTTTATTTTTTTTGTCTCTAATGTTAAAAAGAGCTCTCTCGGGTCAATATAATCATATTCAATAGCATATCCTGGTCTAATCACTTTTACATTCTCTAAACCATTGATATTGTTGAGTATTTCGTATTGAACAACCTCAGGTAGAGATGTAGATATGCCATTAGGATAAATTGTATAATCATTTAGACCCTCGGGCTCTAAAAATATCTGATGTCTTGCCTTATCAGCAAATTTTACTATTTTGTCCTCTATAGACGGACAATATCTTGGACCAACACCTTGTATGCTTCCGGAATACATTGCACTTTTAGATAAATTCTTTTCTATTATTTTATGAACCTTTTCGTTTGTATAAGTCATCGAACAAGAAACTTGCTTGTTTAGATTTTTTTTGGTCAGAAAAGAAAAAAAATATGGATCTTCATCGGCAAACTGTTTTTCCAAATTTTCAAAATTAATTGTTCTAGAATCTAACCTTGGAGGTGTGCCTGTTTTTAATCTTCCAATTTTGAAATTATACTTTTCTAACTGTTCACTTAAACCTGTACTCGGTTTTTCATTAAATCGTCCAGCAGGGGTTCTTTCATCACCTATATGTATCAAACCATTCAAAAAAGTTCCTGTTGTTAAGATTAACTTGTTACAACTCACTTTGTTACCTTTAAGTGTTATAAACCCACTTATTTGGTTATTTTGAAAAATAAACTTTATTACGGGATCTGAAAAAATGCTTAAATTACAGTAGTTTACAAGTTTTTCTTGCATATATTTACGATATAGTGATCTGTCAGACTGAGTTCGTGGCCCTCTAACCGCAGGTCCTCTACTTCTATTTAATAATCTAAATTGTATTCCAGATTTGTCAGCTACTTCTCCCATAACACCATCTAAAGCATCTATTTCTCTAACTAGATGACCTTTACCTAAACCACCTATGGCTGGATTACATGACATTTCTCCTATGGTATTTTTATTGTGAGTGAATAGAGCAGTGTTGGCTCCAAGTCGTGCAGATGCTGCTGCTGCTTCACAACCTGCGTGACCTCCGCCTATTACTACTACATCAAAAGATAAATCTTTTTCCATGGTTTAAATTTATATTCGATTAAGATTTTTACAAGATTTGAGTTTTAATGCTTAAATAAGCGTTGATTATCAACGAAAACGGTTAAAAAAGGCCTAAAAATACAGCAAAATGCTTATTATTTTCCAATACAAAAATCGTTGAAAATACTGCCTAATATCTCCTCTACATCGACTTTTCCAACAATCATGCCTAAATGTCTTGTTGCTAACCTTAAATCCTCAGCTGCTTTATCAAAATCTTTTTTGTTATTTTTATCCAAAAAATTTTTCAAATGATCTGCGCACTGTACTAAATGTTGTCTATGCCTTTCTCGAGTAATTAAAATATCTTCCTCAGTTATGAATTTATCTCTTATATTATTCTTAATTTTTGTGATCAACTCATCTATGTTTAAGTTATCTTTTAATGAAATTAAAACGTGATTATGTTTAGAAATTTCTTGATCTAATTTTTTATTTAGAAGATCTGATTTGTTAATCACTAATATCGCATTTTTTTTTATTAAATCGTTAAAAAAACCGCTAAAATCAATGCTTTTAGCATCGACTACTACTAATTTTAGATCAGCATTTTCAGCTTTTTTTAAAGATAATTTTATTCCCTTTTTTTCTATTTCATCTTTTGAATCTCTTATGCCAGCTGTATCTGAGATAATAACTGGATACCCATCTATATTTAAATGTGTTTCGACAACATCTCTTGTTGTGCCAGCAATCTCAGAGACTATAGCAACTTCTCTATTTGATAAATAATTTATTAAACTTGACTTACCGGCATTTGTAGGTCCAACAATTGCAATTTTAAAACCTTCACGGATTATTTCTCCTACCTTTTGATCATTTAAAATTTTATTAATATCATTTAATACTTCTAAGGAATTTTCTTTTATTTTTTTTATATTATCTTCTGGTAGATCCTCATCAGGAAAATCTATTTTCGCCTCAACATATGATAAAATTTTCAACAATTTATCTCTCAACTCATTAAATCTTTCTGAGGATTTTCCTTTCATAATCTTTATAGCTTGTAATCTTTGGATTTCAGTTTCAGCAGTTATCAAATCTGCTATACTCTCGGCTTTGAGCAAATTTATTTTTCCATTTTGAAATGCTAGCTTGGTAAATTCTCCTGGCTCAGCTAATCTACAATTTTTTATTTTTGAAATCTCGTTTTGGACAGCCAAAACTACAGCTTTCCCTCCGTGTACATGAATTTCGGCCATATCCTCCCCTGTGTAGCTCTCAGGGCCTGGAAACCACAATATTATCCCTTCATCTATTAGCTCAGAAGTGTTGATATTGTTTATTTTCCGAAGGGTAGCGACTCTTGGTTGTGGAATTTGCTTTCCTGTAAGTGACTTTATTACTTTTGATGTCTCTGAACCTGAAATTCTAATTACTGCAACGCCAGAAACTCCTGGACCAGATGATAAAGCATAAATAGTCATAAAATATTATAACTTTTATTCTACAATATTGGAAAACTTAATTAGGCTGGTTTGTTCATTGAATTAAAGAACTCAGCGTTGTTCTTTGTGTCTTTTAACTTAGAACTTATAAATTCAATTGCATCCATAGTGCCCATTGGTGCAATTATTCTTCTTAATACGTTCATTTTTTGTAAATCATTTTTATCAAACAATAATTCTTCTCTTCTTGTGCCTGATTTAGTTATATCTATAGCTGGGTAAATTCTTTTATCAGCAATTTTTCTATCAAGAACAGTTTCGCTATTACCAGTTCCCTTAAATTCCTCAAAAATAACTTCGTCCATTCTACTACCCGTATCAATTAAAGCTGTTGATATAATGGTTAATGAACCACCTTCCTCTATATTTCTTGCTGCACCAAAAAATCTTTTTGGTCTCTGTAGCGCGTTAGCATCAACACCACCAGTTAAAACTTTACCTGAACTAGGGATTACTGCATTATACGCTCTCCCTAATCTTGTTATTGAGTCTAATAAAATAACAACATCCTTTTTATGCTCAGTTAGTCTTTTTGCTTTCTCTATTACCATTTCAGCAACAGCCACATGTCGTTGTGCAGGTTCATCGAAAGTAGAGCTTATAACTTCACCTTTTACGGTTCTTTGCATATCAGTCACTTCCTCTGGACGTTCATCTATCAATAATACTATCAAATAACATTCTGGATAATTTTTGGCTATAGAGTTAGCTATACTCTGTAGGATCATTGTTTTACCGGCTTTTGGGGGTGATATTATTATTGATCTTTGCCCTTTCCCAATCGGACTGACAAGATCTATTAATCTTGGGGTCAAGTCTGGCTTTTTTTCAGTTTTTACCATTTCTATTTCCATTACTAACTGCTTGTCAGGATAAAGGGGTGTTAAATTATCAAAAGCTATTTTGTGTCGAGATTTATCTGGTTCTTCAAAATTAATTTTACTTACTTGTAATAGAGCAAAATATCTTTCTCCTTCTTTAGGCGCTCTTACTGGACCTTCTACCGTATCCCCAGTTCTTAAACCAAATTTTCTTATTTGACTTGGACTTACGTAGATATCATCAGGTCCTGGAAGATAATTAGACTCCATAGCTCTCAAAAAGCCAAAACCATCTTGCAATAACTGTAAAACACCTGCACCTGTAATTTCTTCCTTTTCAGCAACTTTTTTAAGGATAGCAAAAAGAATTTCTTGTTTTCTTAGCGTGCTAGCATTTTCTATGCCTAATTCCTCTGCTTGAGTGATAAGCTGTTCAGATGATTTTAGTTTTAATTCTTGTATGTTCATGATTTGGTATTATTAAGGACTTAATAATTATTTAAATATATATACTATTTTAAAAAATTCAACCTTAGATTGGCTTAAAAACTACTATAAAAACAATCAAAATTAACAATAAAGTAGGCACTTCGTTGATATAACGATAAAATTTAGACGTCTTTACATTCTGATCTAATTTAAATTGATTAAGCAATGACCCAAGATAAAAATGATAAACAGTCAAAAATAGCACTAAAATTAGCTTTAATTGAAGCCACAAACTAGCCAGTTGATCGAAACCTATCTCATGTATTAATACCAAACCAAATAACCAGCTTAATATCATTGCTGGTGTCATAATATAATAGAACAATTTTCTTTCCATTGTTTTAAATACATTTGTAATGATTTCATTATTATTTTCTGAATGATAAACAAATATTCTGGGAAGATATAGAAGTCCAGCCATCCAAGAAATTACAGCTATAAGATGTAAACTTTTAAATAATAAATAACTATTCATAATTCAAACATGGACATTTTTTAAATTGTTTTGGACATTGTGTCTTAGGAGGAAAAAGTTCTCCTTTATAACTGTAATTTTCTTTATTTATTATCAAATCAGACAATGCTTTTATATATTTTTCATTTGTTCCCAGGGCCGGTACTCTAGAATAATTTTTACAGCCATTTTTATCAGCTAATTCTTTGTATTCTATATCTAATTCAACCAAAGTTTCAGAATGCTCAGATACAAATGCAATAGGAACTAAAACAATATGTTTGCCTAATTTTGAATTTTCTACAATTATATCTTCTGTAGAAGGACCAATCCATTTTAAAGGACCAACTCGACTTTGATAACTCAATATCCAGTCTAAATTTTTGATATTTAAAGATTCAACAATCTTATTAACTGATTGTTCTACTTGCCATTGATATGGGTCCCCTTTTTTTATATTTTTTTCAGGTAATCCGTGTGCAGAAAATATTAGTTTAAAATTTTTTAAATTATCAATTTTCTTTGTGATCTCAATCTTATGAGCTTCAATAAAACTTTCATCTGTTGGATAACAGCAGATCGTGCTTGTTTTAATTTTATAACCAACTTTTTTACAAACATCGTTCCATTCTTTAATTGACGAACCAGATGTTGCAGCTGAATATTGTGGATAAAGAGGTACAAGAATTACTTCTTTTGGATTAAATTCAATTACATCCTTAATAACAATTTCTGCTCTTGGATGCCAACACCTCATAACTATAAAACATTTGTATTCTGATGACTTATCGTCACTGTTTAACTTAACTTCTAAAGCAGAAGACTGTTTTTTAGTAAGTTTTAAAATAGGTGATGATCCTCCCAGTTCTTCGTAAATTTTTTTTGCTGTTGGAGCTCTTCTGTTAGCTATAAACTTAGCTAAAGGATATCTTAAAAATCCAGGTAAATTTAAAATTGCTGGATCATTAAACAAATTAAACAAGAATGGTTCAACATTTTGCAATTTATCTGGTCCACCAAGATTAAATAAAATTATTGCTTTTTTCATTAATATTCTTTTACGATTTTTATTAAATATTCCACCATTTCAGGATTAGTTTCAGGTAACACACCATGTCCAAGATTAAAAATGTAAGGGTGATCTTTAAAAATATCTAAATATTTGATAGCTTCTTTTTTTAGAGTTTCTTTGTCTGTTAATAAAACTTTGGGATCAAGTCCTCCTTGAATAGGGATTTCTATTTTTCTTATTATTTCTTTAGGATTAACATTATAATCTATATTTATTACATCAGGTTTAATAATATCGCAAAATTCTTTATAATTTTTAATTTCCCTTGGAAAACATATAACAGGAGTATTTAAAGATTTTACATAATTTACTAAATTTAAAGTTGGGCTATATACATAATTTGGCAAATCTTTTTCTTCTAAAAGTCCTGCCCAGCTATCGAATATTTGAATGATATTTGCTCCATTATCTATTTGGTTTTTAATATGAATTTTTAAAAATTTTTCTATGATTAATAGAATTCTATTTATTAGAAACTCATCTTTAAAAAAATTATCTTTTAATTTTTTTTTAGGTGATTGTTGATTAATCATGTACACTAATAATGTCCAAGGAGCACCAACAAAACCAATAGTATTTTTATTTTTTGTTAGTTTATGATTACTAACTAAATTTATTGCTTTATAAACTGGTAGAATTTTTTGGACAAAATCAATTTCATCTATTTTTGAAATTTGATTAAGATCTAACTCTCCCAATAATGGACCAAAATCTTTTTTAAATTCTACCTTCTGATTCAAACCATAAGGTAATATCAAAATGTCAGAAAAAATTATCGCAGCATCAAGATTAAATCTTTTCAGTGGCTGTAATGTGATCTCTGCCGATAATTCCTTATTTAGACATAAATTAATAAAATTTTGATTTTGTTTTCTAATTTCTCTGAATTCTGGAAGATATCTTCCGGCTTGTCTCATTATCCATATAGGATTTATTTTAGTATCTTTTTCAACAATGACTTTGGTTATAGGTGTCATAATATTATATATATAATTATTGTATTAGTATTATATCTTGTGAATTACGATAATTAATTTTTACACACTTTTTATTAACTATTTATTCATATTAATTGATCTAAAAACGTAAGTTTTACTTACTAATTTAGTTTTACTTAAAAAATGTATAATTTTATTAACATGTTTATTATTGTTAATAATATAAGTTATTTACAAAAAGTTTTAAGATAATATTAAAATAATGAAGAGATTTTAAGAATTAATACAATAAAACTAACATTTTTTTCATGAGCAGAACCTTTCAAATCTATCTTATTTCTGACTCAACTGGTGAGACATTAGATAGAATTTTTCTAGCTTTAAAAGCACAATTTTCAAATATCGAATACAAAGTTCATTCATATTCTTTTACTAGAACGGAAAACCAAATTATAAAAATATTAGGTAATGCTAAAAAAAACAAAAATTCAATTATTTTATATACAATAGTTGACAACAGCTTAGCTAAATTTCTTGCAAATCAAAGCGAAGACAAAGGGCTTCCATGCTTTGGTGTTTTAGGAAATTTAATACTTAGTTTTTCTAAATTACTAAATCAAAAAGCCTCTCATGAGCCAAGTGGACAACACGTATTAAATGAAGAATATTATCAGAGGATAGAAGCTATACAATTTACAATGAACCATGATGATGGAAATTTATTAAACGATGTGGGTAAGTCAGATATTGTTTTATTAGGCGTTAGTAGAACTAGCAAAACACCAACTTCTATTTACTTGGCAAATAAAGGTTATAAAACTTCTAATATCCCATTAGTAAATGAAAACTCAATACCAAAAATATTAAAAAGTGATCCTAAAATTAGTTGTGTTATTGGATTAAATACAGAAGCGCAAAGATTAGTAGATTTAAGGAAAAATCGAATGAATTCTTTAAAGGAAACAGAAAATAAAAAATATACAAATATAGAAAATATTCAAAAAGAAATTGATAATGCAAAAAAAACTTTCAAAAAATATGGTTGGCCAACTATTGATGTAACAAGAAAATCTGTTGAAGAAACAGCTGCCTCAGTAATTAAAATTTATGAAATTTATAGTCAAAAATGATGGATAAGATTATCTTAGCCTCAAAAAGCAAAGTAAGAAAAAATATTTTAAATTCAAATGGTATAAGTTGTGATGTGATACCATCAAACGTTGATGAAGATACTGTAAAAATATCATTAAGTAAAGAAAACGCCTCACCAGAGATAATTTCAAAAAATTTAGCAGAGTTAAAGGCAAATAAAGTAAGCGCCAAATATAGAGATTATATGGTGCTTGGAGCTGATAGTGTTATAGATTTAGATGGTAGCATCTTATCAAAACCAAATAATAGAACTGAAGCATTTGATATTTTAAAATTACTTAACAATAAATCACATTATTTAATAAGCTCAGTATGTATATCTAGAGGTGGTAATATGATCTGGAATTATACTGACAAAGCAATATTAACTATGAAAAATTTTTCTGATGATGAACTTAAGTTATATTTATCCAAAATATCAGATGAAGCTTTATATGCTTACAATGTTTACCAAATTGAAGGTGAGGGAAGAAAACTATTTACAGATATAAAAGGAGACGAAAATACTATAATGGGCCTTCCAATTGACAAAATTAAGGATTATCTAAAAAATTATGAATAAATATCTAGTAATTGGCAATCCAATAGATCATTCTCTATCTCCACTTTTACATAATTATTGGTTTAAAAAATATAGATTTTCTGACTCAATTTATGAAAAGAAAAAAGTAGAGAAGGGTGATCTAAAAAAAATAGTTGAACAAATTAAAAAGGAAGAAATAAAAGGTGTAAATGTAACGGTTCCTTTTAAACGAGAAATATTTAATTATATTGACGATGCACCACAAGATGTTCAGTTGACCAAATCTGTAAATACATTAGTTAAAGAAAATGATAAAGTTGTTGGATACAACACAGATCAACAAGGTTTTGAGATTAGTTTAGTGAAAAATGATTGGTTTTCTAAAAATAAAAAAGTTTTAATAATTGGTGCAGGAGGTGTTACTCCTTCCATTTTGTCAAGTTTTATCAAAATTAATGGAGCTAAAAAAATTTATTTAACCAATCGAACGCGAGAAAAAGCAGAAGAGTTAAAAAAATTATGGGATACAGCACCTGGTATTCTTCAAATTAAAGAAGATACTATAGAAATTATTGACTGGGAGAAAAAATGTGAATTATGTGATTTGGTCATAAATACAACCAGTGTCGGTTTGAAAAAAGATGAAAAAATTAATTTTGATTTTAGTGATTATATAAATAAAAAAGAAGTCTTGTTTTACGACCTAATTTACAACCCTAGAGAAACAAATTTTCTTAAGGAGGCAAAAATTAGGGGAAACAAAACTATGAATGGAAAAATGATGTTTTTGTGGCAAGCGCATTTGGCTTTTAAAATGTGGACAGGTGTTAGTCCTAAAATTAATGATGAAGTAATTAAATTATTGGATTAATGATCAAAATTGGAATTTTAGGTGATATTGGATCAGGAAAAAGTTACATAGCCAGGTGCTTTAGATATCCAGTATTTAATGCTGATAATGAGGTAAGTAAGTTATATAAAAATGATATTAAAGTTTTTAAAAAACTTAAAAAATCTCTACCTAAATTTATTTATTCTTTTCCAATCAGTAAAAATGAAATTACAAGAGCAATATTATTTAATAAAGACAATTTGAAAAAAATAGTAAAAATTGTTCATCTCGAAATAAAAAAGAAGATGAATGTTTTTTTAAAAAAACATGAAAATAAAAAGATAGTCGTTTTAGATATTCCTCTTCTATTAGAAAATAAGATCAATAGTAAGAAAGATATTCTAGTTTTCGTTGAGTCAAAAAAATCTGAAATTTTAAAAAGATTAAAAAATAGGAATAATTATAATAAAGAACTTTATAAAAAGTTTAAAAATATTCAGTTACCACTGAATTATAAAAAGAATAAATCTCAATTTATTATAAAAAATGATTTTACTGATAAATCTGTTAAAAGAGCCATTAAAAATATTTTAAGTCAAATTATATAAATGAAAGAAATAGTATTAGACACAGAGACAACAGGTATATCAATTAAAGAGGGCCATAGAATTGTTGAAATTGGATGTATCGAGCTTAATAACTTAGTTCCAACAAAAAATAAATTTCATTGTTATTTAAATCCTGAAAGAAAGGTATCAGAAAAAGCTTTCAAGGTACATGGTTACTCTGACGATTTTTTGTCTAAACAAAAAAAATTTAAAGAAATTGCTCAAGAATTTTTAAATTTTATTGAAGGAAAAAAGTTAATTATACATAATGCTGAATTTGATTTAGGTCATATTAATAATGAATTAAAACTTCTTGGAATAAATAAAATTAATAACGAAGTAATTGACACACTTGTTTTGGCTCGAGACAAGTTTCCAGGCTCTGGAATAAGTCTCGACGCTCTATGTAAAAGATACAGGATCGATAACTCTAAAAGAGTACAACATACCGCTCTCATTGACTGTGATTTATTATCAAAAGTTTATATAAATTTGATTGATCAAAAAGAACCAATGCTTGAATTTAACGAACCGGAGCAAAAACATTTTGATTTAAAAAATAAAAATGTTGATTACTGTAAAAAAATTATAAATCCTTCTCCAGAGGAACTAGTTAAACATAATCTTTTTTTGAAAAAAAACTTAAAAAAAAACTTTTTTAATTAAACCGTTCGTTATACAGTTTGTTAAAATCTATTTTTTTTTCAATTTTCAAACCAGGGTGACCTGAATTGTGAATTAGATTTAAAAAAGCTTTTTCTAAATCAGGATAAATTTGTGATGGTACATCACAAAGAATTATTTTTTCTAATTCTTTTTTTTCCTTAATATCATCTCCTACTTTAATTATCGTAGCATAAACTATTTCATAATGTGATTTTTTTTGATTAGGTTCTTTATCTTCAAATTTAAGAGTAGTATTTATTTCAACTAGTTTATCCTTTAAAGCTTTAGAATTAATGTCAATATTTAACTGGTATTTAGAAATATTTTCTTTTACAAATAAAAAAGTTTCAATGTCCGGTGTTTCACTTGACATATCTTTAATGTAATTTGCTAAAATTTTAAACTTTTCTGTCATCATTGTCTTCTATATCTTCATATTCTCCTTCAATGAAATCATTTTTTTTTTCTTTAGTATCCTTAAATTTTTTTGAAAATTTTCCAAATATTAATTTTCTCGTTATAGGAAATATAAATAAGAAACCCAAAAAATCCGTGGCAAAGCCTGGTATAATTAAAAGGACAGCTGCAAAAGCTATAGCTGCTCCTGAAATTATTTCATAGGCAGGGATTTCATTTTTAATCATCTGAAGGAAACCTGATTTAATAGTATTTAAACCCTCATACTTTGCATAATATACGCCGATAAATGCAGTAACAAATATTAGCAAAATTGTATTAAAAGCGCCAATTTGAGAGCCTATCTTAATAAAAAGGTAAATTTCTAAAATTGGAATTAAAATAATTGATAATAAAACTGAGTTCATTTGTCTTTAATGTAATTGTTAGTTGAAATTAATCAACATAGTAATTACATTTAGGTAATGAATTATAGTTTTGAATACATAGATATAATATTACTTGCGATGATCGCAGGGTTCATTTTTTTAAGATTGAGAGGCATTTTAGGAAAAAGAACTGGTTTTGAAGGAGAACCTCCCTCACAATTCGAAAAAGTTTTAAATAATATTCAAAGCGATCAAAAAATCTTTAAAAAAGAAAATTTTGATCACAAAGCTCAACAAGAATTTTTAAAAGGAGCTAAAATTGCTTATGAAACAATCATAACTGACTTTAGTGATAATGATAATAAATTGATAGCTAGCAAACCTTTGTTAAGCAATAAAATTCATGATCAATTTGAAGCTGCTCTTAAGGAAAGAAGTAAAAGAGGTCATTATGCTGAAATAACTTTTATAGGAGTTAAATCAGCTAAAATTAAAGAACATAAAATGTTAGATAAAACATTAAATGTGACAGTAGATTTCGTAAGTGAAGTGATCACTTGTATTAGAGATATAGATAAAAAAATTATTTCAGGCGATCCTGAAAAAATAAAAAAAATTTATGATACATGGGTTTTTTCGAGAGACACCAGATCAAATAATCCTAACTGGCAATTAGTAGATACGCTTACATAGTTGAACGATAAAATTTCAGAAAAAGATAAGAAGGATTGGGAAAAGTTCTTATCTAATGATGAAAAATTACCTAACAAAGATTTAGATTCGTCAGTGGGTAAAACCACAAAAATTAAGCGTATTGATTTACATGGTTTTACATTAGGAGAGGCTAATAAAACTATTGAAAAATTTATTAATGACTCACATACAAATGGGGTTACAAAAATTGTTGTTGTGACTGGCAAAGGTCTCCATTCAGATGTTGAAAAAGATCCTTATATTTCAAAAGATTTGAGTATATTAAAAAATTCCGTTCCAGAATTTATTAAAAATAACTTTAATTTGATGAAAAAGATTATTGAGATAAAAGAAGCTAAAATCAAAGATGGCGGTAGCGGTGCTTTTTATATTTTCTTAAAAAAAAAATTATAAAATAAATTTTGATAAATCAGTATCTTTTACAAGAGTATCTAAATTTTTATTTATATATTCTTTGTTAATGATAATTTTTTCACCCGCCCTATCAGTAGCTGTAAAACTTATATCGTCTAAAATTTTTTCTATTATTGTGTGAAGTCTTCTGGCGCCAATATTTTCAACAGTTGCATTTACTTCAGATGCAATTTTTGCAATAGTGTCTATTCCATCATCAGAAAATTCTAAATTCACATTTTCAGTTTTAAGAAGCGCAACATATTGTTTTATTAAGCTATAGTCTGGTTCTCTTAGAATTCTTTTAAAATCTTCGCTTGTTAGAGCTTCTAACTCAACTCTAATAGGCAATCTACCTTGAAGTTCAGGCAATAAATCTGATGGTTTCGCAAGTTGAAATGCTCCTGATGCAATAAATAAAATATGATCTGTTTTTATAGGTCCGTGTTTAGTATTTACAGTAGTTCCCTCAATCAATGGCAACAAATCCCTTTGCACACCTTCTCTTGATACATCACCACCTACTCTATCAGTTCTTGCTGAGATTTTATCTATCTCATCTAAAAATACAATTCCGTTATTTTCAGTAGATAATTTTGCAGCTTTTATTATTTTGTCTTGTTCAATTAATTTATCAGATTCATCGTTTATCAAAATTTCATGAGACTCTTTTACGGTCATTTTCTTTTTTTTTTCTTTATTGCCCATAGATTTACCGAGCATCTCTCCAATATTAATCATTCCCACATTAGCTCCAGGCATACCTGGTATTTCAAATGATGTTCCACCAGAACCAGTATCACTTACTGCTATTTCTATTTCATTGTCATCTAAATCACCATTTCTAAGTCTTTTCCTAAAGCTTTCTCTTGTAGCTAAACTTGCTTTTTTACCCACTAAAGCATCTAAGACTTTTTCTTCAGCAGCTTTTTGTGCTTTTGTAAAAACTTCTTTCCTTTTCTTAACTTTTTCCATAGATATTGCGATTTCAATCAAATCTCTAACTATTTGTTCAACATCTCTTCCAACATAACCAACTTCTGTAAACCTTGTGGCTTCAACTTTTACAAAAGGCGCTTCTGCAAGTTTAGAAAGTCTTCTAGAAATCTCTGTTTTACCAACTCCAGTTGGACCAATCATCAAAATATTTTTGGGTAAAATTTCATTTTTCATCTCACCTTTAAGCGCTAGTCTTCTCCATCTATTCCTTAAAGCAACAGCAACAGCTTTTTTTGCTTTATTCTGACCTACAACAAACCTATCTAATTCTGAAACTATTTCTCTTGGTGAAAGAGAGCTTACCAAAGAAGCTTCTTCTTTTTTATTTTTTTCTTTAGGATGTAAAGGTGTTACGTTTTGATTTTCCATTATATTTTCTCAATTTTTACATTATCGTTTGTAAATACACAAATATCAGCAGCAACTTTTATTGCCTTTTTTGCAACTTCCTCTGCTGACATTTTTCCTTCCATTAAAACTTTTCCTGCTGCTAAAGCATAGTTACCCCCTGAACCAATTCCAATAACATCTCCTTCGGGTTCTAAAACATCACCAGTCCCAGAAATTATATAACTATTATTTTTATCTCCTACAGCCATAAGAGCCTCTAGTCTTCTTAAATATTTATCAGTTCTCCAATCCTTAGCTAGCTCTACTGCGGCTCTAGACAAATTTCCCGCATGTTTCTCAAGTTTACCCTCTAATCTTTCAAATAGAGTTAGAGCATCAGCAGTAGATCCCGCAAATCCAGCAACTACATCTCTTTTTTCAATTTTTCTCACTTTTGAAGCAGTACTTTTAACGACTGTATTTCCCATACTAACCTGTCCGTCACCAGCGACTACTACTTCGTTATTCTTTCTAACTAAAACAATTGTTGTCATAAACAATAAATGGTAATTAATTTTGATACTTCAAGTCCAGATACAAATATTGATATAGGTGGATTATGTCTGTATACCTCTAAAATATATGACCAGAAAAGGGAAAGTATCTAGAAAAACAAAAGAAACTAGCATTAGTGTTGAGTTAAATATTGATGGTAAGGGCAAGTATCAAGTTGACACCGGAATAGGTTTTTTAGATCACATGCTTGAACAATTATCCAAACACTCTTTAATTGATTTAAAAGTAAAAGCAAAAGGAGATACTCATATTGATCTTCATCACACTACAGAAGACACAGGTATAGCTATAGGAGAAGCATTGAAAAAAGCAGCCAAAAAATTTATAGGAATTAAAAGGTATGCGCATTCTATGATACCAATGGATGAAACATTATCTCGTGTTGCAATTGATGTTTCAAATAGACCTTATTTAATTTGGAAAGTAAAATTAAAAGTTGAGAAACTAGGAGAAATGGATACTGAGTTATTCAAAGAGTGGTTTCAGGCTTTTTCACAATCTGCTGGTATTACTTTGCATATAGAAAATATTTATGGTGATAATAGTCATCATATTATCGAGTCTTGTTATAAGGGATTAGCAAGATCTTTAAGAGCAGCATTAGAGTTGGATCCTAGAAATAAAAAGAGCGTTCCATCCACTAAAGGTTCATTATAAGTTTGATGAAGGTCACAATTGTTGATTATAATTCTGGTAATATAAGTTCTGTAATAAATTCTTTTAAAGAAGTTGCTCAAGATAAAGTAAATATTGAGGTTACTTCAGATTTAAATAAAATTAAATTGAGTGATAAAGTAGTCTTGCCAGGGCAGGGCTCATTTAAAAGCTGTGTAGAAGCTTTAAATAAAATTAATGGACTTTCAGATACATTAAATGAATTTGCAATAATGTATAAAAAACCTCTTCTCGGGATTTGTGTTGGCTTACAAATGTTTGCTGATATTGGTTACGAAGAAATTGAAACTGAAGGGTTAGGTTGGATTTCAGGAAAAGTTGCAAAAATAGATAATCAAAATGGTAAATATAAACTTCCTCATATTGGCTGGAACCAAATCAGTATTGTAAAAGATAGTAAAATTTTTAAAGATGTAGAAAATAATTCTCATATGTATTTTGTTCATAGCTATGAATTTATACCAGAGGATAAAAAAGTGATTTTAGCGACAACAGATTATTCAACAAATATTGTTTGCTCTGTCGAAAAAGAAAATATTTTTGGAACTCAATTCCACCCAGAGAAAAGTGATAAGATGGGACTTAAAATAATTGATAATTTTATAAGTTTATAAAATAAATATGAAAATATTCCCGGCTATAGATATTAAAGATAAAAAATGTGTAAGGTTAGTAAAGGGAGATTTTGAAAATAAAACTGAGTACGAAATGTCTCCAGTTGAACAAGCTAGTAAATATAAAAATTATGGTTTTAAAAATTTACACATTGTAGATCTAGATGGAGCTTTAAATGGTGAAACAGTTAATTTAAATATTATCCAGAATATAGTTGGCAAATTTAATTTAAAAGTCGAGGTAGGTGGTGGAATCAGAAATCTTGATAGTATTCAAAGATATATTGATGCAGGTGCTGAGAAAACAATTTTAGGAAGTGCTGCAATAAAAGATAAAAACTTTTTAAAAGAAGCATGTGAAAAATTTCCAAATAAAATTGCCTTAGGTTTGGATGCTAAAGATGGTTATCTGTCGGTATCTGGATGGACAGAAAAATCTAATCAATTGACTTTAGATTATTTAAAAGAGGTTAATGATTATGGAGTTAGTAGATTGATTTATACTGATATTAACCGAGATGGCTCGAAACTAAGCCCAAATTTTGATGAAACAGCAAAAGTTGCTGAGATATCAAATTGTCCAGTAATTATATCTGGTGGAGTTTCGTCAATAGATGACATTAAAAAAGCAAAGAATTTAAAAAATGTTGAGGGTATAATAGTTGGTAAAGCTATTTATGATGGTGATATAAAATTAGAAGAGCTTGTAAAAGAAGATGCTTAAAAAAAGAATAATTCCTTGTTTAGATGTAAAAAATGGACGTGTTGTTAAAGGAATAAACTTTGTGGATCTAAAAGATGCCGGAGATCCCGTTGAGCAAGCAAAAATTTACAGTGATGGTGGGGCAGATGAAATTTGTTTTCTTGATATTACTGCATCAAATGAAAATAGAGCTATTATTTATGAAGTTGTAGAAAAAACTTCAAAGAAATGTTTTGTACCTCTAACAGTTGGTGGTGGCATAAGAAGTGTGGAGGATATTTACAAATTACTAAATTGTGGTGCAGATAAAGTTTCCATAAATACTGCTGCAGTTGAAAATTCAAAAGTTGTTATTGATAGTTCAAAAAAATTTGGATCCCAATGTATTGTAGTTGCAATTGATGCAAAAAAAAATGAGGATAAGTGGGAAGTATTTACTCATGGAGGAAGAAATAATAGTGGTATTGATGCATTAGAGTACGCAAAACAGATGGAAGACAATGGTGCAGGAGAATTACTAGTAACTTCTATGGATAGAGATGGAACACAAGTTGGATATGATATTGATCTAATGTCTAAAATTTCATCAAAAGTAAATATTCCGGTAATTGCTTCAGGTGGTGTAGGTAATTTAGATCACTTAGTTGATGGAATAAAATTAGGAAAAGCTAGTGCCGTTCTTGCTGCATCTATATTTCATTACGGAAAACATTCAGTAAAAGAAGCGAAGGAATATTTGGACTCAAAAGGAATACCTGTTAGAATTTGACATGCTTAGTACGTTAGAAAATTTATTTAATCTTGCGAGGGAAAGAAAAAAATCGCCTGTAGATGGATCTTATACAAATAAATTACTTAGCGATAAGTCTTTAAGTAAAGAAAAAGTTCTCGAGGAAATAAATGAGTTGATAGAAGCTGTTGAAAATAATTCAAACACAATTCATGAAGCTGCAGATGTCTTTTATCATTTGATAATGTATTTAGAGGCTAATGAGGTAAAAATTGAAGATGTTATGGATGAATTAAATAAAAGAAAAAAATGAGTTACGATGATAACAACGTCTTTGCAAAAATTTTGAGGGGAGAAATTCCTTGTAAAAAAATTTATGAAGATGATTTTGTTTTATCTTTTCATGATATTAATCCTCAAAAAAAAATTCATGCATTAGTAATTCCAAAAGGGAAATATATTGATTTGGATGATTTTTGTGTAAATGCATCACCAAAAGAAATGGTTGGATTATTGAAAGGAATTAATATTGTAGCAAAGAAACTTGGGATTTCAGTTGATACAGGGAAGGGATATAGGGCATTAGCTAATATTAATGAAGATGGGGGACAAGAAGTTCCTCATTTACACTTTCACCTATTTGGTGGCGAAAAAGTGGGAAAAATGGTTGTGTGAAAGAGACTATCGTTCGTAATTATTTAGAGATTAAATCAATCAATTGTTTAATTGAAAGTGTTTCTCCACAGGTAGAATGTTCCACACATATTGTAAAACCAGATGATTTTCAGATTAATAAATTTTTTTATAAAAATGTTGGAAAAAAACATAAATGGATTGATCGTCTGACCTGGTCAGAAAAAGATTGGATTAAATATTCATCTGATCCTAGATTAGATACATATATTCTAAAGGTTAAAGATGATTTGGCAGGATATTTTGAGCTGATATTTCATTCAAAGCTTCAAGAGATAGAAATCGCATATTTTGGACTATTAGAGGAATATCAAAATAAAAAACTAGGCGGTTATATGCTCACTACAGCAATAAAAAAATCTTTTAAAAAGGATGTTAAAAGAGTTTGGGTTCATACATGTTCTCTTGATCATAAGAACGCATTAGATAACTATTTAGCAAGAGGTATGAAAATTTACAAAAAAGAAACTATTAGAATTTAGTTTATAGGAGGAAGTTTAAAAAAATTTTTTTCTAATATTTGATTTTTTCTAATAGTATACAGGTAAGTAATATTTAAGTTTTGATATATATCTAAAGTTTGCCAACCAATTAATTCATAATTTTGTGCATCAAAAAATATATTAATCTCATTTTCATTTTTAAAAAATGTAAAATTAACAAATTTATTATCAACAACTCTTTCTTTTAAATTTTGTATTTCTTGAATCAAAAAATTTTTATCAAGTATATAATTTAACGGCGTTCTCTCTATTCTGTATCGATAATAATTTCCGTTGTTTGTCTTAATTACAAGAGATGTACCATTAGAAACTAAAATTTTATTGTTTAATTTATCATATCTACAGAAAATTTTTTTTGGATACTGAATAACACAATCTCCTGTTTCAATTTTACCATTAATATTTTGTTCAAATTTAAAGCTTAAATTTTCAATACTATTTAAATTATTTATTATTTTATCCTTGATTGCCGCCAGTCCTAAATTAGGAAAATTAATAATAATAAGTAATAAAAAAAACCTTTTCATCAAAGCACATCTCTTTTACCAACATGGTTTGCCTTACTTACCACACCTTCACTCTCCATCATATCAATAATTCGAGCAGCCCTATTATACCCAATTTGCAATTTCCTTTGCAAAAAGGAAGTAGAGGCTTTACCTTCAGATTTAATTATTTCCAATGCTGTTTCATAAAGTTCATCTTTATCATTATTATTCTTAAGTCCATCTCCTATTTCTTTTTCATCTGCAAAATTTAAAATTTCATCCACGTAATCCGGTTCTTGTTGTGATCTTATAAAGTTATTAATTTTTTCTATTTCGTTATCTGACACAAATGGAGCATGAATTCTCAAAATTTTATTTGCAGATGACATATAAAGCATATCGCCTTTACCTAATAATTGCTCAGCACCTTGCTCTCCTAATATTGTTCTACTATCTATTTTAGATGTAACTTGAAATGAAATTCTAGTTGGGAAATTAGCTTTTATTGTTCCAGTTATTACATCCACGCTTGGTCTTTGAGTGGCCATAATTATATGTATTCCAGCTGCCCTAGCCATTTGGGATAATTTTTGAATATAATTTTCTATTTCTTTTCCAGCCACAAGCATTAAATCAGACATTTCATCAACTACGACAACTATGTAGGGCATCGGTAACTTGTGTTTTACATTATAACTATCAATGTTTCTCACTCCCTCTTTCGTCATCAAGCGATATCTACTCTCCATTTCTTTTACTACCCAACCGAGGACAGATGCAGCTTTCTTAGCCTCAGTTATTACTGGACAAATAAGATGTGGGATACCCTCATAAGTAGACAGTTCTAACATTTTTGGGTCTATTAAAATAAACTTACATTTTTCAGGTGTATGTTTATATAAAAGAGATAGAATAATCGTATTAATGCAAACTGATTTTCCTGAACCTGTTGTACCGGCAATCAATAAATGAGGCATTGAAGCTAAATCTCCCACTACAGGAGTGCCAGATATATTTTTTCCAAGCGCAATTGGTAATTTAATATCTTTTTTCTTAAATTCAGTTTTATCCAAAATTTCACTTAAATAAACATTTTCTCTTAAATTGTTTGGTAATTCAATGCCGACAGTATTGCTTCCTGGTATGGTAGCTATACGCGCAGACTCCGAACTAGTGTTTCTTGCTATATCATCTGAAAGATTAATTATCTTTGATACTTTTACGCCTGCAGCAGGTTCAAATTCATTTAGTGTTACAACTGGTCCATGACTTACTTTTTTAATACTTCCGTTTACACCGAAGTCTAATAAGATTTTTTCAAGAAATTCAGGATCATAACTGACAACTTTACTTGTTTCTTCTCTCTCTTTTTTACTTGGAGTGTTTAGTAAATCTAAATTTGGGAGTTTGAATTTTGTTTTCTCATTTTCTTTCATTTTTTCCGCTTTTATAAATGGTAAATCCTCTTGTATTAAATTTTTAATTTCATCCTGAGGTATGTACTCACTTATAATTTCGCTTTTATCAGTATAAGATTTGGTATTTTTTCTACTAATAAAATTAAAAATTTTTTTTAAAAAAAGTAAAAATTTTTTATAATTAAAATTAACACTAATCAAAAATAATCCAATTGTAATTAAAATTAAAAAATAATAAGAAAAAGTTTTT
The DNA here is from genome assembly GCF_001180185.1 of Candidatus Pelagibacter communis. Classification (GTDB taxonomy): domain Bacteria; phylum Pseudomonadota; class Alphaproteobacteria; order Pelagibacterales; family Pelagibacteraceae; genus Pelagibacter; species Pelagibacter ubique_F. The sequence continues at coordinate 76,191 of NZ_CVSS01000008.1, read as the reverse complement.
TGAAAGTTTATTAAGTTAACAAAAAAGGAATCAACAAAATATTCCCCTACAAATCCACCATTTCCATTTATATATAATTCAAAAGTATTTTTATAAAAAAAATTTAAAAATATTGTACCGAAAATACAATAAAGAATTATATAAAAATTATTTTCAATTATTAGAAAAATATTTTTTCCTCTGAACATATTAATTCCAGTTATAAAAAGTGATATTGATACGAGGTATGACATGATCCCAATTGATTGAAAGAATAAATCCGAAATATAGCTACCTTGAAAACCTAAAAAATTTTTAATTTCAGTGTTTTCTGGAAATATAAAATTCGGGTCATCAGGAGAATATGAGATTAAAGCTATAAATAGCAAAAAACCAATCAGAGATACAGATGTACCTAATATTTCGATCAATCTATTTATTGTAAATTTGAGTACTATTTTTGTTATTTTTTTAATATTCATTTTAATGAATCAAATTTAACACTTTGTATCATCATATTTTTATTGTTAAAATTAATTTGTTATGAAAGTTTGTATTATTGGTGACGGCTTAGTTAGCTTAACATTGGCAAAAATGCTAATTCAAAAAGATATATTAGTAGAAATTTTATCAGGAAAAGAAAATAGTAAATATGATAAATCAAGAACTTTAGGGATTTCCAAGTCTAATGCTGATTATTTTAATAAGGAAATATTGAATATAAATAATATTTTGTGGAATATTCGTAATATTAAGGTCTATACAGAAAAAAATTTAAAAGAGGAAATTTTAAATTTTAAAAACAACAAACAAATTTTTTCAATAGTTAAAAATTTTAATTTACAAAAATTGTTATTTAAGAATTTGAAAAAAAGTAAATTAATAAGATTTAAAAAAGTTAATGATTATAAAAATTTAATCAAACAGAAGTATAATTTGATTATAAATTGTAACTCAAAACATGAAATCACAAAAAAATTTTTTTTTAGAAGACTAGAAAAGAATTATAATAGTTTTGCTTACACAACTATTATTTTTCATAAAGAAACTAATAATAATACAGCATTTCAATATTTTACAAAAAATGGACCAATAGCATTTTTGCCAATCTCAGAAAACCAAACATCTGTAGTTTATTCTTTTAAATCAAGAAATAAAATTGAAATTTCTGAAATAAAAAAATTAATTCATAAATATAATCCCATGTACGATATAAAAAAAATTGATGAATGTAGTTGTTTTAAGCTTAAAGCTTCAAATTTAAGACAATACTATAAGGATAATATTCTTGCTTTTGGTGATTTATTACACTCTATTCATCCATTAGCCGGTCAAGGATTTAATATGTCATTAAGAGATATTAATCTCTTATCAAGTTTAATTGATAAAAAAATGAATTTAGGACTAGATATAGATAGATCAATATGCCATGATTTTACAATTAACTCACAAGATAAAAATTTCTTATTTTCATCTGGTATCGATTTAATTTATGAATTGTTTAATTTTGAAAGTAAAATAAACTCAGACATATTAAGCAAATCAATATATGCTTTAGGGAAGAATAAATTTATCAATTCGTCTCTTCAAAAATTTGCCGACAAGGGCTTAAGATCTTAAATTTATTGCAAAGTTGTATTATGAAATTCGTCGTATGTGTATGTAGATAAAATTTCTGCTATCTTGTTTTTTCTTATATCTAAACTTAAGGCTTCTAATAACACTTGTTTTTCCTCTAAAGTAAATGGAGATGCCATAGCTAAAGCATTTATTGTCTCATGTAAGCTTTGTTTCTCAAGTGCATTCCAATTAATAATAAATCCTTTTTTTTCAAATAATTTTTTAAGATCTCTGAAAACAAGTTCCAAATCAGAAAATTTTAACTCTTCTTTTTCCTCATTTAAATCCCCCAAAAAAGTTTGGTAATCTACTTTACACTCTCTATATTTTTTTTTTGTATCTAACTCTTTTAATATTTTAAATCTAATAATTCCTCGTAAATCAATAAGAAATCTTCCATCTTCTGTTTCTTTAAATCCTGTAATTTTACCAAGACAACCTATATTATGTAAATTTGGAAGTTTTGATTTTGAACCTTTTGTTAAATTTGGCTTAGGCTGTATCATTCCTATGAATTTATTTGATTTCATACTATCATTAACCATATCAATGTATCTAGGTTCAAAAATATTCAAAGGGACTGTGGTTTTGGGAAAAATTATAAAGTTACTTAATGGGAAAATAGGTATATTTTTTGGTAAATTATTCATAAATAAATTTATATTAAATGGAAGATTATATTCAACTAATAAATAAGGCAAAAAATTTTTATAAAATAAATAAATTTGAAGAAGCTAAAATCAGCCTTTTAAAGGTTATTAATAATTTTGAGTTAGAATCAAAGATAAAGCTAAATATTTTATTATTATTGGCAGACACTTTAAGTAAATTAAATAATTTTCAGGATGTGAAATATTATCTTTTTGAATATCAAAAAATTAATCCAAACAATTCTGGTGTGTTAAATATGATTGCAAATAATTTTCTTAGAATGAAAGACTTCAAAAAGGCAGAGGACTATTATTTAAAATCAGTTTCCATCAATGAAAAAAATGAGACGGCACTAATAAACTTAGCAATCTTACTTGAGAATCTTGGCAGAAATTCAGAGTCATTAAAATTTTACAAAAAAGCACTAAATTTAAATCCAAAGAATCTGAGTGTTCTATACAATATGTCTAAATTAGATAAAAAGATACCTTATAATCAAGACATCCCAAATATAGAAAAGTTTATTAAGTTTGGAAAGGATGAATATTTTAATATTGCATCAGGTTATTTTTTATTAGCAAAAAAAGAAAATGAAAAAAAGAACTTTAAAAAAGAGGTATTTTTTTTAGAAAAAGCAAATCATTATTCTTTCAAAAGCAAAGATAAAGTAAACAAACAAGCACTAAATTATTGGTTTGAAATTATACCAAACAAGTTTGATAAATTTTATTTTTTAGAACAAACAAAAAATCAAAATAAGATTGAAAATATGTTTCCAATATTCATAATTGGATTGCCTAGGTCAGGTTCTACTGTTACAGAGCAAATTATATCATCTGGTAAGAATGAAATTGAAGATTTAGGAGAGACTAATCTAATTAATTGGTCACTATTAAATACTCATAGAAATGAGCTTTTTGAAGAACAAAGTAATATTGATAAAATTGAAGTTGACATAAGTATAATTTTAAAAAAATTGCTTAATTCTTATAAAAATCTCAATGTTTCAATTAAAGATAAAAAAGTTTTCTTTTTAGATAAGTCATTAGAAAATTTTTATTATGTAGATTTGATATTAAGAATTTTCCCAAATGCTAAATTTATACATACCCACAGAGATATAAGAGACAATGTTTTTGCAATTTATAAAGAATTTTTGAGTCAAATTTCATGGTCGCACTCTATCAATGATATAATCAGGTATGTTGATAATTACTTAAAAGTAATCGAAAAACAATTAGTAAAAAATGAAAAAAAAATATTATCCATATCTTTAGAAGATCTTACTAAAAACCCAAAAAGAATATCTCAAAAAATTTATGAATTTTGTAATTTAGATTGGGATGAAAATTGTATAAATTTCCATAAAAGGGATGATTTATTTTCTAAAACTGCCAGTAGCAACCAAATAAGATCAGGTATTAAAGTTTACGATAAAAAAAAGTACGAAGACTATGATTTCTTGATAAAAGATTTTGAAAAAGATTTTGAATGGCTTAAATCGTAATTTACTTAAAAGATATAAAATTTGACTATTACTTGCATTTTTAAAAACCGCTAACTATAATGTTTCTTAATAAGCGGGCATAGCTCAGTGGTAGAGCGTCTCGTTGCCAACGAGAAGGTCGAGGGTTCGACCCCCTTTGCCCGCTCCATTAGATTATGAGTGATTTGACAGAAAAAAAATGTGCTCCTTGTGAAGGAGGTGTTATGCCTTTTGATATTTCTGAAATTCATAAATATCAGAAAAAAGTTGATGGTTGGAATGTGGTCAAAAACAACAAAAGCATTTTTTATTTAGAGAAAAGTTTTAAATTTAAAAATTTTTTAGATAGTCAAAATTTTGTTAACAAAGTTGGAAAAATTTCTGAGGAAGAAGGTCATCATCCAGATATCATTTTTGGTTGGGGCTATGCAAAGATAAACATCACTACACATGCTATAGAGGGTCTGTCTGAGAATGACTTCATTTTAGCTGCCAAAATTGACAACATTTCTAATGTTTAAAATGTCTTGTTTTTGAAAATAATAAAACTGTATTAGTTTGATTTGCAAACTTTACAATTTCTTTGTCCTTTATTGACCCTGCTGGCTGAATAATTGCGGTAACTCCGGACTGAATTAATTTTTCAATTCCATCAACAAATGGAAAAAAAGCGTCAGAAGCTGCTACTAAATCATTAGATTTCAATGAAAATTTTTTCATTTTTTTAATTGCAATTTTGCAACTATCAAGCCTACTTGGTTGTCCTGAACCAATACCAAACGTTGATTTATTTGATGCTAAAACTATAGCATTGGATTTAACATGTCTGCATATATTAAATGCAAATATTAAATTTTCTAATTGAGTTTTGGTTGGCTTATTTTTTGAAACTATTTTAAAATTATTTTTTGTAAATTTTTGTATATCTGCTGATTGAACTAAAATATTTTCATTATTAGAATTCAATTCTAAATTTTCAGTTGGTTTGAAATTTGACGCATCTATCAATCTTAAATTTTTTTTCTTTTTAAGAATTTTTAAAGCACTAGCTTCAAAGTTATTTCCGATTACAACTTCCAAAAATAATTTGCTTAATTCTAACGCTAATCTTTTATTTATTTTAAAATTACACGAAATTATTCCTCCAAAAGCACTTATAGGATCACATGCAAGTGCAGATTTATAGCACTCTATCGAGTCTTTTATGATAGACACACCACATGGGTTAGCGTGTTTTACAATTACAACTCCGCGATTTTTAGGTAAAGATTTTGAAATCTTTATTGCTGTAAAGATATCATTATAATTATTAAAACTTAATTGTTTTCCACTAAGTTGCTTTATATTGATAGAGCTATTTTTTGAGTATATAGCACTCTTTTGATGAGGATTTTCTCCATACCTCAGTTTTTCAATTAAATTTCCATAAATTATTTTTTTTTTAGGCAAAATATTGTTAGACAAATTTTGAAAATAATTTGAAATAACAGCGTCATAATATGAGGTTTCTGTAAATGCTATTTCAGACATTTTTTTCCTAAAATTTAAGGATGTAGCACCTTTAAATCGAACCAACTCATCTATTAGCTCATTATATTGGTTACAATTTGTAATCACCGTAACATCATTATAATTTTTTGCTGCACTTCTTACTAAAGTGGGACCACCAACATCAATATTCTCAATTATTGTATTATGATTTGATGAATTTTCTAAAGTTTTTTCAAATGGATAAAAATTTACAATTACAAGATCGATATTTTCAAAATTATTTTTCCTTAAGTCTCGAATGTGTGATTTATTTTCTCTTATATTTAAAATTCCCGCATGGATTTTAGGATGTAATGTCTTTACTCGTCCTCCTAAAATTTCAGAAGATCCAGTAAATTCTGATATTTCAGCACATTTAAAATTTAATTTTTTTATAAATTTATAAGTTCCACCAGAACTAATTATTTCAACTTTATTTTTTTTTAAAATACTTAATAAAGGCTTTAAGTTTTGTTTATCATGTACTGAAATTAGTGCTTTTTTTATTTTTCTCATTAGATTTTATTTATTTGCCAAATAATATTTTCATTTTGATTATTAGTTATGCCAGAAATAAAAATATTTTGGTTTTGAATATATGAATTTTTATTACCGAAATATAAACCATTATCAATATTTATATCAAAGTTATCACAAGTAAATTTCCAAGCCTCATCCTCCAATTCTATTAAAATTGTTTTGTTGTTCTGTGTTTTCATTAATTTTACATTAGGTTCAAGATGAAATCTAATGTCGAATTTAATATTTATATTATTTTTTTTATTAATAATTTTATCTGTTCCAATAAATTTAGATTGTTCAGGATAAAATTCTATTTCTCGTTCATGAGTTGTATTATATTTTTTACCATATCCGTCGTGTGAAGCGCTTATTTTCCAATAATTTTTTTCAAAAACAATATTTTTTTTTAAAATTTTTAAAATATTTTCCACTATATAATTTTTATTATTTTTTCTGTATTGGCACGAAGAATTGTCATCAATTACTAATGTACTATGTGTTGCGGTCGATTTTGATAACTTAATTAATTCAATATTTTTTCCCTCATAATAACCACAATTACTTATTAATTTTTTTCCATTAGAATTTATTTCAAAAGAGAGAGCCCCAGATTGATAATTTGATGAAAATTTTGAGGAAGGCGATGAACCAACATCCATTACAATTGAAATTTTTTTATTATATAAAATAGCGTAACCACCAAGTTCTTTGTTATCATTTTTAAAAGTGTAACCAAACCTCTTAAGATATTGGTCAAATTCAGAATTATTAGAAATGTTATTTCCATTCATTAAAATATTTGTCTCCGTATTTTGCCATATAAAAGCATAACCTTGTCCTAAATAATAAATTGTTTCATCAATATGTTCAGGAATTTCAATTTGAGCTTCTTTAAACCATTCTCTAATTAAAATGTAATATTTTAGGTAGAAAATTAATTGTTTTATGTTTCTAGATTTTGGAAAACCCAAATTATCAAAAGTTAATAAAGATATTTTTTTTAATAAATTAAGGCCGAATGTTAGATAGGTATTTTCATCTTTGTAGCTTAGACCAACTAAAATTATAGCCGCACAACCTATTAATTTATCATCAACTATTTTTGAACTTTTTATCTCATTTATTAAATGATTCGCTTGTTTTTGTATCATTATGTTAAATGTTTTTAGATACTCGTTGTTACTTTCTTCTATTGTTAAATTGTAATTTGATAACCAGGATATGATTCTTTTTGATGTTAGGTCAAATTCCCAACTATTAGAGTTATATTTTGAATTATTACTGATCCAATCAGATATTATTTTTTGTATTTTTTCTTTTGAGGATTTTAAATCTAAGCTAAAAAACCAATAAAAATTATTAAGTTTTTTTAAATTTTTATTATCTTTATTTTTATTATCCCATAAATTTTTAATATCTATTTCATTAATATTAATTTTTTCTTTTTGATATTTAATTAATGCTGAAAGTAAATGAGGACTTGGTTTATAAAATAAGTCATTATTATCTATTTTAGAAATTTTTTTATCATAATAATTTGAATTTAAATAAAAACTTCTTAAATACCTATTAGTGTTTGTTAAAAACTGATAAATGAAATTTAAGGAATTTCTTAAAATCATTTCATTATAAAGATTTTAGTAAATCAATATTTTTTTTAATATCCCCATTATTACTTTTAAATATTGTAGTTCCTGATACTAAAATATTAGCACCCGCTTGAATTGCAATTTTTGAATTTTCAAAATTTATTCCACCATCTATTTCTATGTCAAAATCTAAATTTTGACTTTTTTGAATATTCTTAAGCTCTTTAATTTTTTCTAATACTTCTGGCATAAATTTTTGTCCTCCAAAACCAGGATTAACACTCATTATTAGCACTAAATCAATTTGATTAAGATAATTTTTAATTACACTTACATTAGTCTCTGGGTTCAACGAAACACCAACCTTTTTTTTTAATTTTTTAATCTTAGAAATTGAAGATAATAAATCTTCTGTTGCCTCAGGATGAATAGTAATTATGTCCGCACCAGCATCAGAGTAAGCTTCTATATATTTATGAACTGGAGAAATCATTAAATGAACATCAAATTTAATAGAGCAGTTTTTCTTTAAAGCTTTTATTACAGGAGGTCCTATTGTAAGATTAGGAACAAAGTGGCCGTCCATCACATCAACATGTATTAAGTCAGCACCTCCTTCCTCGAGTCTTTTAATTTCGTTACCTAACTGACTAAAATCAGCAGATAAAATTGAGGGTGAAATTTGTATTTTTTTCATTTAATACTAAATTGATTAGTATCAAGTTTTAAAATTTTATTGAATTAAAAAATTGATAAATTTGTCGTGATATCTCACTTTCAAGTGGAAAAGAAAGCATTCCCATAACTGAGTACCCTAAAATATATGGCATTAGATAAAATCTTATCATAAAAAAGAACCAGGCAACGTATAGAGGAATCAGTGGTTGGATAATAAATGAAGGTGTTACTGGTTTAAAAACAGATAGTAAAGGATTTGTAAATTTTACGAAAACTCTCATAAAAAAAAATTCCGAGTCTTCTCTTTGAAAAATGTTCATTGCAACTCTTCCAACTAAAGTCCACATTACAATCCCAAGGATATAATCAACTATATATACTAGAGGGTGAAAATTAGCAGACATTGGTAAATATATATTTGATAATGAAAGTAAGTTAAAGGGGCGAAATTAATCGCCCCTAAAAAAAGATTATTTATTTTTGGCTTATTACTTGGGCACCCGCAGGTACTCTAGCATCATCAACCATTTTCTGCGTAGCAGCATTTGGTGCTGTAGTAGCTAAACTTACTACAACCATTGCTACTAAACTTACAGTCGATCCAAAGATACCAAAAGTTAACTGAGTAATTCCTAGGAATCCACTTCCACCACTACGTACCCAAATTAGATACGCAAAACCAGAAACTAGACCTAGAACCATACCAGCTATAGCACCTTCTTTGTTCGCTCTCTTCCACCATACTCCAAGTACAAGTGGCCAGAACAAACCAGACATCGCAAAGTCAAAAGCCCATATTACTGAACCTAAGATTCCTTGGATCTCCATCGCTGCAATAGTTGCGCCAGCAAAACCAATCACTACAAGTAATATTCTTGCAACAGTTAGTCTCTTAGCTGTCTCTGCCTTAGGGTCTACCATTTTATAGTAAACATCGTGAGAGATAGCATTTGCGATTGCTAGAATCAAACCATCAGCAGTAGACATAGCTGCAGCCATACCTCCGGCAGCAACTAGACCTGAAATTACATAAGGTAATCCTGCTACTTCTGGTGTTGCTAATACTACAGCTTTACCAGCCATGAAGAACTCGTTTAATTCAACAGTTCCATTGCCATTAAAGTCACTAACAAACATCAGATTAGCTTGGTTCCAGTTTTGATACCAATCTATCGCTTGAACTTCAGCTACTGATTTACCAATAATACCTGTTGGTAATGTTGGATCAATCAAAGCCAATTTAGAAAGTGTAGCTAACATTGGTGCAGAAGAATAAAGTAGGAAGATAAAGAATACCGACCAACCTACAGATTTTCTAGCTGCTTTTACACTTGGGGTAGTAAAGAATCTCATCATTACGTGTGGTAATGATGCAGTTCCCATCATCATCGCTAATGCTAATGAGATGAATGCCCAAGGTGTTGCGTTTACTTCTGAGTGAGCTTTTGTAATACCAGCTAACCCTTTAGGTACAGTTTTTAGATCAGCAGCACTGTTTTTAACAAAACCAAACTGTTGTTCTAATTCACCTATTCTAGCTACTTCATCAGCTAACATGAAGTGAGGGAAAAATCCCGCACCAATATTATTACTGATCCAGAATACTGGAAGCAAGTAAGCTATAATAAGTACAATGTATTGTGCAACCTGTGTCCAAGTTACTCCTCTCATACCACCTAACATTGAGCATAGTAATATACTTACTAAACCAACATAAACTGCGTATTGAAATGGAATATCTAAAGCAACAGATGCAATTGTACCCGTAGCGTTAATTTGTGCAGTCACATAAGTAAATGAGGCAACAGTTAAAACTATCACTGCCATCAACCTTGCTGTGTTACCACCGTATCTAGTACCTACAAAATCTGGGACCGTATAACACCCAAATTTTCTTAGGTATGGTGCTAATAAAGTTGCAACTAACACATAACCACCTGTCCAACCAACAAGCAAAGCCATATATCCATAACCTTTAAAATAAATACCACCTGCCATTGCAACGAATGAGGCACCAGACATCCAGTCTGCTGCAGTTGCCATTCCATTGAATACAGTTGGAACTGTTCTTCCAGCTACGTAATAGTTACTCGCTTGTGCTGTACGAGATAGCCAACCAATTACAGCGTAAATGAATACTGTAAAAGCAACAAAACAAATTCCTATTGCTTTTGATGACATACCCATTTGTTCGCCAATCGCCATCAGAATTATAAAACCTATGAATCCTCCAGTATAGATTCCATAAATCTTAGGCAAGTTGTCTATAAAATTACCTTTAATCATTAATCGTCTCCCCTCTCTGCGAAGCCGAACTCTTCATCAATTTTTTCTTGTCTACCTGCAAACCAAAAAATTAGTATTACAAATAATCCAAGAGAACCTTGACAAGTGAACCAGTAAGTTAACGGATACCCAAAAGGACCCGTAACTTCGTTCATTTCAGCGCCAAAAAGGAATATACCCATTGAGAATATAGCCCAAATTACTAATGTAACTATTAGCAAACCTTTGGTCTTTTCCCAGTGTTGTGCATTTTTTGCCATGTATACCTCTCTCTTTTAGTTATAACTTGCGAAACCATAACCATTCTGAGATAGATTAAAAGTGTAAAAAATGTACATATTTGGTTAGTTTTTCCTATATTTTCCACTAAAAATAGAATTTTATGACAAAAAAAAAATTTACTTGGCGAGATTTATCCCTTGACGATTTCAAAGTGTATTTTTTTTCATTATTCAAAGCCTTAATTCCAAAAAAAAAATTAAGAAATTTTGATGATTTGGAAAATTTTATTCAAACAAAGTCAGCGTGGGTATCACAAGTAACACTTTACAGTTATTTAAAAACTAGAATGGGAACAAGGTATGTTCTTCACTTTGATAATGATGAATTTATGAAGTCTGTTAATCAAGCAAAATGGAATATCTATGCTGTAGCATTACAAGATTTAAGTTTCTTTGTTTTTTCATACTTAAAAGTAAATTACAACTTTAATGAACAAATAAAAGCTAAAGAAATTTTTTTAAATATATTGGATGACGAAACATCAAATAAAATGCCTATTGAAATAGTTGAGGAAGCAAAAAAAAATTTTGAAGAAAGATTTAAGTCAATTAATTGGGAAAAATATTGTGATGATATTCCTTTTAATCCGAGTGCTCTATCTTTATACAAGTGGGCACCAATTGCAGATGAACTAAAAACTTTAGATAGAAAAATTGTCTTAAATTCAGTAATTTTAAAATGGGATATAATCAAAAAAGAATTTAAAGATAGAATTCAATTTTAATTATTTTTTCTATTATCAACTAAACTTTCAACTACACTAGGATCTGCTAATGTTGTTGTGTCTCCAAGTTGATCATGCTCATTAGCAGCAATTTTTCTTAAAATTCTTCTCATAATTTTACCTGATCTAGTTTTAGGTAATCCGGGAGTAAAGTGGATTAAATCGGGTGTAGCAAGGGGACCTATTTGTTTTCTCACCCAAAGTTTTAAGTCTCTTTCAAGTTCGCCAGTCTCAACTTCACCGGCATTTAATGTTACATAACAATATAATCCATTGCCTTTTATATCATGTGGATATCCCACAACAGCTGCTTCAGCTACTTTAGGATGTGCAACAAAAGCACTTTCTATTTCTGCAGTACCTAGATTGTGTCCCGAAACAATTATTACATCATCTACTCTTCCTGTAATCCAGTAATATCCATCCTTATCTCTCTTGCAACCATCACCAGTAAAATATTTCCCTTCAAACTGAGAAAAATAAGTATCTATAAATCTTTGATGATCTCCATAAACAGTTCTCATTTGGCCTGGCCATGATTGAGATATGCAAAGCCTTCCTTCGCCAGCTCCCTTAATTTCTTTTCCTTGTTTATCTAAAAGAGCAGGTTTAATTCCATAGAAAGGTTTTGTTGCTGATCCAGGTTTAAGAGGAATAGCTCCAGTTTGAGGTGCGATCATTATGCCACCAGTTTCTGTCTGCCACCATGTATCAACAATTGGACATTTGGAATTTCCAATTGTTTTATAATACCACATCCAGGCTTCAGGATTGATTGGTTCCCCAACTGTTCCCAATAACTTTAATGATTTTCTTGAAGTTTTTTTGACTGGATTATCACCCTCTCTCATCAAAGCCCTTATAGCCGTAGGCGCTGTATAAAAAGTATTAACTTTATATTTATCAACTATTTGCCACCAACGTGAGCTGTCAGGATAATTGGGAATTCCTTCAAACATTATGGTAGTCGCGCCATTAGCAAGAGGTCCATAAATAATATAGCTATGACCTGTTACCCACCCAATATCAGCTGTACACCAATAAACATCTTTAGGTTTATAATTGAAAATATATTGATGTGTCATCGATGCATAGACCATGTAACCACCTGTTGTATGCAATACCCCTTTTGGTTTTCCTGTAGATCCTGATGTATAAAGAATAAACAATGGATCTTCAGCATTCATTTCTTCTGGTTCACATTGAGATGAAACGTCTTTAATTAAATCGTGGTACCAAACATCTCTATGATCATTCCAGCTAACTACATTTCCAGTTCTTTTAACCACTATACATTTCTTAACATTAGGACAGCTTAGAAGCGCCTCATCAGTTGTAGCTTTTAAAGGAATTGTTTTTCCACCTCTAATACCTTCATCTGCAGTAATAATATATTCAGACTCACAATCATTCACTCTACCAGATATCGATTCTGCTGAAAATCCTCCAAAAATAATTGAGTGAATAGCACCAATTCTAGCACAAGCTAACATTAAAATAGCCAACTCAGGTATCATTGTTAAATAAATTGTAACTCGATCTCCTTTTTGAATTCCTAATTTTTTTAAACCATTAGCCGCCCTAGATACTTTTTGATGGAGTTGCTTGTATGAAATTTTTTGATGGTCTTTTGGATCATCTCCTACCCAAATTATAGCGGTTTTATCTTTTTTATCCTTTAAATGTCTATCAATACAATTTGCAGCAGCGTTTAAAGTTCCATCTTGGAACCATTTAATTTTTACCTCTTTAGAACTATACTTAACATCCTTTATTTTCTTATATGGTTTTATCCAAGTTATTCTTTTTCCTTGTTTTTTCCAAAAACTGTCATTGTTTTTTATAGATTCGTTATAATTTTTTTGATACTGAGCTTTGTTTGATAAACTTGCTTTAATCCACTCTGGTCTAGTCTTAATTATTAATTCTGAAGCAGTTTCTTTTTTTTCAATTTTTTTCTTTTTACTTCTTTTTTTTTTCTTTCTTTTGAGAATTTTAACTGACTTTTTCCCTCTGAAGGATCTTTTATTTTTTTTTGAAGATTTTCTTTTTTTTTTATACTTTGTTTTTTTCTTTTTTTTCTTAGGCATAAAAATAAATTTAAATTACTAAATCTTACCCATGTTATTTATAATTTTCCAGCTTTTAGAATCTATTGGCATAACAGATAGCCTACTTTGTTTAATTAATAATAAGTGGCTTAATTGCTTGTTTTTTTTAATTTTCTCTAAGCTAACAGGTCTCTTTAGTTTTTTGAGAAATCTCACATTTACGGCTACAAACTTACCAGAAGCATCTGTTTTATCTTGATAGGCTTCCTTAGTCACTTTAACAATACCTACGATTTCTTTACCTATATTTGAATGGTAAAAAAAACATTGATCTCCTTTTTTCATTAATTTTAAATTTTTTGCCGCCTGGTGATTTCTAACTCCATCCCAAGGGGCACCACTAGCTCCTGCGTCTTCCTGCTGATATATGGACCAAACATTTGGTTCTGATTTTAACAACCAATAATTCATTTAATTAGTAATCTATTTAACCTTTTGTAGTGCTTTCTATGTATATACGGAAAAAATTTGGTAACAAAATTGTTCCATTTAGAAACTTTTTTTTTAAAAAACCAATCTATCTTATTATGATCAAGACCAAACCCATAATATGAATACCCATAATTCATAAGCCTTTTTATTAACTTTTTTTTTTGTAGCTTATTTAGATGTAAGTATTCGATTGAAATGTTTTCTATTTTGAACTTTTTAAAGTCTAAGTTCATCATGACTTCATAATCTGAACCTTCAATATCTATCGAAAAATAATTAATTATTTTATTATTAAAATTTTTCTTTAGAAAGGTATTTATTCCAATTGTTTTAATTTTTTTGGTTTTAATCTTTGAACCTGGAAAATGATTTTTTACATGATTAATCTTATTAGAAAAAAGTTGATAATGTGGAGCATCCTTTTCAGAAAAAAAAAATTTCATATAGCCCATATCTTTATGAGTTATTGCAACATTAAATATAAATACTTTATTAAATTTTCTCCAAGATTTTTTAAGTTTCTTAATATTTATTGGATTCGCCTCTATAATGTAAATTTTTTTTCTGTTATCAGAATTTCCTTTTACAAACTCTGAAAATCCATCTCGAAAATTATTACTGGGATCCATATCTCCAACACCTCCACCTATATGTAGATAGATCATCTTTTTTAAATTTTAACTCCTGATCCTTTTAAAAATTTAGCTTTTTCATCTAGAGGCCATCTTGGTTTTGCGGGGAAATCAAGTTTATTAAATTGACCTAGTTTAAATTTTTCCAAACCAACCAAAGCAATCATTGCTGCATTATCGCCACATAAGTTAATTGGTGGAAATATATTTTGATAATTGTTTTCCTCACAGAGTTTTATTAGCATTGATCTAATTTTTTTATTAGCAGCAACGCCACCGGCAACAACAAATATTCTTTTCTTAGATTTACTCATTTTTTCAAATTCTTTAAAAGCAATTTGAGTTTTTTTCTTTAAAATTTCTTCAATAGTTTTTTGAAAAGATGCTGCGATATCAAACTTATCTTGCTCAGTTTTGATAGATTTACTTAATTTCAGTATTGCTGTTTTTAATCCAGCAAAAGATAAGTTACATCCACCTCTATTAAATATGGGCTTTGGTAATTTAAATTTGTTTGGGTCGCCTTTTTCGGCTAGCAACTCTATTTGAGGACCACCAGGAAATTCTATACCTAGTAATTTTGCTGTTTTGTCAAAAGCCTCACCTAGAGCATCATCGATTGTTGTGCCCAATCTTTTATAAGAATTTATATTTTTAACATATAAATATTGCGAATGTCCTCCTGAAATCAATAACAATAGATATGGATAATCTAAATTTGAATTAAGTTTAGGACTTAAGGCGTGACCCTCTAAATGATTAACAGAAATAAATGGAATTTCCATTGTTGAGGCAAATGATTTTCCAAAACTTAAACCAACAGATAAACACACTATCAATCCTGGTCCTGCTGTAGACGCTACAGCACTTATTTCCTCTATATTGATATTACTATCATCTATAGCTTTTTGAACAATCCAATCTATTTTTTCTATGTGGGATCTGGCTGCTAATTCAGGTACTACACCACCGAATTTTTTATGAATATCTATTTGACTTGAGACGATGTTTGATAAAACAATAGGTATTCCTTGTTGATTTTCAGTTATTATAGAGGCAGCTGTTTCATCACAACTCGATTCAATTCCTAAAATTATAGGCTTTTTGCTCATTCAAATAGTTTTTAATAATAGTACAATCTCTTTACAAGAATGAAAAAAGAAAAATTAGTAATAGGATCGAGAGGTAGTAAATTAGCATTAATATATGCTCAAAAAGTAAAGAATAAGATATTAAAAACATCAAAATTTCATAACTTTCAAATAATAATAAAAGAAATTGTGACTAAAGGAGATCAAGTTCATAATAAGAGATTGTCAGAGTTAGGTGGAAAAGGATTATTTTCTAAAAATATTGAAACAGAATTAATTGAGAACAAAATAGATATTGCAGTCCATGCACTTAAGGATATGCCTGTTATTGAGACAAGTGGTTTAATTACAAATTTTTTTCTTAAAAGAAATGACGCTAGAGAAATTTTAGTAAGCAAAGATAATAAAAAACTTAAAGATTTAAGAATGAATTCTATAATAGGAACATCGTCCTTAAGAAGAGAGTTTCAAATAAAAAAATTTAGAGACGATATTTCTTGTAAGCTTATAAGAGGAAATGTTGATACAAGATTAAAAAAACTTCAAGAGGGTTTTTATGATGCAATAATTCTTTCATATGCAGGTTTAAAATCATTGAATCTTGAAAAAGAAATATCCCAAGTGTTTTCCCTTGAGGAAATTATTCCAAGTGTTGGCCAAGGAGTTATTGCAATGCAATGTAGAGAAAAAGATATAGAGGTTATAGATTTACTAAAAAAAATAAATGATCCTGGAACATTTCAATGTGCTGTAGCAGAAAGAAATGTTCTTAAAATTTTAGAGGGAGATTGCGATACTGCAGTTGGTGCAAACGCAACACTAAAAGACGATAAAATTATTCTTACAGCTGAATTATTTTCTTTAGATGGTTCTCAAAGATTTTATGAAAAAAAAATTAGTAATAAAAATGAATTTGAAAATATAGGATTAGAAATTGGGAAAATTTTAAAACAAAAATCCAAAGGAAATTATAAACATTGATATGCATATATTATTAACAAGACCTTTAGAAGACTGTTCTGAATTGATTATTAGATTTAAAAAGTTGGGCCATATTGTTTCTCATATGCCTTTGTTAAAAATTGAAAAAAAAAATTATGACGATAGTTTTTTGAATAATAGTAGAGGCATTATTTTTACTAGTGCGAATGCAATTAAGTTTTTAGATATAAAAAATATTGATAAAAATATCAAATGTTTTTGTGTAGGTTTGCAAACTGAAAAAAAAGCAAAGAGTATTGGTTTTCAAAATATAATTTGTGCTGAGGGCAATGTAAGAAATTTAAAAGAATTAATCATGCAAAATTTTGAAACTCATGAGGGAAATCTAGTTTATGTAAGTGGTGAGATCATATCTATGGATTTAGATTTACAATTAATTAATGAAGGATATTCTATTAAAAGAGTTGTGAATTATCAGACAAAACATAATAATAATTTTCAGGAAAAATTTGTTAACGAATTAAAAAAAAATATTCCAGATATAGTCTTTATTTATTCCCAAAATAGTGCTCTGAGTTTTTTAAAATTTATTAAGTTTAATCATTCAGAAACTCAATGGATGGATACTAATTTGATGTGCATAGGTGAAAAAACCTCGTCAATATTGAATGAAATCAAGTGGAAAAAGATATTTCTTTTTAATCCTGGAGAAGAAGAGTTTTTGTTATATAAAATTTAAATATGGAATTAATAAATAATTTTTCTGAAATATTTTTGTCAGTTTGGAATAAAGGAATACTTGGGGTTGATATTTTTCAAATACTCATAGGTATTGGAATATTTTTACTTTTTTTAGTTTTCAGAGGATTAATTAGTAAATTGATTATAAAAAAATTAGAGGTTATTTCTAAAAAAACAACAAATAAATTAGATGATACATTTGTTCAATCACTTACAGGTCCAGCAAGATTTTTGCCAATAGTTCTTGGTTTTTTTATAGCAAGTTATTACATGACTTTTTCTTTAGAGGGTCGAGAGGTTGTAGATACAATTAATAGAACATTAATAACAATTTTAATTTTTTGGGTAATTCATCAAATTATAGAGCCTATATCTTATATTTTAAGTGGTTTAGACAAACTTCTTACGAGAGAATTAATAGGTTGGATTATCAAATCATTAAAAATTTTGATTTTTATTTTAGGTTTAGCAGCTGTGCTAGAGTTGTGGGGTATTAAAATAGGCCCGATCATCGCTGGACTTGGGTTATTTGGAGTTGCTGTTGCTTTAGGCGCACAAGATTTATTTAAAAATTTAATTTCAGGAATTTTAGTTTTAGTAGAAAAAAGATTTAAAATTGGAGATTGGATTTCTGTTGATGGTATCATTGAGGGTATAGTTGAAAAAATAGGTTTTAGGTCGACCACAATAAGAAAATTTGATAAATCATTAGCTATTATTCCAAATTTTCAATTTGCAGAAAATGCAGTTATTAATGTAAGTGAAACCTCAAACTGGTTAATAAGTTGGATAATAACACTTCAATATGACACTACAGTTGATCAATTAAAAAAAATTAGAAATGAAATTGAGGAACACATAAATAACAGTGAGGATTATAATACAGAAATTGGAATCGCAGTGAGAGTTGATAAATTTTCAGATAGCTCAATTGATATGTATGTTAGATGTTTTACTAAGACAGGCAGTTGGAATAATTGGCTTGATGTTAAAGAGAGATTAGCAATTGCAATTAAACAAATAGTAGAAAAAAATAATGCCTCTTTTGCTTTTCCCAGTCAGTCTATTTATGTTGAAAAAAAATGATAGCAATTTTTTATTTAGTTTTGCAAATTTTAAAACTTTATTCATACGTAGTTATTGCCAATGTGGTAATAAGTTGGTTAATAGCTTTCAATGTTCTTAATACTCAAAACCGGTTTGTTTATGCAATTTTAGAATTTAGTTACAGACTTACAGATCCATTTCTAAATAAAATAAGACGTTTTTTGCCAAATTTAGGTTCATTAGATATTTCACCAATCATTCTTCTTTTATTGATTTGGTTTATTGAAATGTGTATGAAGCTTTACATCGCACCAATAATTTTTTAAAAAAAATATGATTTTAATTGATGGTAAAAAAGTAGCTGCAGAATTAAGAGAAGAGTTAAAGGGAGAAGTATCTCAGTTAAAAAAACAACATAACAAAATACCTGGTTTAACAGTTATACTTATTGGAGATCTTACACCAAGCCAAATCTATGTAAGAAATAAAGAAAGATCCGCTAAGGAAGTTGGATTAAATTCAGAAGTAATAAAGTATCCAGATTCAGTTGAAGAAAAAACTGTATTAGAAAAAATAAAAGAACTGAATGTCGATGCCACAGTTTCTGGTATTTTAGTCCAGTTGCCGTTACCAAAACATATTGATAAACAAAAAGTAATTGAAACTATTGATCCTTCAAAAGATGTTGATGGTTTTCATCCAATGAATGTTGGTAATCTTTCATCTGGTTATGAGAGTTCAATTCCTTGCACACCTCTTGGATGTTATTTGTTGATTAAAAAAATTGAACCTAATATCAGTGGAAAAAAAGCAGTGATAGTAGGACGATCAAATTTAAATGGAAAGCCGATGACACAACTACTTTTAAAAGAGAACTGCACTGTCACTATTACACATTCTAAGACTAAAGATTTAAAATCTGAGTGTTTGCAAGCAGATATTATTGTAGCAGCAGTAGGCATTCCAGAGCTAGTTAAAGGTGATTGGGTTAAAAAAGATGCAATTGTTATTGATGTGGGGATAAATAAAACTGAGAAAGGGATTGTAGGAGACGTTAATTTTAATGAAGTTTCAAAAAAAGCTAAAGCTTTGACACCAGTTCCTGGAGGCGTGGGACCAATGACTATTGCTTGTTTACTGAAAAATACAATAGAGTGTTTCAAAAGATCGCAAATTTAATAATTAAATCTTATAATTTAATTTGGTAATTTAAAGTATGAAAAAACCAAAATATCCATACAGGATTGGTTTAATATTTCTGTTGCTAACCGTCCCAACTATTGGCGCGACTCAGCTAGGTTGGTATTTACATGATATGCAAACAGGATTTGATTATGGTATGATAGTGGGGACAGTATCAGTAATATATGCTGCTTACCTCATGTATGAAAAAAAATGGAGAGAAGAAGACGAGGATTAAAAAATGGAAAAGATGATTTTTTTTGGTTTAGTTATACCAATAATGGCATTTGTTTTATATCTTGGCGGCACAGCTATAATGAAAGGTTTTAGTGCAAAGGAAGCCAACAAATTAGATAAAGCTGATGAGAAAGATTCAAACTCAGATGATTTTAATTTTGCTAATGAAAAAAACAATCTAAGTGACGAACTCTCAAAATTAAGCGATTTGCATGAAAAAGGTGTAATAACTCAGGAAGAATTTGATAAAGCAAAAAATAAATTACTGAATAATTAATATCATTATTTTTTTTTTTCCATTAACCATAAATTATCTCCAGCTAAAAAATAAATTTTTCCATTATTAGGGTGTATTTGTATGTCTCTAATTCTCCCTATTTCATTTTTAAAAATAATTTCTTCTTGTATATTTAATAAATTTTTAAAATTTAATTTCCTTAATGACTTGTCTTTGAGAGATGTTATTAATGCTTGGCCATTCCACTCTTTAAATTCTTCACCTTTATAAATAGTTATTGCGCTCACAGCTATGGAGGGCACCCAATATTGAATTGCTTTTGTAAAACCAGGTTTCCATTTTGGACCAATCTTCGTACCTGAATAGTTAGTTCCTCCCCATCCTAGAATTTTCCAACCATAGTTTTCACCAATCTTAACTTCTCCAAACCAGTCACCTCCTTTTGCACCATGATTACTTATATAAATTTTTCCATCAAATGGGCATAAAGCTATCCCTTGAGGATTTCTCACCCCAATTTGATAAATTTCAGGTAACCAATTTGATTTATTTTTAAATTTAGGGTTATCTTTTGGTATGCTTCCATCAGTATTAATTCTAATAATGCTCCCCGGATGTTTTGTTGGATCTTGTGCAATCATTCCCTGACCTCTTTCACCAGCAGTAGCAAAAATGTAATTATTTTTTATTAAAAGTCTTGAACCAAAATGATATCCAGAGTCTATTGGTGGGTTAGCTTGAAAAATATTATTAAAAATTAAACTTTTTTTATCAAATTCTGCTTTAGCTATTGAAGTACTGGTTTTTCCACTTCCTCTATTTTCTGAATAAGAAATATAAACAAAACTATCTTTAAACAGAATATCTAACAAACCTCCTTGACCATGTTCTAGATAATTTAGATTATGATTAACTTCAGAGATTTTTTTAGAATTAAGATTAATTAACTTAATTTTCCCACTTTTTTCTGAAATTAATAATTCATTATTATTGATGAATGTAGAGCCCCATGGGTCATTTAAATCTATAATTTTTTTAAAAATAAGATTTTCTGCAAATGAAACATTTATAGAAACTAAAAATAAGAATATGGAAATAAAAAATTTACTCACTTTAAGAAAGTTTTGATCTACCACCATCGACGGCAATAATCTGGCCAGTAACCCATGAACTATCATCAGTAATGAGAAATTTTGCAAGAGAAGCTGAGTCTTTTCCTTCGCCCAATCTTTTTAAAGGATGAGCTTTTGCTATTCCATCCGCTAATGCTTTGTTTTTCAACATTGGTTCCGCAATCTTTGAATTAGTTAAACTTGGTGCAATACAATTAACTCTAATATTTGGAGCAAATTCAGCTGCCAATGAAACAGTTAATCCCTCAACAGCAGCTTTAGCTGAAGCAATTATCGCATGATTAGTAAATCCTCTTTGTGCTGCTACTGTAGAGAATAAAACTACTGAACCCTTATTTTTTTTTAAACTTTCTTGATAACCTTTAATAACTTCAACTGCCGAATAGAGATTTAATTTCATGCATTTATTAAAATCATTTTCATTAACCATTCTCAGAGGTTTTAAATCTATTGAACCAACACAATAAGCAACCCCTTTTATATCTGAAATGTCATTTTTAACTTTTTCTATAAATCCATCTTCTAAAACATCAGCAATGGTAAAAGCACAACCAAGTTTTTCAGAAATGCTTTTTGTTTCATTTTCATTTCTTCCAACTAAATGAACAGAATTTCCTAGGTTTACTAATTGTTCAGCTAAGCTAGATCCGATTGAACCTGTCGCACCAAAAATAAGATATTTTTCTGACATAAAAAATTTTATTCGTTATATTTAACTATGAAGTTATTTTTTATACTGGGTAATCAATTATTTCCATCAAAATACTTGGACCGCTTCAAAAAAGACCACCTATTTTTTATGGCCGAAGATTACAAGTTATGCACTTATGAAAAACACCATAAACAAAAAATACTTCTTTTTTTATCCTCAATGCGCTCACATGCAGATACTCTTAAAAAAGATAAATTTAAATTAGAATATATAAAAATTGAGGATAAAGAATTTAAGTATGATTATTTAAAAAAATTGCAAAAAATAATTAATTCCAAGAAAATAAAAGAGATTTCAAGCTTTGAAGTTGAAGATAAATTTTTTGAAAAAAAAATTAATCAATTTTTTAAAAAGGAAAAAATAAAATGGAATATTATTCAAACTCCAATGTTTTTAAACTCAAGAGAGGAATTTAAACAATATCTCTCCAAATCAAAAAAACCTTTCATGGCAACTTTTTACAAGGATGTTAGAAAAAAATCAGGAATATTGATGGGTTCAGACGGAAACCCAATTGGAGGTAAATGGAGCTTTGATGAAGATAATAGAAATAAATTACCAAAAAATATTTCTGTTCCAAAGTTTCCAAAAATAAATGAAACTAATCATACAAAAAAGTTAAAACCAATTATTGAAAAATTATTCAAAGATCATCCAGGTAAAACTGAAAATTTTTGGTTCGCTACTGAATATAATGATGTTGTAAAGCTTTTAAATTTTTTCATTAAAGAAAAATCAAATTTATTTGGTGATTATGAAGATGCTGTTGATCAAAAAGATAATGTTTTATTTCATAGTGCATTAAGTCCATATATTAATTTAGGTTTAATTACTCCAGAATTTATTATTAAAAAAGTTTTAGAATTCCATAAAAGTAAAAAGATAAGATTAAATTCATTAGAAGGTTACATACGTCAGGTAATTGGTTGGAGAGAGTTCATGAGAGGAATTTATCAAGGTTATTCAAATGAAATGGAAACCAGAAACTTCTTCAAACAAAATAGAAAAATGAAAAAATCTTGGTATGAAGGCACAACCGGTTTACCTCCGCTTGATTATGCAATTAAAAATGCTTTAAACCATGGATGGTCTCATCACATTGAAAGATTAATGATTTTATCTAACATAATGAATCTTTGTGAAATAAAACCTACCATAGTCTACAAATGGTTCATGGAAATGTTTGTAGACTCCTCAGATTGGGTAATGGTGCCCAATGTTTATGGTATGGGATTATTTAGTGATGGAGGAATATTTGCAACCAAACCTTATATTTGTGGATCAAGTTACTTTATGAAAATGATGGATTTTAAAAAAGGTGAGTGGTGTAACACTATGGATGGTCTTTATTGGAGATTTATTGATCGAAATAGAAATTTTTTTTTAAAAAATCCTAGACTTTCAATGATGGTCAGAATTTTCGATAAAATGAAAACTGAAAGAAAAAAAATGATTTTGTCAGCTGCAGATAAATTTATTAAACAAAATACAATCTAGTGAAAAAAGAAAATCTTCCTTCAAAAATTTGTTTTGTTTGTAAAAGACCTTTTGTTTGGCGAAAAAAATGGAGATTAAATTGGGAAAAAGTCAAATATTGTTCAAAAAAATGTTCATCAAAAAAGTAAAAAATTTTTATAAATATTTAATTTTATTTTTATTTGTAATTCTCTCAAATAATGTTCGTGCAGAATTTTTTGAGGATTTATCAAAAATTATTGAGAATAATAAGAAAAGACTTAGCTACGGTATTTCTGTAACAGATTTTAATATGGATGGTAATTATGAGTTTTTGGTTACAGGTTTTGGCTTTCCAAATTTAGCTCTAGCTTTTCAGGATGGAAAATTAAAGGATTTAAACCAACAAAAAATTTTTTCAGATACTTCAAAGAAAACCATAGGAGTTGCTTCTTGCGATATTGATAAAGATGGTTTTGAAGAAATTTATTTTTTAAACACTGATACATATAGTGGTGTTAAAAAATATTCGGATAGATTGCTAGATTTTAAAAACAATAATTATTTTGATTTATTTGAATTAGAGAAAAATATGGAAAATCTAAATTTAACAGCAGGAAGATCTGTAGTTTGTGTAGATAGAAAGGGAAACGGTGAATATGGTATTTATGTTGCTAACTACGGTGGACCAACAAGATTTTATGAGATTGAAAACGAGACAATAAAAGATCAAGCTAAGAATTTAAATATTGATAACATTACTGGTGGAAGAGCAGTAGTGTCGGGACATATTCTAACAACAAAAGCAGATATTTTTGCAGCAAATGAAAGAGGAGCAAATTTTCTTTTTAAGAATAATAATGGAAATTTTGAAGACGTAGCTTTTAATTATAGAGTAGATGATGTTATCCAAAATGGTAGAGGCACAGCTTTATCTGACATATATTATCGTGGTAGATTAGATATCTTGAGTGGAAATTGGCGTGGTTACCATAGAGCCTATGTATTAGAAAATAATGAATTTAAAGATATTGGCAATAAAGATTTTGACCAACCCTCTAGGATAAGAACAATTATTTCTGCAGATTTTGATAACGATGGATTTGATGAAGTTTTCATGAACAATATTGCAGAACCAAATAAA
This sequence comes from Candidatus Pelagibacter communis, assembly GCF_001180185.1. GTDB lineage: Bacteria > Pseudomonadota > Alphaproteobacteria > Pelagibacterales > Pelagibacteraceae > Pelagibacter > Pelagibacter ubique_F. The sequence continues at coordinate 51,747 of NZ_CVSS01000008.1, read as the reverse complement.
TTATTTCGAATAAAAGATAATGGTAAATTTGAACAAATAGATTTCCAGGTAGGACTCGAAGCTGATGGTTACGGAACTGGAGCAGCTGTTGCAGATATAGATAATGATGGAATTTTAGAATTATTAGTTTCTAGAGGTGAAAGTAAAGAACAAACATTAACTTTGTACAAGGCGATAGTTAAAAAAGAAAATAAATATTTAAGAATTAAACCACTTAACAAACATGGTGCTCCAGCAAGAGGAGCTACAGTAACATTAATAACCGATCAGAGAAAACACTCAAAAACTATTGACGCAGGATCTGGTTACCTATGTCAAATGGAGCCTGTGGCACATTATGGAATTAGAAAAAATGAAAAAAATTTTAAAGTGGAGGTTAGATGGACAAATGGAAGTATAAAATTAATTGATATTAGCAAGTTAAACCAAACAATTACTGTAAAACAAAATTGAAAAAAACATTTAATATATCTTTGATTGTGTTCGTAATATTATTTCAACTTAAATCGTTTGCTGAGGAAAAAAACTATCACAAAGAGCTAATTACCGATTGGTCGAGAATATTCCCAGATAAAAATAGAAATGCCGCAGGACCAAAATTTTTTAAATATATTATAGATAAAAAAATTACCTATAAAGACTTTATTGAATTTAATAAATTATATTGTGCAGTTTCTGGATCCCTGATCGATCCAAACAGTGAATCAGAATTTTTATTTATTAAAGAAAGTAAAACAAACAAAAAAATCTGTGGAAACTATTATAGATGCTGTGTTCCATGTTCATGTGATCTTATGAAGTATTCTGAGGCTCAAAAAATAGAATATAAATTTGAAGATGGTTTCAAAGAATTTTATGTTTTAACAATAAAGAATCCTTGTGCTAAAAAAGATTTTCCTAATAGAGTAAACAAAGATTATTTTTGTGATGGTGAAAAAATAAATAAATCAGAGGTTTATAGTCTAAATGGTCGAATTGTAATAGGTTTATTGCACAATGGGAAAAATTGTGAAAAAAATGAAATAGACTTGGTCAAAAGTCACCAAGTTACTGGTAGATATTGTGAACTAAGAAATAATACACCTTTAGAAAATTTAGATGCTGGTATGGGTGATATTTTTATAAAACTAGCAAGATAGATTTTAAAAAAAACTTTCAACTTTTAATTAGACCAGTAAATTATTGTTTAAAAAATTTATATAAGTTAAAATAAAAAGTATTGAACATTATTATTTTACAACACATAAAAATTGAAGATCCTGGTTATATAAAAGACCTTATGCTAACTGATGGATTAAATTTAACTACCATTCAGTTAGATGAAGGTAAAAAAATACCAGATGATTTAAGTAAATTTGATGGAATGTTTTGCATGGGGGGTCCAATGGATACCTATATGGAACAAGAATATCCTTGGTTAATAGAAGAAAAGAAAGCAATTAAAGAATTTGTTGTTAATTTAAAAAAACCCTATTTAGGTTTTTGTTTAGGTTGTCAGCTTTTAGGAGAAGTGATTGGTGGAAAAGTAGTTAAATCTAAACCAGCAGAAATAGGAATTATGGATATTAATTTCTCTAATGAAAAAGACGAAGATAAATTATTTTCAAAATTTCCTAATACGATTAAAAGTTTACAATGGCACTCTTATGAGGTTCAAGGTATTGAAAATAATAAAGATGTAACTTTATTAGCCTCTTCTCCAATTACCAAGTATCAAATCTTTAAATATCAAAACCATGCTTATGGAATTCAATTTCATATAGAAATTAAAGACACCACAGTCAATGAGTGGGGATGTGTACCGGAATACAAAAAAGCTTTAGAGGATCAGCTTGGTAATGGTGCATTAGAAAAGTTTGACCAATCTGCAAAAGATAACATGAAAGATATGAATAACTATTCTACAATCCTTTATGATAATTTTAAAAAACTTTTATGAATAATAAGATCTTTGAATGGGCAGGGGTTATAACTGCAATATTATATTCCTTGTTTGTTGCTTTAAATATAGGAATAGAATTTTTTGGTTTTTGTCTATTGCTTTTGTCAGCTATTTTAATTGGAATTTGGGCTTATAGGGGTGGTCATAAAGGAATTTTGTTATTACAATTTTTTTATGCAACAGCTGGAATTATTGGGATGGTTCGTTGGTTTTAGTTAAAAGTCGAGACTATTTTGGGAATATAATTTTTAAAATTAAAAAATCCTTTATTGCAGTATTGCCAAGCCAATTGATCAAGATTTCTATATAAAAAATCTATCTTTAAATTATTCGAATTTAAAAAATCTAAATTTTCACCTACCGTTGGATATAAACCATAACAATTTTCAATATTTGTTAATTCACTTATATCTATAATTTGACAATCAATAGATTGATTTTTTAATCTTTGTTCTTGGTCTTCTATTAAATGAGATTTAAATTTCACTAACTTTTCACTGAGTTTTATTACTCTATTTTCATTTTTATTAGAAACTAGATAAATTTTTTTAAAGTTGTTATCTTTAAAGTCAGTGATTTCAAACGAGAGATTATTTTCAAAAATTAAAAGATTCTTATTCTCAATTTTTTGCGGGTTATTGAAATTCTGTTTAATTATTTGATAAGATTTTTCAGATACTTTTGGAGGAGCATTTTCATTTAATTTTATATTTTGAAATCTATTGTTAGTGAATTTTTTAATATTCCATTCACTTGCAAGGTAATGTTTCCCTTGAGTTTGAACTCCAGCAACCCATCGCCAACCAAGAGTATTTGATGCAGCATCCCCATCATAAAGATGTTGCAGAAAAAATTCTGCACCCAATTGCCAAGGTAATTCTAAAGTAAAAATCCAAATACTGGCAAACCACATTCTGGTGTGATTATGTAAATAATTATTCTCTTTTAGTTCTTTTACCCACTCATTAAAACACTCTATCTTAGTTTTTCCTTCTATCGCAGAAAAATAATTTTGATTATTTTTAAATTCATTTTTTATTTTGTTTAATTCAACAAGATAATCTGTCCAAACATTTGGTCTCAACTCTAACCAACCTTTCCAATAAGTTCGCCATAAAACTTCTTGAATAAACTTTTCGTTTTTTGAAAAAGAAAATTTGTTTAGTGATTTTTGAATTATTTCTTGTTCATTAATTATCCCATGGGTGATGTAAGGAGACAAACAAGAAACATTTGATCTCTTTTCTGGTCCAAAATCAAAATTTCTTAACTTTGAATATTCAGATAAATTTTTTTCTACAAACTCATTTAATTTCTCAATAGCCTTTGCCCTTGAATTTTCAAATTTCATAGTGATTTATGATCGTAATCTTTTTTTGTGATAATTAATAAATCTTTCAACACTAGATTTTTTGAAAGATTTATTTTCTTCAAACGAAACTTTTTTCATTGAATATGCCAAGCTATTTGTCCGTCTAGACTCTGTTATTATGTTTCCTTTATAAAGTTTAAGTTTCACTGATCCGTTAACTTTGCTTTTTTTGAGGTCCACAACTTTTTGAAGATTAGATCTTTCTTTAGAATACCAATATCCATTATAAATAAGCTCAGCATATCTAGGCATTATCTGATCTTTTTTATGCATAGTTTCTTTATCTAAAGTTACAGATTCAATTGCTCTCTGTGCATGGATTAATAAAGTTCCTCCTGGTGTTTCATATACACCTCTAGATTTTATTCCTATAAATCTATTTTCAACTAAATCGACTCTTCCTATCCCATTTTTTCCAGCAATATTATTAAGTTTCTCTAATAGTTTTGAAGGAGACATTTTTTTTCCGTTGATTGCAAAAGGGTCTCCTTTTTTAAAATTAATTGTAACAAAGGATGGTTTACTTGGAGCTTTTTCAGGAGAATTAGTTCTTTGAAAAATAAACTCTGGAGCTGAATTTCTTGGGTTCTCTAAGACTTTTCCTTCTGTTGAAGTATGAAATAAATTATCATCTACTGAGAAAGGTGGAGCACCTTTTTTGTCTTTAGGAATTTCTATTTTATGTTTTTTTGCATAATTTATTAAATCAGTTCTAGATTTTAAATTCCAAATTCTCCAAGGTGCTATAACTTTTATTTTAGGCCCAAAATAATGATAACCAAGCTCAAATCTTATCTGATCGTTCCCTTTTCCTGTCGCTCCATGTGAAACAGCATACGCTTTAAATTTTTTTGCTATTTTAATTTGATTTTTAGCAATGAGCGGCCGAGCAATTGAAGTTCCTAGTAAATAAAATCCCTCATAAATTGCATGCCCTCTTATCATAGGGTAAACATAATCTTTAACAAATTTATCTTTTAAATCTTGAATTATAATTTTTTTAACACCAAATTTTTTTGCATTAGAAGTTATTTTTTTTCTATCAATTTTTTGACCTATATCTGCAGTGTAACAAATAACTTCTGCATTATAATTTTCTTGTAGCCATTTTAAAATTATAGAAGTATCGAGGCCTCCAGAATAAGCCAGAACAATTTTTTTCTTTGGTTTCATCAATTAGCTACAAGCTGATTTTGCAGCATTATAAGCTTTAGTAAAACCTAGAAGTGAATAATGATCTATTGTTTGAGAACCTTTTTGATTATACCCTGTAATCATAATTCTGGAACCTTTTTTCATAACTTTAATCATTTTTTTTTCAATTTTGTTATCAGCGATCCAAGCAAAACCTTGTTGTACAATATCAAATTTAATTTTATTTTTTCCAGATATTGCAGTAACAGAATTATTTTTATTAAATTCATAACCAGGACTAGCGCTTACTTCATCTTTAATTTTTTCACTTGGTCTAAAAGTTACAAATAATCTTGCATCTCTTTTATTTGATTTTGGTGCCTGTAAAACTGGAGTTGATTGTGCAAAACATACGGTTCCAGTTTGTTCAATTAAAATCATTGTTTTCCAATCTTTAAATTTTCCAATTTCTTTTAACTCTTCTGCTTTTAGTGGTGTTATGGATAGGGAAACAACTAACAAAAAGTATATGTAATATTTTTTAATTAAGGACATGGATTTGGGTAAATTTTTTGAATTTCATTTATTTCATCAACAATTTCATTAGTTAAATTAATATTTACACTTTCTATGTTAGTTTTCAACTGGTCCATTGTAGTAGCTCCAATAATTACGCTTGTCATGAAAGGTTGAATCTCACAAAATTTCAATGACATTTGAGTAAAATCTATATTATACTTTTGAGCAATTTCATAATAAGCATCGACAGCTTTAGATGTATTTGGCTTGTTGTAACGTGTCCAAAAGTCCCCGTCTCTCTCAAGCCTTGAATTTTTTGGCAATTGATTATCACGATATTTTCCAGTTAAATAACCACTTGCAAGAGGTGAATATCCTAATAATCCTATTTCCTCTCTGATAGAAATTTCTGCTAATCCTACCTCATATGTTCTATTCAATAAACTGTAGGGGTTTTGAATACTCAACATTCTTGGCAAATCATTTCCTTTTGCCAAACTAAGGCATTTAGAAACACCCCAAGGGGTCTCATTTGACAATCCAATATTTCTTATTTTTCCTTCTTTTATGAACTTACTTAAATAATTCAAAACATCTTCGAATCTATTCCACTCTTTACTTTCATTATGCTCATAACCTAGTCTACCAAAGGTATTTGTATTTCTTTCTGGCCAATGTAATTGATATAGATCTATATAATCAGTTTTTAATCTTTTTAGACTGTTATGAAGAGCTTCTGTCATTCTTTTTAAAGTGTAGTTATTTCCGCCACCTCTAATATATTCTCTAGCTGGCCCTGCAACTTTAGTAGCTAAGATTACTTTGTCTCTTTTTTTTGTTTTCTCAAACCAGTTTCCAATAATTATTTCAGTATGACCAAATGTTTCTTCTTTAGGAGGTATTGAGTATAATTCAGCAGTGTCCCAAAAATTTACACCTTGATCTAGGGCATAATCCATCTGCTGAAAACCCTCTTTTTCAGTATTTTGCTCACCCCAAGTCATAGTTCCGAGACAAATTGTACTTACTTTTATGTCAGTATTACCTAATGTTTTGTAATTCATAGAAGTTAAACCTTTTAAGGTATCTTGAATAATTAGTAAAAGACTATTATATCTAACTAATTATGGAATTCGATAAACACGGAATTTTAAACAGAGAAAAAGTAGCTCAGCAATCCACAGCGGTGATGGATGAAGGCTTAAGAGCCTACATGTTAAAAGTTTATAATTATATGGCTACAGGTGTCCTCTTAACTGGTATTATTGCACTGATATCATTTAAAATGTCTGTAATAACAGATCCTAATGGAACGATAGTATCTTTAACTCAGTTTGGAAATGCTATTTATATGTCAGGTTTGAAGTGGATTGTAATGTTGGCACCACTTGGAATTGTTTTTTACATGAGTTTTGGAATAAATAAAATGAGTGCATCAAAAGCTCAAACAACATTTTGGATATTTGCAGCTTTAATGGGACTGTCTTTATCATCAATCTTGCTTGTATATACCGGTTTAAGTGTAACAAGAGTGTTTTTTATATCATCAGCAACTTTTGGTGCGATGAGTATTTACGGCTACACAACTAAGAGAGATTTGACTAAATTTGGATCATTCTTAATGATGGGATTAATTGGAATAATTATTGCTTCATTAGTTAATATATTTTTAAAGTCATCAATGATGTACTTTGTAATATCTATAATTGGTGTTTTGATTTTTGTAGGATTGACAGCATATGACACTCAAAAAATTAAAAACATGTATGTTGCTAGTGATACTGGTGAACTAGTTGGTAAAAAAGCAGTGATGGGTGCTTTAACTCTTTATCTTGATTTTATCAACTTATTTATTATGCTCTTAAGATTGTTTGGTCAAAGAAGATAATTCTAAAGTTTTTTCCAACTTATATTTTTTAATAAGCTTTTTAACTCAAAAGAATTTTTTAATATTTTACCATTTGTATCAGTAATTAAGTATTTTAAATTTTTATTTTTTGGTCTAAAGTTTTTACAAATTTTGTAAAGTGCATTCTCAGTTGCATTTTTAAAGACACTAAAGCTTACTTGTTTACTAGAGATATTCAGTCCATAATCTTTCCATGAGCCTTCTGAAACCATTTTAGCATACAAGTCTAAAATTATTTTCAACTCATCCTTTTCAAAAAAATATTTATCTTCAATTTTTTTATAAGAGTTATTTATTACTAGCTTTAAATTATTCGTCATTAATTTTATATTTGTTAATCAGTCCAATTTGAAAGGCTGTAAATATTATTGTAATAGGCAACATACCCCAAACTTTAAAATTTACCCAAAATTCTTCAGATTGTGTTCTCCATATAAATTCATTTAATAAGGCAAGTCCTAAGAAAAAAAACATCCATCTTTTGTTTAATATTTCCCAACCTAAATCTGTTAATAGAATAGATTTACCTATAATTTTTTTTAAAATTGGTTCTTTCGTAAAAAATTTTCCAAAAAATAATGCTAAAGCAAACATGATATTTATAATTGTTGGTTTTATGTAAATAAATATCGGATCATTAAAATATATAGTCAATCCACCAAAGAATGTTATTAAAACACCGCTTACTAATGGCATTGGAGGAATTTTTTTTTCAAAAAACCAAACAAGTATTAATGAAACTAATGTTGCAATTATTAAGGGAGGTATTGCTACTGCCAAATTTTTGTCATTACTATAATAATAAAAAAAAAATATAGCTAAAGGCCCAAAATCTGTGATAAATTTTAAAATAGACTTATTCACTAAAAAGATATTAACATAATTTACATTTTCTCAGAAACTTTTAATTTTTCTTATTGATTTTTATTTTTAAATCTCCATATTAAATATATGGGAATACAAAAAGCAAAATTTTCAATCGGAGATATTGTTAAACACAAGCACTTTGAATTTAGAGGTGTAATTTATGATGTTGACTTCGAATTTAATAATTCTGAAGAATGGTACCAATCTATCCCAAAAAATGTTAGACCGAGAAAAGATCAACCATTTTATCATTTACTTGCTGAAAATGATGAAATTACCTATGAAGCGTATGTTTCAGAGCAAAACCTTTTATTTGATGACTCTGACGAACCTATCAAACACCCATTAATTGAGGAGATTTTTTCGGGTAAAAAGGGATCGAGCTATTTTAAGCTTTCAAACTAAATATTCATCATTTTAACACATTTAATACAAAACTTAGTCATAGTATTTAGTTATTTTTACACATATCTGGTCAAGAGTGTAAAATATCATTCCATTATTATCTCCCTCTACATTCTTGATCAGATAAATCTTTCATATTAAAATTAACTTTAATTATTTATGTTTAAAATATTTGAACCAAATAAAATCTTTTCAATTACTTCAAGAGCTCCAAAATATGTTTTAATTTTATTTGTATTGGTTCTCTCGATCGGTTTAGTTGAAGCTTTAATCATATCGCCGCAAGATTACAAACAAAGTCATTCAGTTAGAATTATGTATGTTCATGTTCCTGCAGCATGGATTTCACTTGGTATTTTTTCATCAATTACTATTTTGTCTTTAAGCGGGTATATTTTTAAGAATAATAATTTTTTCCTTGTTGCTAAAAGTTTGGCTCCTTCGGGATTAGTTTTCAATATAATTGCTTTGGTCACAGGTTCAATCTGGGGAAAACCAACCTGGGGTACATGGTGGGCTTGGGATGCAAGAATTACCTCAATGCTTATTTTGGCTATATTTTATTTAATGTACTTAGTTGCGTGGAGAATTTATGATGATAGAGATAAAATCATTAAAGTAACTACTCTAATAACCCTACTCGGGATTATTAATGTTCCTATTATAAAATACTCTGTAGATTGGTGGAACACTTTGCATCAACCAGCCTCAATTAATATATTGTCAAAATCAACAATACACTCTTCTATGTTATTTCCATTATTGATAATGACTGCGGCATTTGCTCTTTTTTCTTTGCTGATTTTTTTAATGAAATATAATACAGAGTTGATAAAAATTAAAAATAAAGGCTTAGATAGATTATGATTAATGAATTTTTTTATATGAACGGATATGGTTTATTTGTTTGGTCTGCATTTTGTTTCACTTTAATAAGTTTTATCGCCTTATATACAGTTATAAAAATTCAATATATCAAAGAGAAAAATAAATTTATTTCTAAGTATGGAGCTTTAGACTCGAAGAAAGCAGAAATTGCAAGATCTCATAGTATCAATAAAGAAATTTTGTCTAGTGCCCAGATTATTTAACTTTAAACCATGTATGGCCGAAAAGTTAAGCTAAGATTCTTCTTTATAGTATTAATATTATTATCTTTAATTTTATCTGTATTTTTGATTTTAAAATCTTTAGAGGAAAATGTAGTTTATTTTAAATCTCCTTCAGATGTAAAATTGATCGGGAAGCTAGAAAATAAAAAAATTAGAATTGGTGGCATGGTAAAAAAAAATTCAATTAAAATATCAAGTAATGATATTAATTTTATAATTACAGACTTTAAAAATGAAATTAATGTAATTTATTCAGGAGCAGTTCCAAATCTTTTTTCTGAAGGAAAAGGTGTAGTTGCAGAAGGTTATTTAAAAGATAGAAGTTATTTTGAAGCTTCAAAGATTTTAGCAAAGCATGATGAAAATTATATGCCTCCAGAGGTTAAAAAGGCTTTAGAGGAAAAATAAATGTTGTACAGTTCAATTGGATATTATGCATTAATTTTTGGATTGATGATTTCATTTCCAATATTTTTCTTCTCAATAAAAAATTATAAAAATGATGAAGTATTAGATAATAAAATAATAAATTTTTCCTTTATACAATTAATTTTAGTTATTTTAAGTTTTTTAGGTTTGATATTATCATTTTTATTTTCTGATTTTAGTAATGAGACAGTTTTCAATAATTCGCACACTACAAAACCTATATTTTATAAAATTACAGGTACCTGGGGAAACCATGAGGGAAGTTTATTATTATGGTTATTAGTTTTAACTTTATTTATTTTCATATTTTTGATTAAGACAAAGAGTTTATTAAAAAAATACAGAGTTTTAACTGTACTTTTTCAACAAATAATAATTATTGGTTTTTTTGTGTTTTTAATAACTACCTCTAATCCATTCAATTATGTATTCCCAACTCCAAATGAGGGGCTAGGATTGAATCCAATTTTGCAAGATCCAGCTTTAGCAATTCATCCTCCAATTTTATATTTAGGTTATGTAGGATCATCGATAATTTTCTCTAGTGTGCTTGCAGCAACTGTAACTAAATATATTTCAAAAATTTGGGCCACTCATATCAAAAATTGGATTTTAGTATCGTGGATATTTTTAACTTTAGGAATTCTATTAGGATCAATTTGGGCTTACTACGAACTAGGCTGGGGTGGTTTTTGGTTTTGGGATCCTGTTGAGAATGTTTCTTTAATGCCTTGGTTGGCATTAACTACTCTGTTGCACTGTATTTTGGTTCTAGAAAAAAGATCAACACTTAGTTCTTGGGTTATAATACTATCTATCACAACTTTCAGTCTAAGTATGTGTGGAACTTTTTTAGTTCGTTCTGGAATTTTAAATTCTGTTCATACATTTGCTAATGATCCTGAAAGAGGGGTGTTCATTTTAACTTTCTTGTTTATATTAATTTTTATTTCTTTATTTATTTTTTTTGTTTTTCATAAAATTGAAAAAAATAGCTCATCTTTATTCGCTTTAATTAGCAAAGAGACATCAATACTTATTAATAATTGGTTTATGATGTATTTTTTATCTGTAGTTTTGATAGGAACTATTTATCCAATTCTATTAGATGTTATTTCATCTCAGCAAATTTCTGTTGGACCACCTTTTTATCATAAATTGATGATTCCTTTTTTAATACCGTTTCTAATTTTTATGGCTATAGGTCCACAACTTAAATGGATAAAATCTAAATTAGAGGGAAAAATCAATTTTTTAATTCTTTTTTTGTTATCAATTTTGTTGTCTTTTTTTATCTTAAAGAGTTTAAGTGTAAAACTATTAGTAAATACAATTTTAATTGGTAGTGCTTTTTATTTATTCTTTGTAACTGTTAAAGACTTCCTTTTTAAAAAGATAAAAAATGTGTCTCAAAATTTGTCTCATTTCGGATTTAGTCTTTTAATATTAAGTATTTTATTTAACAATTTTTTTTCAAGCGAGGTAATCACTAATTTAAAAGTTGGAGAAAAATTTATTTCTGATAAGTTCCAAATTACTTTTTCAGATCTTAAAAAGACTGATGAAAAAAATTATATTTCTTTTACTGGTTTTTTTTTAATCAAAGAAAAGGATAATGAGATCAAGTTAAATCCTGAATTAAGAGTATATAACCAGCCAAACATTATAACTAGTGAGGCTGATATCAAAACTTCATTTTTAGAAGATAAATTTATTACAATGAATACAGTTCAAAATGAAGAATTTTTTAACATACGTTATCAAGTGAAACCTTTTATGATTTGGATATGGATTTCAGTATTGTTAATCTCTATGGGTGGTGCTTTGAGTTTTTTCAATAGAAAGCCAAAATGAAAAACAATATTGCTAAATTATTAATTATTTTCTCGTTAATTTTGTTATTTATTATTTTTTATAAAAGTTTAAATAAATCAAATTTATATCAACCAAAAAGCAACATCAAATTTATCCCTTCATTTTCAGCAATCACTTTTTTTTCTAAAGAGGAATTGAATTCTGAAAAAATTTTTTATGAAAATAAATTTTATTTATTTAATATCTGGGCATCTTGGTGTCTTCCATGTGTAGATGAACATCCATTTCTGATAGAATTAAGTAAAAATTCTCAGCTGGAAATAATTGGTTTAAATTATAAGGATAATTTTGAAAATGCAAAAAAATTCTTAGACGAATTGGGGAATCCATTTAAAAAGATTTTAATTGATAGAGATGGAACGAAAGCCATTGAATGGGGAGCTTACGGTGTTCCTGAAAATTTTTTAATTTATGAAAATAAAATTGTGAAAAGATTTATTGGACCACTTGATGGTATAACTGTAGATGAAATTAAAAAAATTATAAATGAAAATTATTAAACTCTTTATATTTATTTTAGTACTATTAAATTTTAATAAGGCCCTAGCTATTGAAGATAAACTACAAAACAAAATAACGAAAAATTTGAGATGTTTAATTTGTCAAGGTCAATCCGTTTATGACTCTGACTCTGAATTTGCTATCAGTTTAAAAGTTGTAGTAAAAAAGAAAATAGATGAAGGTTTATCAGAGAGCCAAATTTACAGCTTTTTGACGGATAAATACGGTGAGTGGATTTTATATGATCCAAATTTCAATAAAAATACATATTTCTTGTGGTTTTTACCTCTATTGATCTTCTTATTTGGTGGTGCAATAATATTTAAAAAGATTAATAAAAGTTAACATACAATGTAAAAAATATTTATGATTTTAAAAAAATTAGCTTTAATTTTAATTATAATATTTACTGTAACAAATTTATTTGCCGGAGAAGAATTAAAGAATAAAAATAACGAGCATCAAATAAATTTTTACACAGGTAATTTTGATTTTAGCGATCATAAACAAAAAGCTATTTTATTCGGCATTCAACATCAAAATGAAAACCTTAATAGGAATACTTTCCTTGGCAACATCTCTCCAATTACGGGTGGTTTTATAACAGAAAATTCTGCAGCATATGTTTATACTGGTGTTGAATGGAATGTTGATATGGGAGGCGGACTATTATTTACACCAAGTTTTGCTCCAGGATTATACCATGAGGGAGATGGTAAAGATCTTGGTCACGTTCTAGAATTTAAGTCTGAGGTTCAACTATCATATGCTACCTCAGATAAGTCAAGTTTTGGTTTGTCTTATAATCATGTATCTAATGCTAGTTTAGGGGATAAAAACCCTGGAGCAAATAGTTACATGTTCAATTTCATTAAAAATTTCTAAAATAGTCTTATGAATTTAAATGATTGTCATAATTTTAGTGATTTTAGAAAATTAGCTCAAAAAAAATTACCTTCACCAATTTTTCACTATATTGATGGTGCAGCAGATGATGAAATAACATATGCTAGAAATACAAGTTCTTTTGATGATGTTGATTTAGTACCAAATGTTTTAAGAGGTGTAGAAAATGTTGATTTATCCACAACAATATTTGGAAAAAAATTAGATTTACCTTTTTATCTTTCGCCTACAGCTCTTCAAAGATTATTTCATTACGATGGTGAAAGAGCTGTTGGAAAAGCAGCAAAAAAATTTAATACAATGTTTGGAGTTTCAGCATTAGCGACAGTTAGCGTAGAAGAAATATCCTCAATGATTGATACTCCAAAAATGTTTCAATTTTATTTTCATAAAGATCGAGGTTTGAATGACTCTTGTTTAGAAAGAGCTAAAGCTGCAAAATTCGATGTTATGGCATTAACAGTTGATACTATTACTGGAGGTAATCGAGAAAGAGATTTGAGAACAGGATTTACATCACCTCCAAAATTAACTTTGTCTAGTTTATTGAGTTTTGCTGTTAAACCAATGTGGGGTATAAATTATTTAACAAAAGGTAAATTTGAATTACCTCACTTGCAAGATTTTGTTAAAGAAGGGACTGATACTAATACTTCAATAGGAAATTATTTTTCCACAATGTTAGATCAGTCGATGAATTGGAAAGATGCAGAAAAACTATGTGCTCAATGGGGGGGTCATTTTGCTTTAAAAGGGGTAATGAGTGTAGAGGATGCTAAAAGAGCAGTCGACATCGGATGTACTGGTATTATGGTTTCAAATCATGGTGGAAGACAATTAGACGGTTCTAGAGCTCCTTTTGATCAATTGGCAGAAATTGTTGATGCCGTTGGTGATAAATTAGATGTGATCTGCGAAGGTGGAATTCATAGAGGAACTCATATGTTGAAAGCATTGTCACTAGGTGCAAAAGCATGTTCAGGAGGAAGATTATATCTTTATGCGTTAGCTGCTGGTGGTCAAGCAGGTGTTGAAAGGGCCATAGAGAAATATAAGTCAGAATTAGTAAGGGATATGAAATTAATGGGCTGCACCAAAATAAGTGATTTAAATAGAAACAATTTAAGATTTAGAAAATAGTGAGTTTAAAAAATTGTTATAACTTTAACGATTTTAGAAAGCTTGCAAAAAAAAAATTACCCTCACCAATTTTTCACTATATTGATGGTGGTTCAGACGACGAAACGACCCTAAAAAGAAATACAAAGTCTTTTGATGATTGTGATTTAGTTCCTAATATTTTAGCTAGTGTTGGAAAACCAGATTTATCTACAACAATTTTTGGAAAAAAAATTGATATGCCAATTTTTTTATCACCATGTGCAATGCAGAGACTATACCATCACGATGGAGATAAAGCTTCAGCGAGGGCGGCTGATAAATATGGAATATTTTATAGTATGTCAACTATGGCAAATAATACGATAGAAGAAATTTCAAATGTATCTGGAGGTCCAAAACTATTTCAACTTTATGTTCATAAAGATCAATCTATCACTGATGATTTGATCGACCGCTGTAGAAGATCAGGATTTGATGGTATGTGTCTGACAGTTGATACTTTAGTTGCTGGTAACAGAGAAAGAGATCATCGAACAGGTTTTACAACTCCTCCTAAATTAACTTTGAAAAGCTTAATGAGTTTCGCACTTCATCCTGGATGGGTATTTAATTACTTGACTCATGGTAAGTTTAAATTAGCAAATGTAGCTAACAAAACTGATAAGGGAACTAATATTGCAAAATCTGTTATTGAATACATTAATGAGCAATACGATCCGGCAATGAATTGGAAAGATGCTGAGTATTGTGTAAAAAAATGGAATGGACCTTTTGCATTAAAAGGAGTCATGTCAGTTGAAGATGCAAAAAGAGCAATTGATATTGGGTGTTCTGCTATAATGATTTCGAACCATGGTGGAAGGCAACTTGATGGATCTAGATCTCCTTTCGATCAAGTAAAAGCTATTTCAGATGCTGTAGGAGATAAGCTTGAGATCATTCTTGACGGAGGTGTAAGAAGAGGCACACATGTACTTAAAGCTATAGCTGCAGGTGCAAAAGCATGTAGCTTTGGTAAAATGTTTTTGTTCTCTTTAGCCGCAGGAGGTCAGCAAGGCGTTGAGCATTTACTTAAAAATATGCATGATGAAATAAACAGAAATATGATTTTAATGGGCTGTAAAAGTTTAAAAGAGTTGAATAGTTCAAAATTAATCTATAGAAATTAGAGAAAAATTATGAAATTAGCAAAAAGTTTAGAGAGATTAGGAACTGAATCAGCTTTTACTGTTCTCGCGGAAGCGAAAAAACTAGAAGCTCAAGGTAAGCCAATGATCCACTTAGGGTTGGGACAACCAGATTTTAAAACCCCTCAACATGTAGTTGACGCAGCAAAGAAAGCTTTAGACGACGGACATCATGGATATGTAATGTCCAATGGTATTGCCGAATGTCGACAAGCTGTGACAAGGTGGATAAAAAAACGTTACAACGTTGAGATAGATTTTGAAAGAATTTTAATTATGCCAGGTGGAAAACCCACAATGCATTATGCTATTCAATGTTTCGGAGAGCCAGGTGCAGAAATTATACACCCTACTCCCGCTTTTCCAATTTATGAGTCTATGATACATTATACAGGCTCGACATCTGTTCCATATGATCTTACAGAAGATAAAGATTTAAAATTCAATCCAGACAAAATATTATCTTTAATTACAGATAAAACACGATTGTTAATTTTAATTAATCCTAATAACCCAACAGGAAGTTTCGTTGAAAAAAGAGATATAGATTTTTTAGCCGATGGCTTAAAGAAATATCCACATGTAACAATATTAAGCGATGAGATTTATAGCAGACAAATTTTTGACGATAAAGAAATGCCTTCATTTTTCAACTACCCAGAGTTAAGAGAAAGATTGATAGTTTTAGAAGGTTGGAGTAAAGCCTATTCGATGACAGGTTGGAGACTCGGTTGGAGCTTTTGGCCACAACATTTAATTGAGCATGTTAATAAATTATTAATAAATAGTGTATCTTGTGTAAACGCCGCCGCTCAATTTGCCGGAATTGCAGCACTAGATGGACCAGATGACTCAATTAATGAAATGATGGAAAAATTTACTCAACGAAGAGAATTAATTTACAAAGGTCTTAATGACTTACCGGGTGTTGAATGTAGTTTACCCGGAGGAGCTTTTTATGCTTTCCCAAAAGTAATTGGTACTGGAATGAATGGTGCTGAATTTGCAAGAAAAGCAATGCATGAGGCTGGGGTAGCAATTGTACCTGGATCAGCATTTGGTGAAACTTGCCAAAATTATGTAAGATTTAGTTTTGCCGCTTCTAGGGATAATATTTCTCAAGCATTAGAAAATATTAAGAAAATGCTAACTAAATAAGATGTATTTTTCTCTTAATATTTATTAATATCTTTTGGTATGAATGAACAAGTCCAAGCAGAGTTGAAGAAAATGCTTAACGGTAGATTTTCAACTTCAGTGTCCGCCAGAGCTAATTATGCTAGAGGAGAAGATACTTATGATCCAATATTATCCCAAGCAGTAGTTTTTCCAGAAACCAATGAAGAGGTTTCGAAAATATTAAAAATATGTAATGAGCATAAAATACCTGTTGTTCCTTTTGGAACAGGAACCTCGTTAGAGGGAAATGTTGTAGGAAATGAGAATGGAATAACTATTTGTTTGGAGAAGATGAATAAAATTTTAAGTGTAAATGTTGAGGATTTTGATTGTAGAGTTCAAGCTTGTGTAACAAGAGAACAATTAAATGAATACTTAAGAGAGGATGGTGTTTTTTTTCCAATTGACCCAGGGGCAAATGCTGCTTTAGGTGGAATGGCTTCGACTTCAGCGTCAGGTACAATGGCCGTAAAGTATGGCACAATGAAAACAGTTATATCGGGTCTTACCGTAGTTTTACCTAATGGTGATATTATAAAAACTGGTGGTAGGACTAAAAAAACATCTGCTGGATATAATTTAACAAATTTATTTATAGGTTCAGAGGGGACTTTAGGAATTATAACTGAAGTCCATTTAAGACTATCCCCTATTCCAGAAAGCATAATGAGTGCTGTATGTCATTTTTCTTCATTAGAAGATGCTGTTATGACAGCTCAACAGGTTATTCAGTATGGAGTTCCAATTGCTAGGATAGAAATGCTTAACGCTGATCAAATGGGAATTAGCATTAATTATTCAAATTTAAAAGATATTGAAGCAGTTCCAACTTTATTTTTTGAATTTCATGGATCAGAGGTGTCAAATAACGAAAATATTAAAATTGTAGAAGAATTATCCAAAGATAATAATGGTAGCTCTTTTAAATGGGCCAAAGATTTAGATGAGAGAAATAAACTATGGAAAGCAAGATGGGATGTATATTATTCAGTTAAAGCTATACATGATAATGGACGAGTTTATTCTACTGATGTATGTGTTCCAATTTCGAAGATTACAGAGTGTGTAAAATTTGCAGAGGAACAAGCAAAAAAATTTGGAGTAAGAGCTCCAATGGTAGGTCATATGGGTGATGGTAATTTTCATGTGGTTCTACCTTACGATCCAGCAAAAAAAGAAATGTATAAACAAATAAGAGCCTTTAATGATACTTTGATAAGAAAAGCATTAGAACTCAATGGGACTATTACAGGCGAACATGGTGTAGGACTTCACAAAAAAGAGTACCTACTAGAACAACATCCAGATAATATCCCGGTTATGAAATCGATTAAAAGAACTCTAGATCCAAATAACATCATGAACCCTGGCAAGATTTTTGATCTTAACTAATTAAAAATTAAATGAAAAAAATTTTGATTACTAGAAAATTGATTAAAGAAAGCGAGGATAAAGCTACAAAAACTTTTGATCCGATTTTTAATACAAATGATGAATTATATTCTCAGTCAAAAGTAGTTGAAATGTCTAAAGGTTGTGATGGGATTTTAACATCACTTACTGACAAAATGGATAAAGAAACTATTGATAAACTCCCAGATTCTGTCAAAATAATTTCAAATTTTGCGGTGGGTTTTGGAAATATTAATTTAGAAGCCGCCAAAAAAAGAGGAATTATAGTAACAAATACACCTGAAGTTTTGTCAGATGCAACAGCTGAAATTGGAATATTATTAATTTTAGGTGCTTGTAGAAGAGCGTCAGAGGGAATTTCATCTGCCAGAGAAGGTGGTTGGAAATGGTCTGCAGACTATTTAATTGGAAAACAATTGACCGGAACAAGACTAGGAATTTTAGGTATGGGAAGGATAGGTCAAAAAATAGCAAAAATAGCAAGATCGCTTGGAATGATAATTCACTATCATAATCGGTCAAAACTAAGTGATGATAAAGAGCTTGGGGCGATTTATCATAAAGACATAAAAAGTCTTTTTTCAGTTTCTGATGTTTTATCTATTTGTTGTCCAGCAACTAAAGAAACAGAAAACATGATCAATAAAGAAACAGTGGAATACTTCCCTAAAGGGGCAGTTATAACTAATGTTGCTAGAGGTGATATAGTTGATGATGATGCTTTAATAGATGCTTTAAATAGAAGAAAAATTTATGCTGCTGGTCTTGATGTTTACAAAAATGAGCCCAATTTAAATCCAGGTTATTTAAAAATAAAGTCAGTTTTTATTCTACCTCATTTAGGAAGTGCTACGAAGGATACTAGAATTGCGATGGCAAATCTTGCAATTGATAATGTTGATGAATTTTTTAAGACTGGAAATTGTAAAAACAAGGTAAATTAATTCTACTCTAGATTGTATTATATAATAATTCTGCGACATAAGAGTTTTTTTTTAGAAAGACTCTAATCTGAATCTATGCTTTAATTAAGAGAGTTAATTAACTTTAATAGGAGTAATAATGACAAAAGAAAATAAATCATTGAAGATTAAAACATCTTCAAGACGTAAGTTCTTTAAAACTGCTGCTAAAGCTGGTGCTGTAGCTGCAGCTGCGGTTGCAATGCCAAACATAGCAACTGCTGGCGGTCATAAAACTTTAAAGATGCAGGCTGCATGGCCAAGTGGAGCAAACATCTTTTTTGAAATGGCTGGAGACTACTGCAAAATGGTAGATGAGATGTCTGGAGGTACACTTAAGATTGATCTTCAACCAGTTGGAGCAGTCGTAAAGACTTCAGAAATCGGACAAGCAGTAAGTTCTGGTGTAGTAGATATGGGTCACTGGGTGACTGCATATTGGTATGGTAAAAATCCAGCTGCATCATTATTTGGAACTGGTCCTTCATACGGTATGTCATCTCAAGAAGTTATGGGATGGATGGAGTATGGTGGAGGAAGAAAACTATATGACGAAACTCTTGCAAAAGTAGGTTTCGACTACATTGGTTTTTTCCATATGCCTATGCCAGCACAGCCTTTTGGTTGGTTCAAAAAGAACGTAACTAAAGTATCTGATGTTAAAGGTATGAAGTACAGAACAGTTGGTCTAGCGACTAACGTTTTAACTGCAATGGGAATGGTAGTTAGACAATTGCCAGGTGGTGAAATTCAGCCAGCTATGAAAACTGGTTTGATTGAAGCTGCTGAGTTTAACAACCCAACTTCAGACTCTCAATTTGGTATGCAAGACGTTTCTAAGCACTATCACTTAGGAAGCTTCCACCAATCTCAAGAGATGTTTGAAATACCAGTTAACAAAAAAACATATAATAGTTTATCACCTGCACACCAAGCAATATTGAAAAATGCTGCTTATGCTGCAAACAGTGATAACTACTTTAAAGCTTTAGTAAGATACTCAGCTGACTTAGCTAAGTTAATGAATGAGCATAAAGTAAATGTTTACCAAACTTCAGATGAGATTTTAGCTCAACAATTAAAAGGTTGGGACAAAGTAATTGGCGACTTCAATAAGAAAGATCCTTTCTTTAAGAAGATTGTTGATTCTCAAAAAGCTTATGCGAAGAGAGTAATGAAGTACTTGCTGATGAATCAGCCTAATTACAAACTTGCATATGAAAATGAGTTTGGTCCAATTGGAAAAGTTAAGATATAATTAACTTTTACAAATTTTAATGAGGGGGCTTCGGCCCCCTTTTTATTTGATTAATCCATAACAATTCAATAAAAGTTTATATCTATGATGAGATCTTATATAAAATTCGCTGATCGATTGAGTGTCTCAATGGGTAAAGCATTCTCATGGTGTATAGTAATTTTGATGGGTGGAACATGTTATGAAGTTTTTATGGCATATGCTTTAAATGCCCCAACCTTATGGAATTTCGATTTTAGTCTTCAGATGTATGGTGCAATTTTTATGATGGCAGGAGCTTATACTTTATGCACTGAAGCTCATGTAAGAGGAGATGTTATATACAGGTTATTTTCTCAAAGAACGCAAGCTTGGATAGATGTAGTTTTATATTTTATTTTCTTTTTTCCTGGTGTCATTGCATTAGCTTTTTATGGTTATGAATATGCAGCACTTGCGTGGAAGATTAAAGAAACAAGTTGGAATAGTCCTGCACAAATTCAAATTTATATGGCAAAATCTTTAATACCTTTATCTGGAACGCTTTTAACACTCCAAGGAATTGGTGAGGTATTTAGATGTATCATTTGTATTCAAACAGGTAGTTGGCCTGAAAGAGGTACAGAGCGCGACGCTGAGGAAACTGAAAAAGTATTAATGAGAACTTCACAAGAAGGAAACAAAGAAGATGTTATTTAGTTTAACAAATCCAGAAGTAGCAATTATGATGATGGGGATATTTCTATTTGCCGTTCTATTAGGCTTTCCTATTGCGTTTACTTTAATGGCAATGGGTTTAGGTTTTGGATACTACGCTTATTTTGATCCAACCAAGATGGAGCATCTCTTTGATAATAGGATATTCCAACTTTTTGTTCAAAATACTTATACTGTAATGGATAACAACGTATTGACCGCAGTTCCCCTCTTTTTGTTTATGGGATATTTAGTTGAAAGAGCTGGTATTGTAGCAAAATTATTTTTTGCAATAAGACTAGCATCTCACAAACTTCCAGCTTCAATGGCAGTTGCTGCATTAATTACCTGTGCATTATTCTCTACTGCTACGGGTATCATAGGAGCAGTAGTAACGTTAATGGGTCTTCTTGCTTGGCCAGCAATGATTAAAGCTGGTTATGATAAAAAATTTGCATCTGGAATTATCTGTTCAGGTGGTTGCTTAGGAATTTTAATTCCACCTAGCATTATGTTAATCGTCTATTCTGTAATTGCGCAATTATCTCCTTTAAGATTGTTTGCAGCTGCAATCTTTCCAGGATTGATGCTAGCAGGACTTTATATCGGTTATGCAGTATTTAGGGCTTGGATGAATCCTTCAATAGCTCCAAAACCTGCAGCAGAGGAAATACCTCCTACTGCAGTAATTATGAAAGAAGTTTTAGTTTCTTTCTTACCTTTATTCTCATTAATAATCCTAGTTTTGGGAACAATACTTGCAGGTATAGCAACCCCAGCAGAGGCAGCCGCTGTTGGTGCATTTGGTTCATTAGTGCTGTCATATTTTTACAAAACCCTTAAATGGAAAAATTTTAAAGAGTCAGTTTTTCTTACAGCAAAAACAACAGCTATGATTATGTGGTTATTTATTGGATCTTGGACTTTTGCCTCAGTATTTTCATACTTAGGTGGCCATGAAGTTTTTGAGCATTTTTTTAAATCTTTAAATTTACAACCTTGGCAGTTTTTAGTTATTACCCAATTGATTATATTTTTATTAGGCTGGCCTCTAGAATGGACCGAGATATTAATTATATTTGTGCCAATCTTTTTACCATTAGTTGAATTTTTTGGTGTTAATCCATATTTCTTTGCAATGCTAATTGCTTTAAATTTACAAACTTCATTTTTGACACCCCCCATGGCAATGTCAGCATATTATTTGAAAGGAGTTCAATCAAAGAATGTTGAACTTATGGAAATTTTTGGAGGAATAATGCCTTTCTTAGGAATTGTAATTTTAGCGATGGTTCTAATGTATTTATTCCCAGGAATAGCACTTTGGTTACCAGAGACATTATTTGCAAATTAATTTTTGAATGACAGATATATTTTCTTTAAGTCTTGAGGAATTAGCAAAAAAAATAAAAGATGCTCAACTAACATCAGTCGAAGTTTGTGAAAAATATATTGAAAGAATAAATAAGTTTGAAAAAGATGTAAAAGCTTGGGCACATTTTGATAAAAAAGTTTTATTAGAAAAAGCAACTGAGGCTGATGATCATAGAAGATCAGGAAAACCAGTAGGACCACTGCATGGAGTACCGATAGCAGTGAAAGATATTATAGGAACTGTTGATATGCCCACTGAGTGTGGAACTGTAATCAGGAAAGGAAAATCGTATTCTCAAAATGCTGAAATAATTGATTTGCTTCATGCATCAGGAGCAATTGTTATGGGCAAAACAGCAACCTCAGAGCTTGCCTACCTAGGACCGCCAGTTACAACTAATCCACACGATAAAGATAGAACACCAGGTGGTTCATCTAGTGGATCAGCAGCTTCGGTTGCTTCCTTTATGGCACCAGCTTCTATTGGTTCTCAAACAGGAGGATCTGTAATAAGACCAGCGTCTTATTGCGGTGTAGTTGGTTATAAACCAAGCTATGGATTAATTTCAAGAAACGGAGTTCTAAGAACCTCATACAGCTTAGATCAAATTGGTATGTTTGGTCGTAAAGTTGAAGATGTAGCAATGTTAGCTAAGGTATTAATAAAGAAAGATAAATATGATCCAGCTACAATCCATTACTCTACAGAAAATATTCTATCTGAAACGAAGAAAGGCCCAATTTTTGAGCCTAAGTTTATTTTTTATAAAACTGACCATTGGAAAATAATTGATAAAAAATCAAGAGAGTCTTTTGAATATTTTATTAAATCTTTTAAAAAAAATATTGAGATATTTGATACTCCGTCATATTTTAAGGATATCCACAGATATCATCAAATTATTCATGAAACAGACTTAGCCAATAATTTTTCTGTTTATTATCAAAAATTTAAAAAGAAACTTTCAAAGTATATGCAGGATGCTATTTCAAATGGAAATAAATACACCGCAAAAGAATATGCTGAGGCAATCGATTTTATGAAAAGAAGTTATGAGTCTTATGAAGAAGTATTTGAAGATTATCATGGAGTACTATCCCCATCTAGTCCTGGTGTTGCACCTAAAGGATTAAAGAGTACTGGAACAGCAGAATTTAACAAAGTCTGGTCTTATCTAGGTACCCCTTGTATATCACTGCCTTTACTTGAGGGCGAAAATAATCTACCATTAGGAGTTCAATTAATTGGCAACAAATATGATGATCATAGATTTTTAGGTGTTGCCAATTGGCTTGAAAAGGAGTGTCAGGATTAATTGTATGAATAAAATAACAACAATAATAGGTTTGTCATTTGCTGTTTTCTTTTTAATTGGTCTAGCGACTACCCTTACTAGATCAATGATGATTGGTTTTTTAGATGTAATACCGGTTTATTTGTTAATGGGTGCTGCCATCATAATGATGATTTACGAAGCCTTCTTCGATAAAAGTTAATTTACCGTAAATTGAATAATTCGAAAAAAAATTTTTTTTCATTTTCCTTATTATTTATCCAGCCAATTTTTATGGCTAGTAATCTTGTTGTAGCTAGAGGTGGTGTCGAGTTTGTACCCCCAATATCATTAGCTTTTTGGAGATGGACACTAGTTTTTTTGATATTATTGCCTTTTACATACATAACATTAAAAAAAAATTTTAAGATTATTAAAAAAGAATATAAAAAATTATTTTTTTTAGGCTCAATGGGATGTGGAGTATGTGGAGCCTTTCCATTTTTAGCAGGTGAGACTACAACTGTAACGAATATGGGAATTATTTATACTTCTTCGCCAGTGTTCATAATTTTGATTTCATACTTTTTTTTTCATGAAAAAATAAATTTCACAAAAATAATTGGATTAATCGTTTGTTTAATAGGTGTCTTCACAATCATTATAAAAGGAGATTTAGATTTATTTATTAATTTACAATTTACAATTGGTGATTTATGGATGTTGGCTGCCGCTATTGGATGGGCATTATATTCAATTTATTTGTTTTACTGGAATTCAGAACTGAAAATTTTTGAAAGATTTACTTTAATATCATTTTTTGGAGCCTTAAGTTTATTACCATTCTATATAGGTGAGGAAATATTTTATAAACAGACAGTTTTCATACCAGAATTTTATTTTTGGGTAATTTTTGCTGCTATCTCGCCAGGAATAATTGCTTTTACACTTTACACTGTCGCTCAAAAAAAATTAGGCGCGTCCTTGACGGGCTTCACTCTTTATGTTTTTACAGTATATGGAGCAATTTATGGTTATTTTTTATTTGATGAAAAATTTGAAAATTATCATTTCATTGGAACAATCCTTGTGTTTTTTGGCATATACTTAGCAAAGAAAAAAAATGTTAAAAAAGTCTAGGAATATTTTGTTGTTATTATTTCAAATAATTTTTTTTGTTTATTTTTTAATCTTAGTTTTTTTATATTTTTATCAGAGAAATTTATTATATCATCCAAACGAAAATAATTATTCTGGTGATCAAATATCAGTCCCTATTGAAAAAGTAAAAATTAAGACGGAGGATAATATTGATTTATTGGGCTGGTTTCATGAAAAAGACTTAGAAAAATATAAAACGGTTTTATTTTTTCATGGAAATGCTGGTACCCTTGAAAATAGAATTCATAAATTAAACCATTTCCATAAAATGGATGTTAATTTTTTAATAATTGCCTGGAGAGGGTTTAGTGGTAATAAAGGTAAACCATCTGAGGAAGGCCTTTATAAAGATGGAAGAAGTGGAATAAATTGGTTATTTAGAAAAGGTGTTAAAGAAGAAAATATTGTTATTTATGGCGAGTCATTAGGAACTGGTGTCGCAACTCATTTGTCACAAAATAAAAATTTTGCTGGTGTTATACTGGAAACTCCTTTTACTTCTATGATTGATGCAGCCAAAACGTTTTATCCATATATTCCTGTTAGTTTATTATTGAAAGACAAATTTGATAATAAAAGCAAAATTAAGAATATAAAAGTTCCAATTTTGATAATGCATGGTGAGGCTGATCAAATAGTTCCATTTTTTATGGGAAAAAAAATGTATGAAAAAGCCAATGAACCGAAATATTCTTTTTTTACAAAACATGACAATCATATGATGGAGTATGACGAAAACCTTGTTAAAGCCCTTAAATCATTTTTAAAAAGTTTAAATTAAGCCACAATATCAACAAATATACTTCAGAATTTGATTTTATTAAAAGATAATGAAAAGATTATCTTTTTTATTTATTACACTCTTTATTTTTATTACCAACGTTTATTCACAAGATGATTTTTTTCAACCGGATGATTTATTTCACATAGATCATATGGATTCACACAACAAAGAATTTAGCTTATATTTTAAAGGTAGAGAAAAATCTATTTTAGCAAGAGGCGAAAATGAAAATTATATAAATGATTATCCAAAAGATCTTTATATTTATAATCATTTAACAAAGTCCTCTTCACCTCTAATTTCTTATGAGTGGTTTCCTTCACAAGCTAAATATTTTTTACAAGAATATGATTTTCCAGTGTTTCCAGATGATTTTGCATATTATTTATTAAAAGATGACAAAACATTAGTAATGATTAGCGCTGTGAAAAGTTTAAATGCTAATTTTAAATATGACATCGCCAGTAAAAAACTAGAGCTTTACCCTACCACTGGTAAATTTGACTTTATAATCTCTTCATTTTCTAAAGATTGTAGTCATTATAAATTTGATGATAGTTATAAATGTAATATCTACAAACCATTAATCTCTAGCAATTTAATCAATTAATTTGAGTAAAAGCCTCAGCAAATTTTTCTGCTTCGAACAATTGTAAGTCGTCTACTTTTTCACCCAAACCAAGTGCAATAATTGGAATTTCATATTTTTTTGCTAGCGCTAACAAAATTCCTCCCTTAGCTGTACCATCTAGTTTTGTCATCACGATACCTGTTATTGGGATGATTTTATTAAATTCTTCGACTTGATTTAATACATTTTGTCCTGAAGTTGCATCTAAAACTAAAATAACATTATGAGGTGCGTTGGGGTCTATTTTTTTTGTAACATTCGCTATTTTTTTATATTCTTCCATTAAATTTTTTTTATTTTGGAGTCTTCCTGCAGTATCTATCAAAACTTGATCAAAATTATTTTTAATAGCTTCATCCACAGCTTTAAAAGCAACTGAAGCTGGATCGGCTCCTTGAGATGATTTTACTATTTGAACATCTACTTTAGTTGCCCAATTTTCTAGTTGTTCAATTGCAGCTGCACGAAATGTATCTGAAGCTGCAAATATGACTTTATTGCCGTTAGTCTTTAATATTTTTCCTATTTTACCAATAGTTGTTGTTTTCCCAACACCGTTCACGCCAGAAATTAATGTTGCATTAAGCTTTTCTTTTTTCTCAAAAAAAGATTTATTTTCCAAGGGTTTCATTAAAGAAATTATATACTCTTTTAAAATTGAGTTTATCTCAACAGATAGATCTTCATTTGGATCAATTTTTTTTTTAGAAATTATTTTTTTTATTTCAGATGCAGCCTCAACTCCCACATCTGATCGAATTAAAAATTCCTCAATTTTATTTAAATTTTCATCATTAATTTCTTTTTTGACAATTATTTCTTTAAGTCCAGATGTAAATGCTGATGCACTTTTCTTAAATCCGATTTTAAATTTATCAAATATTCCCATTACAATTTTATCTTTATTTCTTTAATATCTGAAACAGGTCCTTTCATGTGAATAGAATTATTTTCATCTATTGAAATTGATAATTTTCCATTTGCAAACTCTATATCAGTCTTATTTTCTGTAAGATTATTTAATTTACCAGCATATGCTGTAGCACATGCTGCTGTCCCGCATGCTTTAGTTAGACCAGCTCCCCTTTCCCAAACTTTTACTTTGATTAAACTTTTATTTAAAATTTGTGCAATTGTTACGTTACATTTCTCTGGGAAGATTTCATGATTTTCTATCTCAGGGCCGATTTTTTCTATATTAAAATCCTCAATCTTTTTAACAAAAAAAACAATATGAGGGTTACCCACATTAATTGCAGTTCCACCTAAATACTCATTATTATTTGTATCAATAATTTTGATATTTAAATTTTTTGTATCCATTTCTTTTGATAAAGGTATTTCATTCCATTTTAACTTTGCTTTACCAATTTCTGTTGTAACAATTTTTTTTTCTAAAATTTCAGATTTTAATTTTCCAGATAGCGTATTTAAAATTATTAATTTGTTATTTTCTTCATTTGAAATAAAATTTGCAACACATCTGGTTCCATTTCCACATGCCCCAGACTCTCCTCCATCTGAATTAAAAAATCTTAAACTTGCATCTGCAGAACTATCTGGCTCAATAAAAATTAGTTGATCACAGCCAATAAAATTTCTGTCACAAATTTTAACTATCTGATCCTTCGTCAAATTGGTAATTTTTTCTCTATTATCAATTATCACAAAATCATTACCCAATCCGTCCATTTTAAAAGCTTTGATGTCCATATATAGTTATTTAACTTATTTATTGACTTTTTGAACCTCTATTATAGTTTGTGGCAGTTTCCGCAAAAACATTAAATTTGCGGTGTCTTTGGAAACAAAGAGATCGACACTAGTCAGCGAGGGTTCGCCCACTAGTGGGATTACTGCTGTGTGTAATAAATATGTTTGAAAATTTAACAAATAAATTTGAGGAAGTTTTTTCCTCTTTAAAAAAAGCTCCATCACTTGATGAAAATCAGGTAGATGAAGGATTAAGAGTAATAAGACAAGCTTTATTGGAAGCTGATGTGTCTCTTGAAGTTGCTAAAGATTTTATTGAAAAGGTTAAACCAAAAGCATTAGGTCAGGAAATTATTAGATCAACATCACCCGGTGATATGGTGGTAAAGATTGTCTATGATGAATTAGTTAATCTTTTAGGTGAAAAAAATAATGATGTAAATTTAAATGCAGTGCCACCAGTGCCGATGATGCTAGTCGGGCTACAAGGTTCTGGTAAAACAACTACAACAGCTAAACTTGCGAGATATTTAGAGAATACAAAAAAAAAGAAAGTAATGATGGTTAGTCTAGATATTTACAGACCAGCTGCTCAAGAGCAGTTAAAATATTTAGGTGAACAAAATAATATATTAACTCTTCCAATAGTTGAAGGTCAACTACCCAGTGATATTTGTCAAAGAGCAATTAGCGCAGCAAACTTGAATGGTGCAGATATTATCTTGTTTGATAATGCAGGTAGAACACAAATAGATTTACAGATGATGAGTGAAATTAAACAAATTGAAAATACCATCAAACCAGCAGAGACTTTTTTAGTCGCAGACTCGCTTACTGGACAAGTAGCTGCATCAGTAGCAAAAGAATTTAATAATACAGTAAATTTAACTGGAATTATTTTAACAAGGGTAGACGGTGATGCGAGAGGTGGAGCTGCTGTAAGTATGAAATTTGTTTCACAGGTCCCAATTAAATTTTTAGGTATTGGTGAAAAGATTGAGAGTCTTGAAGTTTTTCATCCAGATAGAATTGCAAACAGAATTCTTGGGATGGGAGATATTGTTTCCCTTGTTGAAAAAGCAGCTCAAGATCTTGGTGAAGAAAATATAAAAAAAACAGAGGAAAATTTAAAAAAAGGACAATTCTCACTGCAAGATTATTTAACTCAACTGAGACAAATGAAAAAAATGGGAGGGATTGAGGGTATTATGTCTTTTATGCCGGGAGTTTCAAAAGTGAAATCTCAAATGGATGCAGCTGGTATTGATGAAAGTGTTATTACAAAAAATGAAGCTATAATTTTATCAATGACAAGAAAAGAAAGAGAGAACCCAAAAATAATTGACGGTTCTAGAAAAAAAAGAATTGCTAATGGTTCAGGTACTGATCCGGCCACTATCAATAAATTGTTGAAACAATTTAAAATGATGTCTGAAATGATGAAAAAGATGTCAAAAGGAAATCTGAAAGGTATGTCTGATAAAGGAATACCACCAGAATTATTTAATCAATTAAAATAAAAAAGGAGAGTAAATGTTAAAATTAAGATTATCTAGGGGTGGCACAAAAAAGAGACCTGTCTATAAAGTTGTTGTAGCCGACAGTCGATTTGCTAGAGATGGCAGATTCATAGAGAAGGTAGGTTTTTTTAATCCACTGTTACCAAAAGAAAAAAAGGAAAGAATTGGATTAGAGGCTGAGAGAATAAAATACTGGCTGGGTCAAGGTGCACAACCTACAACAAGAGTAGCTAGAATTTTAGGTGAAAATGAATTGATGCCTATGCCTGCTAATGGAAATAACCCACAAAAAGCAATTCCAAAAAAAGACAGAAAAAAAGAAGGTTCTGATGAGGTTAAAAAGGAAGAATCTCCGAAATCAGATGCTGCTCCAGCTGGAGAAGCTAAAAAAGAGGAAGCTCCAAAAGCAGAAGCTAAAAAAGAGGAAGCTCCAAAAGCAGAAGCTCCAAAAGCAGAAGCTCCAAAAGCAGAAGCTAAAAAAGAGGAAGCTCCAAAAGCAGAAGCTAAAAAGGAAGAAAAGAAATAAAAAAATTTATTTATGTTGCAAGCTCAAGTTTTTACACTTTATCCAGAAGTTTTTCCTGGCCCACTAGATAAAGGCCTTTATGGTAAAGCAATGGCTGAGAAATTGTGGAGTTTAAATGTGATTAATATTAGAGATGCAGCAACAGATAAACATAAAACTGTTGATGATACACCATATGGTGGTGGAACAGGTATGTTGCTTAAACCTGACATTTTAGCAAAATCCATTGACCAAAATATAAATGCAGGAGAGAGAATTTTTTACCTTTCACCTAAAGGTAAAAAATTTGATCAAAATCTTGCTATGGAATTATCTAAGGCAAAATCATTTTCTTTAATTTGTGGACATTTTGAAGGAGTTGATGAGAGAGTTTTAACTACAAGAAATATAGAGGAAATAAGTATAGGAGATTATGTGCTATCTGGTGGAGAAACAGCTGCACTTGTAGTTCTTGATAGTGTATTGAGACTTTTGCCTGGAGTTTTAGGTAACGAAAAATCAGCTTCCGAGGAAACTTTTGAAAATGGTCTTTTAGAGTATCCTCAATATACAAAACCACAGATTTGGGAGCAAAAATCAGTGCCAGATGTGTTATTATCAGGTGATCACGCTAAAATTAAAGACTGGCGTTTATCTCAATCTGAGGCTATAACACGCGTCCGAAGGCCAGATATGTGGCAAAAATATAAGAAGAATTAAATTGATAAATACTGGAATGAAAACAATAGAAGAAATAAACCAACACAATGTAAAAAAAATTCTTTCTGAAAAGAAGATCCCAGAGTTTTTTCCAGGTGATGTTGTTAAAGTCGGTGTGAGAATTACTGAAGGTAAAAAAGAAAGAATTCAATATTTTGAAGGTGTTTGTATAGCTAAAAAAAGCAGAGATTTAAATTCCTCATTTACTGTAAGGAAAATATCTTTTGGAGAGGGTGTTGAGAGAACGTTTCCATTATTTGGAACAGTTATTGACTCTATTAAAGTTATTCGTTCTGGAAAAGTGCGAAGGGCAAAATTATATTATCTAAGAGATAGAACAGGTAAATCAGCAAGAATTGCAGAAAAGATTAGAAAAAAAATTGGTATAGATATTGATGTTAAACCAGAGACAGTAACAGAGGAGAATCTTGCTCCTATTAATCTAAAAGAAGAGGACAAAAAAGAAGAAGCTCCTAATGCAGAAGCTAAAAAGGAAGAACCTCCTAAAGCAGAAGCTAAAAAGGAAATAGAAAGCTCAACAGAAAAAAAATAATTTTTTTTTCAATGCCAAATACACTTTACGATAAAATTTGGAATGACCATTTAGTTGATCAGCAGACTGATGGTACAGCTTTATTATTTGTCGATAGACATCTTGTTCACGAAGTAACAAGTCCCCAAGCTTTTGAAGGTCTTAGAAATTCTAATCGAAAAGTAAGGCATCCAAATTTAACATTGGCTGTTGCAGATCATAACGTTCCAACGACTGACAGAACAAATGGTATAGCGGATCAAGAGTCTAAAATTCAGGTGGATACATTGGAAAAAAACTGTCAAGAATTTGGTATACAGCTTTTTGGCATGAATGATAAAAGACAGGGAATTGTACATATTATTGGACCTGAACAAGGATTTACCCAACCAGGTACAGTAATTGTTTGTGGGGACAGTCATACTGCTACACATGGTGCATTTGGAGCTTTAGCATTTGGAATCGGAACATCAGAAGTTGAACATGTTTTAGCAACACAAACCTTAGTGCAAAAAAAAGCAAAAAATTTTAGAATTAATATTAATGGAAAACTTCCGCTAGGAGTAACATCAAAAGATGTAATACTACAGATAATTGGAAAAATCGGAACAGCAGGTGGTACAGGGTGCGTTGTTGAATATGCTGGTGATTTAATTAGATCACTAAGTGTGGAACAAAGAATGACTATATGCAATATGACTATTGAAGGTGGGGCAAGAGCAGGATTGATTGCTCCAGATGAGAAGATATTTAAATATCTAAGTGGAAAACCCATGTCTCCTAAAGGTGAAAAATGGGATAAAGCATTAGAATATTGGAAGAGTTTAAATTCAGATGACAATGCGACATTTGAAAAAGAAATAAGTTTAGAGGCCAATGAAATTTTACCTATGATAACATGGGGAACATCTCCGCAAGATGTAATAACGATTGATGGTAAAGTTCCAAATCCTAATGCTGAGAAAGATGAAGATAAAAAGAATTCATTAGAAAGATCATTAAAATATATGGGGTTAAAACCTAACATGGCAGCTAAAGATATTAAAATAGATAAAGTTTTTATTGGCAGCTGTACAAATGGAAGAATAGAAGATTTAAGAGAAGCAGCAAAAATTTTAAAAGATAAAAAAATAGCCTCTCATGTCCATGCTATGGTGGTACCAGGATCTGGATTGGTCAAAGAGCAAGCAGAACAAGAGGGTCTAGACAAGATATTTGTTAGCTCAGGATTTGAGTGGAGAGAACCGGGTTGTTCAATGTGCTTAGCAATGAATGCAGATAAATTAAAACCAGAAGAAAGATGTGCATCAACATCTAATAGAAATTTTGAGGGAAGGCAAGGTAGAGGTGGAAGAACTCATCTTGTAAGTCCAGGAATGGCAGCAGCAGCAGCTATTTCAGGAAATTTAGATGATGTAAGAAAGTATCAAAGTTAATGCAGAGATTTACTACTTTAAAAAGTATTCCAGCATATTTACCAATAGTAAATATCGATACAGATATGATTATTCCAAAGCAATTTCTTAAAACAATTAAAAGAACCGGACTTGGTAAAAATCTTTTTTATGAGATGAGATACGATGTAAAAGGAAAAATAATTAATGATTTTATTCTTAATCAAAGACCATTTAATGAGTCAAAAATTTTAATTGCAGGAAAAAATTTTGGATGTGGTTCATCTAGAGAACATGCTCCATGGGCATTATTAGATTTTGGTATTACATGCGTTATTAGCTCTAGTTTTGCAGACATATTTTATAGTAATTGTTTTAAAAACGGAATTTTGCCAATTATTCTTGATGATGAGAAAATAAAAGAATTATCAGAGTATGCAAATAGAAAAGAGGAAATTTCGGTTGATTTGAATGATGAGAAAATAGTTTATGGAAATAATGAAGTAAAATTTAAAGTAGATTCTTTTAAGAAAAAGTGTCTCTTAGAGGGTTTAGACGATATAGCCTTATCATTAAAAAAATCAGATAAAATTGAAAGTTTTGAAAAAAATTTAAAAAATAAAAAACCATGGATCATTAATGATAAAAGTTAAAAAAAGAAAAATTTTATTACTTCCTGGGGATGGGATTGGTCCAGAGGTTATAGGAGAAGTAAGAAAGACTATAAATTGGTTTAATGAAAAAAAGTCTCTTGATTTTGAAATAGACGAGGATTTAGCAGGAGGATGTTCTTACGATAAACATGGTACACCGATAACTGATGAAGTTTTTTATAAAGCATTAGAGAGCGCAGTGGTTATGCTAGGTGCTGTCGGTGGACCTAAGTGGGACAAAGTAGAGTTTTCTAAAAAACCAGAAAGAGCACTTTTAAAATTAAGAAAAGAACTTAAGCTGTTTGCAAATTTGAGACCTGCGATATGTTTTAAACAGTTAGTTGATGCATCAACTTTAAAACCTGAAATTGTTTCTGATTTAGATATAATGATAGTGAGAGAGTTAACAGGTGGAATTTACTTCGGTGAGCCAAGAGGAATTAAACCAATTGAAAATGGTGAAAGAAAAGGAATTAATACTCATACTTACACAAGCAGTGAGATAGTTAGAGTAGCTAGAGTCGCTTTTGATTTAGCAAAGAAACGATCCAACAGAGTTACCTCTTGTGAGAAATCAAATGTTATGGAAGCAGGACAACTTTGGAAGGAAGAAGTGCAAGCACTTCATGATAAAGAATTTAAAGATGTAGAACTAAATCATATGCTTGCGGATAACTGTGCAATGCAACTTTTACGGAATCCAAAACAATTTGATGTAATTGTAACAGATAATCTTTTTGGAGACATGTTATCTGATCAAGCATCAATGTTGACAGGATCACTAGGACTCTTACCTTCAGCTTCTTTAGGAGCAAAAAATAAAGATGGTGAGATGAGAGCAATGTATGAGCCTATTCATGGATCTGCTCCAGATATAGCAGGCAAAGGTGTTGCAAATCCCATTGCTACAATTTTAAGTTTTGCTATGGCCTTAAGATATTCTTTGGATCTTGATAAAGAGGCAGAGGCCTTAGAAAAAGCGGTTCAAAGTGTATTAAATGAGGGCCTTAGAACAAAAGACATCTTATCTAAAGGAATGAAAGAAGTATCCACATCAGAAATGGGTGATGCGATAATTTCAAAATTGCAATAATTAACTAATTATCTTAAACTTATCAAATGCCAAGCTATACAGCACCTGTTGAAGATATGATGTTTCTTTTTGAAAAATTAAGAAATAATCAAAAATATAACGAGCTGGATAAGTATAAAGAAGTCACATCTGATTTGGTAAAAGACATTTTACAAGAAGCAGCAAAAATTAATCAAAATCTTATTTTGCCATTAGCAAAGGTAGGAGATGAAAATCCAGCAGTTTTAGAAAATGGTGTAGTCCGGACTCCGCCTGGTTATAAAGAGGCGTATAAAAAGTATATCGAAGATGGATGGACATCTCTATCTTGTGATCCAAAATATGGAGGACAAGGTATGCCAAAAACAGTAAGTGCATTTTTTGATGAGATGTTGTCATCAGCTAGTTTATCTTTTAAACTTTATAGCGAGCTAAGTATTGGTGCATATAATTGTATAAATCATCATGCTACTGATGAAATTAAGAACAGATATTTACCAAAAATAGTTGAGGGTAAATGGAGTGGTACTATGTGCTTAACGGAACCAGTATGTGGTACTGATTTAGGATTACTAAAAACGAAAGCAAAACAACAATCTGATGGAACTTTTAAAATAACTGGTCAAAAAATCTTTATTACATCTGGAGATCATGATTTAACAGAAAATATTATTCACTTAGTTTTAGCGAGAGCAGACGACTCTCCAGCTGGCACAAAAGGAATAAGTCTATTTTTAGTGCCAAAATTTATTGTAAAAGATGATGGATCATTGGGTCCAAGAAACGGGATATCAACCGGGTCAATTGAGACCAAGATGGGTATTAAAGGATCAGCTACATGTGTTTTAAATTTTGATGATGCCACTGGTTACATGATAGGCTCTAAAGAAAAAGGTTTGAGTGCCATGTTTACCATGATGAATCTTGAGAGAATAATTGTTGGTATTCAAGGTTTAGGTATTTCAGAAATTGCTTACCAAAATTCTCTTTCTTACGCAAAAGAGAGAAAACAAGGAAAAACTAATAATTCAAAATCGAAAAACGGAGCTGACTGTATTATTGAACATGCCGATATCAGAAGAACATTGTTAAATATGAAGTCAATTATTGAAGGTGAGAGAGCTTTATGTTTTTGGTTATCTCAACAAACAGAAGTTAGCTTAAATCATACAAATGAAAAAGTTCGTCAAGAAGCATCTGATTATGTATCTTTGATGACACCTGTCGTAAAATCATTATTTACTGACTTAGCTATGGAAATTACTAGTGATGCAATGCAAATTCACGGTGGCTATGGATATACAAAAGATCAGGGTATAGAACAGTTATATAGAGATAATAGAATAACACCTATTTATGAGGGAACTAATTCAGTACAAGCTGCTGACTTAGTTTTTAGAAAACTATCAAATAAAAATGGAAATATAATTTTTAAATTTTTAGATCAGATGAAATCTGAATGTAATTTAAATAATGAAAAAATTAAATCATTTGTATCAGAATTTAATGATCATCTAAATATCTTGAAAAAATTTAGTGAATGGATGATAGATAAAGCAAAAACAGAAAAAGATGATGTCAGCGCAGCAGCAAACGATTATCTAAAAACTTTAGGCTATGTCTCTATTGCATATGCATGGATTAAAGTTTTGGAGGTAAGTTTTAAAGATTTTAATGAGAATAAAAATTTCTATGAGGATAAAATAGATACTGCAAGATTTTATTTTGATAAAGTATTACCAAGAGCTGAACAGCATTATAAATCAGCCATTTCTGGTAGCTCAAATATTATGAGTTTCAAATTTAGTTAAATTAAAATGACCCATTACGATACCAATCTGGACAAAAATAGTGCCAATTATGTACCATTAACTCCTTTAACTTTTTTAAAAAGAGCAAAAGAAATTTATCCAAATTATGAAGCGATTATTTATGAAGACCTAAAATATACATGGGACCAGGTCTATAAACGAACTGTCAAATTTGCGAGTGCATTAAACAAATTAGGTATTAAAAAAGGAGATACTGTTTCATTTTTAGCTTTTAATACTCCTGAAATTTTTGAGGGTCATTATTCAGTGCCAATGACTGGTGCAGTTTTAAATACAATTAATATAAGATTGGATGCTAAGACCATTGCATACATTTTAGATCACAGTGAGGCAAAAGTATTAGTTGTAGACAGACAACTTCATATTGAAGTAAAGAAAGCATTGAGCACTTTAAAAAGAAAAATAGTCATCATTGATATTGATGATAAATTTGCTGATCAATCGAAATGTGAAAAAATTGGTGAATTGGAATATGAAAGTTTTCTGAATTCAGGTGATGAAAATTATAACTGGGAAATGCCAAAAGACGAATGGCAGGCAATATCACTAAGCTATACATCTGGCACAACGGGCAACCCTAAGGGTGTTGTCTATCATCATAGGGGTTCATATTTAATGTCTACAGGAAGTGCCGTTGCATGGAATATGCCTAACAGACTAAATTTTTTAACTATTGTACCGATGTTTCATTGTAATGGCTGGGGTTATCCTTGGACTATTCCTATGTTGAATGGAAAAACTATTTGTTTAAGAAATATTGATGTAAAAAAAATATTTGATTTAATTGACAAGCATAACATAACTCATTTTGGTGGAGCACCAATAGTGTTAAATATGATTACAGGTGCACCTGACACAGATAGGAAAAAATTAAAACAAAAAGTTCACGTTCTTACAGCAGGAGCTCCTCCACCAAGTATTATATTCAAAAAAATGAAAGAACTTGGATTCGAAGTAATGCATGTTTATGGATTAACAGAAACTTATGGGCATGTTACACAATGCGCTTGGAATGATGTTTGGAATGGATTAGATGAAGAAAAACAAAATGAGATTAAAGCAAGGCAAGGTGTAAGATATCCTAATACTGAGGGCATCACAGTCATGAATCCAGAAACAAT
The DNA here is from genome assembly GCF_001180185.1 of Candidatus Pelagibacter communis. Classification (GTDB taxonomy): domain Bacteria; phylum Pseudomonadota; class Alphaproteobacteria; order Pelagibacterales; family Pelagibacteraceae; genus Pelagibacter; species Pelagibacter ubique_F. The sequence goes on along the minus strand of NZ_CVSS01000008.1, from coordinate 14,694 downwards.
GAAAGAAGTACCAAAAGATGGGAAAACAATTGGTGAAATTATGATTAGAGGAAATGTGGTTATGAAAGGTTATTTTAAAGACAAAGAGGCGACGAATAAAGCTATGGACGGTGGATGGTTTCACTCTGGTGATTTAGCAGTCATGCATCCTGATGGATACGTAAAAATTCAAGATCGATCTAAAGATATAATTATTTCTGGTGGAGAAAATATATCTTCTATTGAAATTGAGAATACTTTGGCAAAGCATCCTTCAGTTTCTATTGCAGCAGTCGTAGCTAAACCTGATGAAAAGTGGGGTGAAGTTCCATGTGCATTTATTGAGATGGTCAAAGATAAACCTGTCACAGAAAAAGAATTAATAAGTTTTTGTAAAGAAACTCTTGCAGGTTTTAAAGTGCCAAAACAAGTCGTGTTCTGTGAGCTTCCAAAAACTTCAACAGGCAAAATTCAAAAATTTGAATTAAGAAAAAAATTTTAGGTAAATAATTGATATTCCAATTAGACAATAAAAATATTCATGCATCCGATGCAGGTCAGGGCCTAGATGTAAATAGAGAAACAATTGTTTTTTTACATGGAAGTGGTCTTTCGCATATTGTTTGGTCCTTAACTGAGCAATTTTTTTCAAATAAAAATTTTAATGTCCTTTCAATTGATTTACCTGGACACGGAAACTCTGATGGACCTTGCTTGGATAGTATTGAAAAAATTTCAGAATGGTTAGAACAAGTTTTTATCAAATTAAACCTCAAGAATTTAATTTTAATTGGTCATTCACAAGGTTGTTTAGAAATCCTTGAATACTCATACAAATACAAAAGTAGATTAAAAAAATTAGTTTTTGTTGGAGGATCGAATAAAATGCCAGTTCATCCTGACTTAATAGAGCTTGCGGAAAATGGTGACTCAGATGCTGTTAAATTAATGATGAAATGGGGATATGAGGGTTCAAAAAAATTTATTGGAGGTAATCCTGTTGAAAAAATCATTCAATCACCAAGAGACATAAGCGAAATACTGGCTGTAGATTTGAATGCATGCAATAATTATTCAAATGGGCTTAATGCAGCAAAAAAAATAGAAGTGCCTTCAATGTTAATTTTCGGTGAACTTGATAAAATGGTTAACTTAGAGTCTGGAAACAAATTTTCTGATTTAATCAAAAATTCAAATACTCATGTAATAAAAGGATGTGGTCACATGATAATGATTGAAAAAGCATTCGAAATGAGAGAAAAGATTTTAGAATTTTTAAATAAATGAAAAATTATTCCATAGCAAGGTCAAGAAGACTGAGAAGTACTCCTTACACCTCAAGAATTGAAAATCAAGGTGTGACTGCATACACTGTTTATAATCATATGCTTTTACCAGCAGCATTTGGATCGCTAGAAGAGTCTTGTGATCATTTAAAAAAAGATGTTCAAGTCTGGGATGTAGCAGCTGAAAGACAAGTCGAAATTTTTGGAAAAGATGCTGCTAAACTAATTCAGCTTATGACTTGTAGAGACTTGTCAAAATCCAAAGTGGGAAGATGCTACTACTGTCCTATAATTGATGAAAATGGTAATTTAGTAAATGATCCTGTCATATTAAAATTAGCTGAAGATAGATGGTGGGTATCAATTGCGGACTCAGATGTAATTTTTTTTGCAAAAGGTTTAGCCTCTGGGAATAAATTCGATGTGAAAATTTATGAACCTAATGTAGATATTTTTGCTGTTCAAGGACCAAAATCGTTTGATTTAATGGAAAAGATTTTTGGGAAAAAAATTAAAGATTTAAAATTTTTTGGATTTGATTATTTTGAATTTAATGAAACAAAACATTTAATTGCTAGATCAGGTTGGTCAAAGCAAGGAGGCTTTGAGGTTTATGTAGAAAATACTAAATCAGGCTTAGAATTATACGATCGACTTTTTGAATTAGGCAAAGAATTTAATATAAAACCTGGATGCCCAAATCTTATTGAAAGAATTGAAAGCGGGTTACTTTCTTATGGAAATGATTTTGATAATAATGATAACCCATTTGAATGTGGTTTTGAAAAATATGTAAATTTGGATGCAAATGTAAATTTCTTAGGTAAAGATAAATTAATAAAGATTGAAAAAGAGGGAATTAAGAGAAAATTAATGGGCGTATTTATCGAAACAAATAAAATAAACTTAACCAAGTCTGTTAATATTAAAGACGATAATAACAATTTTATTGGAGAGCTAAGATCTGCATGTTATTCACCCCATTTCAAAAAAGTTATTGGAATAGCTATGATTAATCAGCCATATTGTAAAGCTTCTGAGTCGGGGATAATAGAAATAGATGGTAATTCTTTAAGCGTTAAAGTTTGCGATTTACCTTTCATCTAGTATAAAAGCTACATCATGAATATTGCAATTGTAGGAGCAACTGGAAACGTTGGTAGAAAAACTTTAGAGGTTCTTGAAAAAAAAGGACTTCCTATTGAAAATCTCTATTTACTAGCCTCATCCAGAAGTAGTGGAAAGAAAATTTCTTTTAAAGGAACGGATTATAGTGTTTCAGATTTGGAAAGTTTTGATTTTTCGAAAGTAAAAATTGCATTTTTTGCAGCAGGAGGAAAAATTTCAGAAAAATATGCTGGAGAAGCTGCAAAGTATTGTTTAGTGATCGACAATTCAAGCTTTTATAGAATGGACTCAACAGTACCTCTTGTAGTGCCTCAAGTTAATGCAAATGAATTAAAAAATATAAAAAAAAATATTATTGCTAATCCTAACTGTTCTACTGCTCAACTGGTTTTAGCTTTAAAACCTTTACACGATTTATTTACTATTAAAAGAATAGTTGTTTCAACTTATCAATCAGTTTCTGGTGCTGGAAAAGCACCGATGGATGAGCTGATTGAGCAAACAAAACAAGTATTAGCTGGTCAAAATGTAAAATCAAAAAACTTTACAAAACAAATAGCATTTAATGCTATTCCACATATTGATGTATTTTCAGATGATGGTTACACAAAAGAAGAATTAAAAATGACTAATGAAACAAAAAAAATACTCGATAGTAAGATTGATTTAACAGCAACATGTGTAAGATTACCTATTTCTATTTCACATGCAGAGTCAGTAAACATTCAATTTGAAAAAAAATTTACCATTAAAAATATTATTGAAGCTTTAAATAAGTTCGAGGGTTGCAAAGTGATTGATGATAGAAGTGATGGTGGATATATAACTCCACTAGAAGCAGAAGGCAAAAATGAAACATTTATATCTAGAATAAGAGAGGATAAAACAATTAAAAACGGATTAAATTTGTGGATTGTTTCAGATAATCTTTTAAGAGGTGCAGCTTTGAATGCAGTTGAAATAGCTGAAACATTATTTAAAAATAATTTCTATGGAAAATAAAAGACCGTTATCTCCTCATATTCAAATTTATAAATGGCATATTTCATCCTTAGTTTCTATTTCTCATAGAATTACAGGCATAATAAATATTATTGCAATTACATTAATTTGCTTGTGGGCCTCATTACTTTTTTTAGCTGAAGACAATTATGAAATTGTAGAATTATTTATGAGTTCAATAATAGGAAAGTTTATAATTTTAGGTATTTGTTGGTCTTTCTCTTTTCAAATTTTAAGTGAGATTAGACATTTAATAATGGATTTTGGATATGGATTTGAATTGAAGATAAGTAGAATTACAGGACTAATTGTAATTTTTGGTTCAATAATTTTAACTATTGTTTTTTATTTAATTGGAAAAAATTTTATTTAGAATGATTAAAGCGACAAAAAAATGGATTTTTTTAAAAGTAAGTGGAGCAGTATCAGTACCTTTGATGATTTGGTTTATAATAAATTTTACATCAATTTATGATCAAAATTATGCAAATGTTATAAATTTTTTTTCAAATCCAATATTAAAGTTCTTATTTAGTGTATTTATTATAAATGCATATTTCTTTTCAGCTTTAAGTATTAGTGAGGTTTTTGAGGATTATGTTAAAAATGATAAAATCAAAAATGTCGCAAACAGAGTTTTATATGCTTCAGCAGTGGTAATTCCTTTAATTACAATTATATTAATATCTATCTTATGAGTACTTACAAAATTATAGATCATGAATATGATGTAGTTGTTTTAGGAGCTGGAGGTTCTGGCTTGAGAGCAGCGGTTGGTTTAAGTGAGGCTGGGCTTAAAACTGCTTGTATTTCAAAAGTTTTCCCAACAAGAAGCCATACATCGGCTGCACAAGGTGGTATTTCAGCTGCACTTGGCAATATGGGTGAGGACGACTGGCGTTGGCATATGTATGATACGGTTAAAGGAGCAGATTGGTTAGGTGACCAGGATAGTATTGAATATCTTTGTAAGGAAGCACCTAAGGCAGTTATTGAATTAGAAAAATATGGAGTGCCTTTTAGTAGAACTGAAGATGGAAAAATTTATCAAAGACCATTTGGTGGTATGACCAAAAATTATGGAAATGGGATTGTGCAAAGAACTTGTGCAGCTGCTGATAGAACAGGTCATGCAATTTTACATACTTTATATGGACAAGCTTTAAAACATAAAACAGAATTTTTTATTGAATACTTTGCTTTAGATTTATTGATGAAAGATGGAGAGTGCAAAGGATTAATTGCATGGAATTTAAATGATGGAACTATTCATAGATTTAGAGCACATACTGTAATTATAGCTACAGGCGGTTATGGAAAAGTGTATTACTCCGCTACATCTGCACACACTTGCACTGGTGATGGAAATGCGATGGTTTTAAGAGCAGGTTTACCACTTCAAGACATGGAATTCGTTCAATTTCATCCTACTGGAATTTATGGCCATGGTACCCTGATAACAGAGGGTGCAAGAGGTGAAGGTGGGTATCTTACAAATTCTAAAGGTGAGAGATTTATGGAAAGATATGCACCTAAAGCAAAAGATCTGGCTTCAAGAGATGTAGTAAGTAGATCAATGTCTATAGAAATTAATGAAGGTAGAGGTGTTGGAAAAGAACATGATCATGTCCATTTAAATTTAAATCATTTAGATAAAGATATTATTGAAAGTAGACTTCCAGGTATAACAGAAGCTGCTAGGCTATTTGCTAATGTAGATGTTACAAAAGAACCGATTCCTGTTGTTCCAACTGTTCATTATAACATGGGTGGTATTCCAACAAATTACAAGGCAGAAGTTTTAACTGTCAATGGTTCTGAAAAAACTGTACCTGGTTTGATGGCTATAGGTGAAGCGGCTTGTGTCTCAGTTCATGGAGCCAATAGACTTGGTTCAAATTCATTAATAGATTTGGTAGTTTTCGGAAGAGCCGCAGCTAAAAGAGCAGCTGAATTAATTAAACCTGGGACTCCACACGAGGAGATTAGTGAGTCTGAAACACAGAAATGTTTAGATCGTTTTGATAAAATTAGAAATGCCAAAGGTGAAATTGGAACAGCTGAATTAAGATTATCGATGCAGAAAACTATGCAGTCAAAATGTGCAGTTTTCAGAACAGAAAAAACTCTTAAAGAAGGTCTTGATGAAATAGGAAAAACTTACGATGGTTTAGAGTCTATATCTGTGAAAGATAAATCGCTAATTTTTAATACTGATTTAGTTGAGACTTTAGAATTTGATAATTTGATTAGACAAGCAGTTGTTACAGTCAATTCTGCTTATAACAGAAAAGAGAGTAGAGGCGCTCATGCAAGAGAAGATTATCCAAAAAGGGATGATGAGAAATTTATGCAACATACACTTGCTTGGTGTAATGGAAAAGAAACAAAGATAGGTTATAGAGAGGTTCATAAATCTACATTAACAAATGATGTTCAATACTTTCCACCCCAAGAAAGGGTTTATTGATGGTTCAAATAGGTTTACCTGAAAATTCTGAGATTAAAAAAGGTAAGTATTTCAAAGATAAAACTGGATCAAAAAATTTAAGAAAAGTAAATATTTATAGATGGGACCCTTCCTCGGGAGATAAACCAAGGATAGATACGTACGAAGTTGACATGGACAATTGTCCTTCAAAAGTATTAGATATTTTAAATAAAATTAAAAATGAAATAGATCCAACCTTAGCTTACAGAAGATCTTGTGCGCATGGAGTTTGTGGTTCTTGCGCAATGAATATGGCAGGAAAAAATGGTTTAGCATGCACTACAGCACACTCAGAAATAAATGGTGATATTGATATTTATCCTTTACCTCATTTAAAAGTCAAAAAAGATTTAATCGGTGATCTTGATGGATTGTATAAACAATATCAATCAATTGAACCTTGGTTAAAATCAAAATCTAAATCAGAGACAAAAGAAATATTTCAATCTAAAGAAGATAGAGCAAAATTAGATGGTGCTTATGAGTGTATTATGTGTGCATGTTGCTCAACGTCTTGTCCAAGTTACTGGTGGAATGGTGATAAATATTTAGGTCCTGCTGTACTTTTACAGGCATATAGATGGATTGTAGATAGTAGAGATGAAGAGAGACAAGCGCGATTAAAAAAAGTTGCAGACGAACTTAAGTTATATAGATGTCATACAATTATGAACTGTACGAGCGCATGTCCTAAAGGATTAAATCCAGCAAAAGCTATAGCTGAAATAAAAAAGATGTTAGCAACCGCTAATATTTAAACGATAGACTAATAAGAATTTTTACTCTAAAAGATCCTATTCATGAAATTAATTGAACATTTTGTAGGTGGAAAAATAATTCCAGGCTCTTCTGAAAAAAAAGGCAAAGTATTTAATCCTGCAACTGGAGATCAAGAAAAAGAAGTAAGATTAGCTTCCAAAGCTGACTTAGATCAATCAGTCGAAATTGCCAAAAAAGCTTTTGATGAATGGTCATTGAAACCTTCTCTTCAAAGAGCAAGAATAATGTTTAAATTTAAAGAGTTAATTGAAAAAAACTCAGATGAACTCACTCAATTAATTGTAGAAGAGCATGGAAAAGTTTATGAAGATGCGAGAGGATCTTTAACAAGAGGTTTAGAGGTTGTTGAATTTGCATGCGGTATTCCACACTTACTTAAAGGAGAGTTTTCTGAAAATGTTGGAACTAATGTCGACAGTTGGTCGATGAGACAACCTTTAGGAGTTGTAGCTGGAATAACACCTTTTAACTTTCCTGCAATGGTACCAATGTGGATGTTTCCAATAGCTATCGCTTGTGGAAATACATTCATACTAAAACCCTCAGAGAAAGATCCATCATGCTCCATTAGATTAGCAGAATTATTAAAAGATGCTGGTCTTCCAGATGGAGTATTTAATGTGATAAATGGGGATAAAGAGGCCGTTGATGCAATTTTAGAAAATAAAGATATTAAAGCTGTCAGTTTTGTAGGTTCTACTCCAATTGCAAAATATATTTATGAAAATTCAGCTAAAAATGAAAAAAGAGTTCAAGCTTTAGGTGGAGCAAAAAATCATTTAGTTGTTATGCCAGATTGCGATTTAGATGGTGCAGTAAATGGTCTTATGGGTGCCGCTTATGGTTCAGCTGGAGAAAGATGTATGGCTCAATCAGTTGCAGTTGCGGTTGGAGATATCGGCGATGAACTTGTATCAAGATTATCAAAAAAAGCTGAAGCTTTAAAAGTTGGTCCTGGAATGGATAAAACATCAGAAATGGGCCCTTTAGTTACAAAAGAACATTTAGAAAAAGTTGCAAGTTATGTTGATCTAGGTGTTGAGGAAGGTGCTAAGTTAGTTGTTGATGGCAGAGGTTTAAAACTTCAAGGTTATGAAAACGGTTTTTATATAGGTGGATGCTTATTTGATCATGTAAATAAAGATATGAGAATTTATAAAGAAGAAATATTTGGTCCAGTTTTATCAGTTGTTCGAGTAAAAACTTTTGAGGAGGCTGCAAAATTAATTAACGACCATGAGTACGGAAATGGAGTTAGTATTTATACAAGAGATGGCGATGTAGGGAGAACTTTTGCAAGCAAAATTCAAGTAGGTATGGTTGGTATTAACGTGCCTATCCCAGTGCCAATGGCATTTCATAGTTTTGGTGGTTGGAAAAGATCATTATTTGGAGATAGTGGAATGCATGGTTTGGAAGGAATAAAATTTTATACTAAGCTTAAAACAGTAACGTCTAGATGGCCTTCAGGTGTCCGATCAAATGCGGAATTTATTATGCCAACAATGAAATAAAGGAAATAAATGACAAAAATATCTTTAATTGGTGCAGGCCAAATAGGTGGAACTCTTGCACATTTAATAGGAACAAAAGAACTAGTTAATGAAGTGGTTTTATTTGATGTAGCTAGTGGTATTGCAAAAGGAAAGGCATTAGATATTGCTCAATCTTCTTCTGTAGATGGATTTAATGTTAGATTTTCAGGAACTGATAACTATGAAGACATAAAAGATTCAGATGTAATTATAATTACAGCAGGTGTTCCAAGAAAACCTGGAATGAGCCGAGATGATCTTCTTGGAATTAACTTAAAAATTATTAAACAAGTTGCTGAGGGTGTTAAGAAAAATGCTCCTAACGCTTTTGTGATTTGTATCACCAATCCTTTAGATGTTATGGTTATGGCATTTCAACAATTTTCAGGTTTACCATCAAATAAAGTTGTTGGTATGGCAGGTATTTTAGATAGCTCTAGATTTAAATTATTTTTATCATTAGAACTAAATGTGCCAGTAAGAGAAATTGAGGCAATGGTTATGGGTGGTCATGGTGACACTATGGTTCCTATGCCAAGATTTACAAAAATTTCAGGTAAACCATTGTTAGATCTTGTAAAGGATGGAAAGATTTCTTCAGAAAGAGTTGAGGAAATTAATCAAAGAACAAGAGATGGTGGTGCTGAGATAGTTAAATATTTAGAAAAAGGATCAGCCTTTTATGCACCAGCAGCATCAGGTGTTCAAATGGCAGAAGCTTATTTGAATGATCAGAAAAAATTATTACCTTGTGCAGTACAATTAAATGGAGAATACGGTGTACAAAATGTTTACGCTGGAGTTCCTGTTATCATTGGAAAAGATGGTGTAGAAAAAATTAAGGAGATTGATTTAGATGAAAAAGAAAAAAAAGAATTTATGCACTCAATAGATGCTGTAAAAGCTCTATGGGAAGCTGCATCTAAAATAGATCCTGATTTATCTAAATAATAATGAATATTCACGAGCATCAAGCTAAACAAATATTAAAAAAATATGGAGCTGTAGTTCCTGAGGGTGTATTTGCGCTTGATGTTGATGAGCTTATTAAAAAAGCAAAAGCACTAAAAACTGAAAAATATGTTCTTAAAGCACAAATTCACGCGGGTGGCAGAGGAAAAGCAGGCGGTGTAAAAATTTTAAACACTATTGAGGAACTAACAGTAGCAGCTAAAGAATTACTAGGAAAAACACTATTTACTCATCAAACTGGCCCCGAAGGTAGAGAAGTAAAAAGATTATACGTAGAAGAGTCATCAAATATAGATAAAGAATTTTACTTATCTTGTCTAGTTGATAGAGCAAGTTCTAAAATCGCATTTATATCAAGCGACCAAGGAGGGATGGACATTGAAGAAGTTGCAAGCAGTTCACCTGAAAAAATTATAACCACCAAAGTTGATATAGGAGATGAAATTTCTGAGACAGATTGTGAAAAAATAATAAATATTTTTAATTTAAATCAAGACGCAAAAAAACAAGCAATTAAATTAATTAAATCAATATATAAAATGTTTGTGAGTACTGATGCTAACATGGTTGAAGTAAATCCATTAATTTTGACAAAAGAGGAAAAAATTGTTTGTTTAGATGCAAAAGTTAATTTTGACTCTAACGCTTTATTCAGGCATCCAGAAATTATTGAATTAAGAGATTTAAACGAGGAAGATCCTACCGAGATAGAAGCTAGCAAGCATGATCTTGCATATATCAAGCTAGATGGAAGTATTGGCTGTATGGTGAATGGAGCGGGATTAGCGATGGCAACAATGGATATAATTAAATTGTATGGTAAAGAGCCAGCAAATTTTTTAGATGTAGGCGGTGGTGCATCCAAAGAAAAAGTATCTGCTGCATTAAAGATAATTCTCTCAGATAAAAATGTTAAAGGTATTTTAATTAATATTTTTGGAGGAATAATGAGATGTGATGTCCTTGCTCAAGGAGTAGTTGATGCAGCTAAGGAAATAAATATTAGTGTTCCCCTAGTTGTGCGGTTAGCAGGTACAAATTTTAAAGAGGGAAAAAAAATTCTTGATAATTCTGGATTGGAATTAATTTCAGCAGAAAATTTAGATGATGCAGCTAAGAAAATTGTTGAGGCAATAAAATAATATGTCAGTTTTAGTAAATAAGAATACAAAAGTTATTTGTCAGGGATTTACAGGCGCGCACGGAACTTTTCATTCAGAACAGGCTATAAAATACGGCACCAATCTTGTTGGTGGAGTTACGCCAAAGAAAGGTGGACAAAAACATTTAGGCAGGCCAGTTTTTAACAGTGTTTTAGAAGCAAAAAATGAAGTAGGTGGTGACGCAACTATGATTTATGTACCTGCAAAATTTGCTGCAGCGGCAATAATTGAAGCTATTGATGCATCAATTCAACTTATTGTTTGTATAACAGAGGGAATTCCAATTCAAGATATGCTTAAGGTAAGACAAAAATTAAGTGGCTCTAATAGCAGATTGATAGGACCTAATTGTCCAGGAATAATTACACCAGATGAATGTAAAATAGGAATCATGCCAGGTAATATTCATAAAAGAGGAAGTGTTGGAATTGTATCAAGGTCAGGTACATTGACATATGAGGCAGTAGCTCAAACAACTGAAAATGGACTAGGTCAATCAACTTGTATAGGAATTGGTGGAGATCCTATTAATGGAACTAATTTTATAGATTGTTTAGATTTATTTTTAAATGATGATGAAACAGAGTCTATTTTAATGATAGGTGAAATCGGAGGAACCGCTGAAGAAGAAGCTGCTGAATTTATCAAAAATCATAAGATTAAAAAACCAATTGTTGGATTTATTGCAGGAATTACTGCTCCCCCAGGCAGAAGGATGGGTCATGCAGGCGCTATAATTTCAGGTGGAAAAGGTGGAGCTAAAGATAAAATAAAAAAGATGGAAGAATGTGGCATTACTGTAGCAAAATCGCCCTCAATTATTGGAAAAACTTTATTTAATAAACTGTCTAATTGAAAAATAAAACTAGAGGGATATATTAAATACAAAAGATGTCTTCATCAAAAAATTTCAATTTCGAAAAAAATTCATTTTTAAATAAGTCTAATAGTGCATTTATAGAAGAAATGTATTTAAAATTTATTAATAAAGATGCTGATCTTCCAGAAAGTTGGGCAAATTATTTTGAGGGCATTGGAGAGGAATTATATGTAATAGCAAAAGAAATTAATGGTCCCTCTTGGGGACCAAAGAAAAAAAAGATAAATATCGATGAATTACAAAAGAAGATAGAAGAAAAAGATAAAAGTAATGCTGACAATATCAAATTAGATACATCAGAAAAATTTAATTTCCAATTACTTGCTGACTCAAATAAGGACTCTATAAGCGCTGTAGCTTTAATTAGAGCATATAGATTACGAGGTCATTTATTAGCAGAACTTGATCCCTTAGAAATGAGAGAGTCTGAATATTTAGATGAACTCCATCCAGAATTTTATGGTTTTAAAAAAGAAAATTACGATAAGAAAATTTTTCTTAATGGAGTAATTAATCGTAAATACGCAAATATCAGAGAAATACTTAAATTTATGAAAAAGACCTATTGTGGCAAAATAGGCTATGAGTTTATGCATATTTCTAATCCTGTAGAGAGAAAGTGGTTTAGAGACAGAATAGAGCAAGACAAAAATGCCCTGAAGTTTACAAAAAATGGTAAGGAGGCAATTTTAAATAAATTAGTGCAGGCAGAAGGATTTGAAAAATTTTTAGCCACTAAGTATGTAGGAACAAAAAGATTTGGCTTAGACGGAGGTGAAAGTTTGATACCTGCTCTTGAGCAAATAATAAAAATTGGTGGGCAAAATAATATCAAAGAAGTCAAAATAGGCATGTCTCATAGAGGAAGACTTAATGTTTTGGCGAATGTTTTGCAAAAATCATACAAAAGAATATTTAACGAATTTGCAGGTGAATTTAGTTCCGACACTAAAGAAAGTGCGGGAGATGTAAAGTATCATTTAGGTGCATCCTCTGATAGAGAATTCGATGGGAATTCAGTTCACGTAAGTTTAACAGATAATCCTTCTCACTTAGAAGCTGTTAATCCAGTAGTTTTAGGACAAACAAGAGCCAAACAATTTTTTCACAAAGATAAAGAGAGAAATAAAGTTATTCCTATTCTTATTCATGGAGATGCAGCATTTGCTGGTCAAGGAGTTGTGGCTGAATGTTTTGCTATGTCTGGATTACCGGGACACAATACTGGAGGAACAATTCATATTATAGTAAATAACCAGATTGGATTTACCACTAGCCCAAGATTTGCAAGATCTTCACCATATCCATCTGATGTAGCAAAAATGGTGGAGGCACCAATTTTGCATGTAAACGGAGACGACCCTGAGGCAGTTGTATATGCGACCAGAATAGCAACAGAATTTAGATTAAAATTTAATCGAGATGTGGTGGTAGATTTGATTTGTTATAGAAGATTTGGCCACAATGAGGGAGACGAGCCTTCATTCACTCAGCCTTTGATGTACAAAAAAATAAGATCTCATCCAAGTGTACATAAAATTTATGGAAATAAACTTGTACAAGAAAATTCTATAACTCAACAATTATTAGATAGAAATGTGAATTCTTTTAAAGATCTTCTTGATGAACAGTATAAAAGTGCAAAAGATTATAAACCCAAAATAGAATGGTTTGAAGGTACTTGGTCAAGGTACAAACCAGAGAGAGGTAAAGATAAGAGGGGTGTAACAGGTTTTGATGAAGATAATTTAAAAACAATTTCAAATAAAATAAATCTTATTCCTGAGGATAAAAATATTCATAAAACTATCTCTAAGATATTTAATGCACGAAAAGAGAGTATTGCGAAGGGTAAAGAAATTGATTGGTCCTCTGCTGAGGCTCTTGCGTTTGGATCTTTGTTAGAGGAAGGATATCCAATTAGACTTGTGGGTCAGGATTCTGGTAGAGGAACTTTTAGTCAGAGACATTCTGTGCTTCGAAATCAGGTTGACAATTCTAGGTATGTACCTCTCAACAATATTTCGGACAGTCAAAAACATTTTGAAGTGGTTGATAGTTTTTTATCCGAACTAGCTGTTTTGGGATTTGAATATGGGTACAGTTTAGTTGAACCTAATACACTAACTATTTGGGAAGCTCAATTTGGAGATTTTGCAAATGGTGCTCAAGTAGTGATTGATCAATTTATTGCATCTGGAGAAAGAAAGTGGAATAGAGCTTCAGGAATAGTACTTTTATTACCCCATGGGTATGAAGGACAGGGTCCTGAACATTCATCTGCAAGATTAGAGAGATTTTTACAATTATGTTCGAATGATAACATGCAGGTGATGAATTGTACAACGCCTGCAAATTATTTTCATGCTTTAAGAAGACAAATGCATAGAAGTTTTAGAAAGCCATTAATTATAATGACACCCAAATCTTTGTTGAGAAATAAGTATTGTGTTTCGAACTTAGAGGATTTTAATAAAGATAACACTTTTCATAGGGTGTTATGGGATCATGCGATAGATCCAAAAATACAAGGCTTTATTAAGCTAAAAGAAAGTTCTAAGATTAGAAAAGTAATTCTATGTTCCGGAAAAATTTATTTTGATTTATTAGATGCTAGGGAAAAACTAAAAATAGATGATGTGCTTATGTATAGGATTGAACAATTATACCCTTTTCCAGCTAAAGCCTTAGTTAATGAGTTAAAACCTTATGCAAAAAATGCTCAATTTTTCTGGTGTCAAGAGGAGCCAAAAAACATGGGTGCTTGGTTTTCAGTAAGAGATTATATCCAATGGACATTGGATACTTTAAAGGCTAATAATAATAAAATTTCTTATATAGGAAGAAGCCCAGATGCAACTCCTGCAACAGGTTATGCAAAAAGGCACAATTCTCAACAACAAGAAATTATTAAAAAAGTATTTGAATAAAATAATGAGTGAAAAAATTGTGGTCCCTGTTTTGGGCGAAAGCATTACAGAAGCAACAGTCTCAAAGTGGTTAAAACATGAAGGTGATCAGGTAGAAGCAGATGAGCCAATAGTTGAATTAGAGACCGATAAAGTAAATTTAGAAGTTCCTTCGCCTGTTACTGGTATATTGTCAAAAATAACTTCAAAAGATGGATCTGTAGTAGAGGTAGGTGCTCTACTTGGATCTGTGTCAGAAAATGGTTCTGCGTCGAATAAAAAAGAAGAGATTAAAAAAATAAATTCAACAATTAAAACAGATAACGTGATAAATTTAGAGGTACCACAAAAAGATCCTAATATTTTTGATAAAGAAACTAAAGGAATTGAAGAGCCATTAGTCTTAACTAATGAAATAAAAGAAGAGAAAGATTTCGAAATTACTAAAAGTAATCAAACTTTATCACCAGCTGTGAGGAAAATAGTCATAGAAAAAAACATAGACACTAACTCTATAAAAGGCACAGGAAAAGATGGAAGAATTTTAAAAGGTGATTTAATAAATTTGA
>NZ_CVSS01000007.1 GCF_001180185.1 Candidatus Pelagibacter communis | reverse complement strand
AACATTCAATTGATTTTGCAATTGCCTCTGCTTGTCCTCTTTCCTCGCCGCTTCTCCTGGACCGTTTACTACACATCCAATTACTGAGAGAGTTATCGGAGTTTTAATATGTGAAAGTTTTTTTTCTAAAATTTTTACAGTGTCAATTACTTCAAAACCTTGTCTTGCACATGAGGGACAAGAAATGATTTTTACCCCTCTTTCTCTTAAATTAAGTGATTTTAATATCTCGTTTCCAATCTGGACCTCTTTAACAGGGGCATCTGATAAAGATATTCTTATCGTATCGCCTATGCCATCTAAAAGTAAAGTGCCTAGTCCAATGGAAGACTTAATGCTGCCAGGTATGAAGCCCCCAGCTTCTGTTATCCCTAAATGAAGGGGATAATCAGTGGTTTTTGACAATTGACGATATGCTTGTATTGATAAAAAAACATCAGAAGATTTTACACTTATTTTTAAATTAAAAAAATTTTCATCCTCTAAAATCTTTATATTTCTTAAAGCACTTTCAACTAAAGCCTCAGGACAAGGCTCTCTATATTTTTCTAAAATATCTTTTTCTAATGATCCAGCATTAACACCCACTCGAATTGAACAATTATTATCATGAGCTGCTTTAACAACTTCTTTAATTTTATTTATATTTCCAATATTTCCTGGATTTATTCTTAAACAACTTGCACCATTCTCAGCAGCTTCAATGGCTCTTTTATAATGAAAATGAATATCAGCAACTATAGGTATGTCTACGTGTTTGACAATTTCTTTTAAGGCTTTAGAGGATGCTTCATCAGGACATGAAACTCTAACTATGTCAGCACCCTCACTATGAATTTCATTAATTTGTTTTATTGTTGACTTTATATCAGTTGTAAGAGTATTCGTCATTGATTGAACAGATATAGGGTTGCTACCTCCTACTTTTACTTTACCAACATTAATCTCTTTTGTTTTTTTTCTTTTGATATCTCTAAATGGTCTTAAGCTCATTTTAGTAATCTAATTTGAATTCTTTATGTAAAGCAGCTAATGCTTTATTGGTATCTTTTTTATCAATTAAAACAGAAATTTTAATTTCTGAAGTTGATATTACTTTAATATTTATCTTTTTATCTGCAAGTGTTTGGAACATTCTAAATGTAACACCAGGTGTAGTAATCATACCAACACCAATTGCTGAAATTTTTGAAACATCTTTTTCAAAGATTAATTTTCGGTATTTAATTGTTCTATTTTCTTGGATTATTTTTTTAGTTTTATTCAAATCATCTGATTTAATTGTAAATGTTAAATCTGTCTCTTTACCATTAGCAGAAATATTTTGAACAACCATATCAACATTTATCAAATTTTTTGACAATGGTTTAAATATAGATGCTGCAACCCCCGGCTTATCTTTAACGCCAATAAGTGAAACTTTCGAGTCATTTTGAGTAGATGAAATTCCAGTAATAATCTTATTATTAACTATGTTAGATCTTTTAGTAATTAATGTTCCAGTTTTTTTTACAAAAGATGATTTTACCTCAATATCAATTCTATTTAATCTCGCATCTTGTATAGAAACAGGTTGCATAACCTTTGCACCAAGTGAAGCCATTTCTAACATTTCTTCATAGGAAATTACTTTTATTTTTTTTGCTTTTTTTAGCTTATTGGGATCAGTAGTGTATACTCCTTGAACATCAGTGTAGATAACACATCTCTTGGCTTTAAAGAATTTCGCAACCATAATTGCAGTTGCATCTGATCCTCCTCTACCAATTGTGGTAATTCTATTTTCATTATTCACTCCTTGAAAGCCAGTTATAATTGGTACACCACCCTGTTTTAAATATTTTTTAATCTTATTTGAATTTATTTGATTAATTCTTGAATTTCTATGAGCACCGACTGTCAAAATTGGAATCTGCCAAGATAACCAAGACCTAGATTTATAACCTTTATGCACCAACCTGCCTGCGATCAAAGAACAAGCAATTTGCTCACCTGATGAAACCAAAACATCATGCTCAGAGTTGGAAAAATTGTCACTTATTTTAGATGACTTTTTAATTAACTCATTTGTCACACCACTCATCGCAGATGAAACAACGATAACTTTGTATTTTTTTCTTTTATAATTTGCAATTATTTCAGCAACTTTTTTAATTTTTTCGATTGTACCAACCGAAGTGCCTCCAAATTTTAATACCACAATTTTCATGATAAAATAATCTATTAAATTTAAAAAATATTGAATAAATACATGTTGAATATAAAGTCAACTATCTAATGAAAAATAACACAATTAATAAAAAAGAAATAGAAAAATTTTCTAAAATTGCTGAAGAATGGTGGAATCCCAATGGAAAATTTAAACCATTACATAAATTTAATCCAATTAGAATTTCTTATATTAAAGAAAATATAATAGAGACATTTAAATTAGATAAGACAAAAAACCCTTTAAAAAAAGTTAGAATTTTAGATATTGGATGTGGTGGAGGATTGCTTTCAGAGCCTATGAGTAGATTAGGTGCAAATGTTACTGCAATTGATGCGTCGGAAAAAAATATACAAGTTGCTAAGCTTCATGCAAAACAAAATAATCTTAAAATTGATTACATTTGTGCATCGCCAGAAAAATTAACAAATGAAAAAAAATTTGATGTTATTTTAAATATGGAAATTGTAGAGCATGTTGAGGATATAAATCTTTTTTTAAAGAGTTGTTCAAAACTTTTAAGAAAAAATGGAATAATGTTTGTGGCTACATTGAATAAAACTTTAAAATCATATTTATTTGGGATTGTAGGAGCAGAATACATTTTGCGTTGGCTCCCAATAGGTACTCACGAATGGGAAAAATTTGTAAAACCTGACGACTTAATTTCAATTCAAAAAAAAAATGATCTTGATTTAAACAAAATTGATGGCATGAAGTTTAATTTATTTACTGATGAGTGGAAAATAAGTAATGATAAATCAGTAAATTATATAGCTAAATTTATAAAAAATTAATTTTTATTGTCCTCAACCCAAGGGATTATCTGGGCATCAATTCCCTCTTCTTTTAGTTCCTTAAGATCATTTTTGGACGCTGTGCCATAAATACCTTTTTTCTTTTTTTTTTCATTATAATGAATTGATCTTGCTTCATAAGCAAAGTTATCTCCAACATATTCAAAATTATTTTTTATAAATTTTTGATATTCAGAAATTGTCTTTTTAATTTTTTCATATTTTTTTAAATCTTTATTTATTTTAAAATCTTGCTTTTTATTTATTAAGCTGGGCGCCATTAAATTTTTATCAATATTGAATGACTCACACTTATGACAATTTAATAATTTCTTCTTTTTTAATTTTTCATATTCACCAGAGCTAGCAAACCAACTTTCAAAAATTAAATCACAATCTTTACATATTAAACTATATTTAATCATCTATTTGATTTGGTTATTATTTTTATAATTTCAATACCCTCAACTTCTATAATCGGCATTAATTTCTATATATTTTTTCGTTAAGTCCATCGTATATGATGTAAATGCTTTTTTTCCAGTTCCAACATTCACGCTAACTTCAATATCAGAACTTTTCATATATTCAGCAGTTTCCTTTTCATTATATAAATTATTCAGTTTACCCTTATGAACTACTAATATATCACCAAATTTAATAGATAATTTATTTATCTTTATTTCTGTATCAGATTTTCCAATTGCCATTATTATTCTTCCCCAATTAGGGTCTTCTCCTGCTATCGCAGTTTTAACTAATGGAGAATTCGCAATTGAAAAAGCAATTTTTTTTGCATCAGACTCTGATTTTGAGTCTAAAACTTTAATAGTTATAAATTTAGAAGCACCTTCTCCATCCGCTACTACCCTTTTTGCTAGATTTAATAAAACATTATTTAATGACTGATCAAATTCTTTTAAATTAATATCTGTAAAACTATTAATTTTTTTATGATGAGCTTTTCCTGTTGAAAAAATAGAAACCATGTCATTGGTGCTAGTATCTCCGTCACAAGTTATTGCATTGAAAGTATTTTCTATATTTTTTCTTAAAAGTTTTTTTAAAACATCATTAGATAAATCTGCGTCTGTAAAAATATATCCTAATGTGGTTGCCATATTTGGCTGTATCATTCCTGAACCTTTTGCAACTCCATAAATCTTAACCGTAGTACTACCTATTGAACATTCCTCCATTGCCATCTTTGGTTGTGTGTCGGTAGTCATAATTCCAAGTGAAGCTTTCATCCATATAAGTTTATTTTGTGTATATTTAATATTATTGATTAAATCTGGAATTTTAGAGGATATTTTTTCAAGAGGGTAAATCTCTCCAATTGTGCCTGTGCATCCAAACATTATATTTTTTGGTTTTATCGATACAGGATTTTCTTCATCCTGCTTTTGTTTATCAGTTAGCTTTTGAGATAAATTCTCAGCCAAGATTTGCATACTTTTATAACCTTGAACGCCTGTAAATGAATTTGCATTTCTTGTATTAATTAATAAACAAAATATTTTTTTTGTTCTTTGATTTAAATTCCACTTAATATTTTCAGACAAAATTTTTGATTTTGTATAAACTGAGGCAAAATTAGCACCTTCTCTGAAATAAAACATTACCAGATCATCTCTACTGGTGTTATATAATTTTGCACTAACCGCTGACACAGATAAACCATCTATATGGTCTAAATCTTGAAAATCTATCAATTTACGATTTTTTGATTTAGACGACAAAAAATTAGATATATTAATTCCCATACTATTTAAATTACTTATTTAATACTTATATTTAACTTATAATTAATTTATAAATCAAAACAAATGTTTAATCCTTTAAGCTTTATCTCAAAATTTGTTAAATCTGGTAATCAGAAAGAATTAGATAGAATTGGCAAAATTGTTAGAAAAATTAATATATTAGAGGATAAATATAAAAATTTTACTGATGAGAATTTTCCAAAAAAAACCCACGAATTAAAAAATAGAATTAAAAATGGAGAAACACTAGACCAGATTCTGCCAGAAGCTTTTGCTTTAGTAAGGGAAGCCTCATCAAGATCTAGAGGAGAACGCCATTATGATGTTCAGTTGATTGGGGGTATAGTTTTGCATGAAAACAAAATTGCGGAGATGAGAACTGGTGAGGGAAAAACTTTAACAATTGTGCTGTCAGCATATTTGAATGCTTTAAATGAAAAAGGTGTACACGTAGTTACTGTTAATGATTATTTAGCAAAAAGAGACTCTCAAGAAATGGGTCAAATTTATAATTTTTTAGGATTAACTTCAGGATTTATTAACAATAATCAAAATGATTTGGAAAGAAAAAAAAATTACAATTGTGATATAACTTATGCAACAAATAGTGAGTTAGGTTTTGATTATCTAAGAGATAATATGAAATTTTCTAATAACGACAAAGTTCAAAGAGGTCATCACTATGCAATTGTAGATGAGATTGACTCCTGTCTTATTGATGAAGCAAGAACTCCATTAGTAATTTCAGGTGCAGCTGAAGATAAAACTCATCAGTATCTTGCAATTGATAAATTAGTAAAACAATTGAATAAAAAAGATTATGAAATTGATGAAAAAGATAAGAATATCTTATTAACAAATGAAGGAATAAATAATGTTGAAAAAATTTTTTCTAATGCTGGGATACTCAAAAATAATAATTTTTATGACCCAGAGAATTTGGCTTTAGTTCACCACGTAAATCAAGCATTAAAAGCTAATCATTTATTTACCAAAGGAAAAGATTATATTGTTAGAGATGGCAGTTTAAAAATTATTGACGAATTAACAGGAAGGATACTAGAGGGTAGAAGATTCGGAGATGGACTTCATCAAGCCTTAGAAGCAAAAGAAAAAATTGAAATACAGGCAGAAAATCAAACTTTAGCATCAATAACTTATCAAAATTATTTTAAGCTATACAAAAAAATTTCTGGATGTACTGGTACAGCTGCAACAGAAGCAGAAGAATTTTTTGAGATTTACACTTTACCTGTTGTAGTAGTTCCCACAAATAATCCAATGATACGTAAAGATTATAATGATCAAATATTTAGAACTGAGAAAGAGAAAAATAAAGCAATAATTGACAAAATCAAAGAATGTAATGAAATCGGTCAACCCTTATTAGTTTTTACCTCTAGTATAAATAAATCGGAAATTTATTCAGAATTATTACAAAAGCAAAATATTAATCATGTTGTATTAAATGCAAAAAATCACGAGAATGAAGCAGAAATTATCGCCAACGCAGGAAAAGAAGGTTCTGTAATTATTACTACAAGTATTTCAGGTCGCGGAGTTGATATACAATTGGGAGGTAAAAAAGGATCAATACCAATAGATAAGCTAAGCAAAGATAAAGAAAAAATTAAAA
>NZ_CVSS01000006.1 GCF_001180185.1 Candidatus Pelagibacter communis | reverse complement strand
ATATAATTGAAAAAACACTTTGATCCCAACGATTTTCTATAAAATTCTTATCCTCATTTTTTTGACAGAGATCCGTCAATTAATTCTGTTTCGAGCATAACATTTAACCAATCTTTAAGAAGATTGATGTTCCTCTTATTCTTTTTTAAAAAAAATGAACCTGACCATATTTGAGGTGTTTCTACAATTTTCTTATTATTCTCTACTTTCAAATAATTTAACAAATCTTTTTTTGTGTATTGATACTCATCATATTTTTGAAATTTTAAATTATCATAATTTTTAAACCCTTTGCCATTGTATTCAAAAACTAGTGAATCATATTTTTGAACCATTGATATGTACTCGTAAAATCTGTTAATACCATTTTTATTAAAATGACAACCTATGTCTGCATATTGTAAAATACTATCTTCAGGTAATTTTTTAATATAATCTAAAATTATAAATGGTTTCCAAACTCCATATCCAAAAGCTCTATTTTCTCGAGTCAGATTATGATTGATATCTTTTTTTATAACTAAACTTATATCTTGCTCTGAATAAATTTTTAAATTTTCTTTTTTAAAAAATGATGAAGATTGTTCTAAAAACCTTATTTTACTTCTATTTAGATCATTAGAAGCAAAGGAGCATAGGTAAATATTATTCATTTTGTTGTATCAAAAAATATCCATGGCCACTCTAAATAACGAGTATTTTTTTTAAACCAAAAAGATAAATACCTTTCAGCTAAAAAGGCATATAAACGTTGAGTGTCATATCCTTTTAAATCAGTAAAACCAAATATTTTTTCACATTTGTCAAGCCAGGAAAATAAATCATCAAACCACTTATTAATTATATATGGTTTAGATATAAACATAATATGAGGATTATAAGATTTAGATTTTAAAACATATTCCAAAAATAAATTTTTATGTTCACTTTTCATTACACTAATTGCTTTTTCTAAATTTCCATATCCATGATGCATATCAAAATGTAATTTAATTGACCCATTGTTTTTTCCAAAAAATAAACTTGGTTTTTTTATAAATGATCTAAAACTTCTTTTTAAAAGTTTCATTTTTTTTACTTTACTTAAATCTATTTTATCACAAATAATTGCATCATAATTTTTCCAACTATTATCAGGTTCACGTAAAAGATAATTTTCAAAATTTGATAAATCTACTTCAGAATCTTTTATATTTTCTCTGACCCAAAATCTTCTTTTTTGACAGAAACCAATCCACGTATCTTTATTATGTGTCTTTAATAAATTTTTCCAAAACCAATAATGAAAGGTAAGTTCAGAATAATAACTTTCTTTGTGGTGAATATTCACTCCAGTTTTACTTGATATATATTTTTCATCAAACTGCTCTTGTCCTACTCCTGCTAATTTAAGATTTAAGTTTTCAAGAAAACCTGATTTTTTATTTGTTACACAATAAATGACAAGATTATTTTTCATTTTTTCAATTTAAAAAAGTAACTTGGTCCTAAACTTCTTGTGAAGTTATAATTATTAACTTTTAAATATTTTTTGATTTTTGACACATCTTTTTTTTTTAAAATTTCGATACAAATTAATTTTGGTTTATGAAATTTTAAATCTATGGTTTTTAGCACTTTAAAATCCATTCCCTCAATATCAATATTTAAAAAATCAAAAGGTCTCTTGATAACATCAGAGAATTTTTTTGTTTTAATGAATTCAAATTTATCAATTTTTCTCTCTCTGTATTTAGTTTTTTTATTTAAAATTGTGTTTAATGGACTAAAAATTCCCTCAAGAAAAACTTTAGTGGTTTTTCTTTGATTACTAATAGCGGCATGAATATTCATATCTTTTTTTCTTACTATATTGAAATAATCTATTGCTGTCTTATTTAGATCAACATTAATTCCCCTCCAGCCTTTTTTATAAAGCAAATAGGTATTGTTATACTTTAAAGGATGATAAGCACCAATATCTACAAAAAATTTACCTACTTCCATATTTTTAAAAAACTTTGCAATATATAAATCTTCACCACACTGAGAATAGCTTGATCTACCTATAAAAAATTTTTCTTTCCATATTAACCTATAATAAAGATATGGTTTATAAAGAATACTGTTCCTGGAAATAAATCTTTTGATCATAATTAGATAAAAAATAAAATTAACTTACATATATAATCCCTTATAAAATTTTGTTCAAATGGCGGAGAGAATGGGATTCGAACCCATGAAAGAGTATCCTCTTTACACGCTTTCCAAGCGTGCGCCTTCAACCACTCGGCCACCTCTCCAAAATCTTACATTATAAAATGAACTTTCTGAATTTTTTTTTATTCAACAAAATAAAATTTGGGAATCTTTTGTCAAATTTTACTTTTTTATACTTATGACCTCTATTGAATAAATCTATCTTTTTTTTTATTTTTTGTTGAATAATTACTGTAGAACTAAATTTTTTTGACGAAAATTCTGAGTGAGCAAAAGTTCTGAGTTTTAAAGATATTTGTTTTACCGGCATAATATTATTGAAATGCCACCCAGCGTTTTTAAAAACCTGAATATCTTTTTCTTTATCTATTCTATAAAATTTATACCTAAGATTTTTACGCAAAATTTTTTGTCTTAGAAAATCTAAAGATTTTAAATTTTTTTTTTTTGCTACTCTAGTACCTTCCCATGGACTTTCGTGAGGATTATAAAGATTAAATTTATAATTAAAACAATCATGTAAAAAAATTCCATATTTTTTTTTTAATGAAAAATTTTTTAAAAACTTGGGCTTAATGATTTCATCTGGATCAGAAAAAAAAATATAATCTTCAGGAGATAAGAATTTAGTGCACTTAAGTAAATGTTCTCTTTGCATGGCTTGATTTTCCCATCTATTATTTTTTTTTGGGAAAGGGCTTTTTAAAAAAAAATATCTTATTTTTTTTTTATTATAACTTTTATCCCAAATAAAATTCTTTTTTTTTAGTTTTCCCGTGTGATCAAATTTAGACTCACATATTACAAAATAATCAACATACTTCTCTAAAATTTTATATCTCAGTTTAAACATAAAATTATTATCAAAGAAAGTTAT
>NZ_CVSS01000005.1 GCF_001180185.1 Candidatus Pelagibacter communis | reverse complement strand
GTAATATACAATGTTTAATATTTTTTCTTTTTCCTTCCATACACTATCCATAAGTGTACCATCAACATTTTTTTTTCTAATAAACCCTTGAAGATCAATACCTATTAAAGCTTTTTTCTTGCTTAAGCTCAAGATTGTTTCTTGATCAACTTCATCTCTAACAGAAGCATTAATTAAGAATATTTTTGAATCAATATCATCAAATTGATTGGCAGAGAATGAACCTGCTGACTTAGACATAATTAGCGTGCGATTGTCCCAATCATTAGTAGGATAAATTAATTTTATATGTGTTGAATCAGTAGTATATGTTGGGAATACATCTACTCCTAGATTTTCAAGATTTTTTATAACATGTTTATGATTTTTATTTAAACGTGTTATTGCAGCTGTTTTTGCACCTAGCGCAATTGCAGCATGTGCTCCATAATTAAAACCACCACCATCTACTTGTTTGGTTCCATTAGCGGTGATAATTGTATCATTTGTATAATTACCAATTAGCGTTATATCATATTGCATATTTTCTATCCAAAAAGATTAATATTTGTTAATCCATTATTAAAGTAGGAAG
>NZ_CVSS01000004.1 GCF_001180185.1 Candidatus Pelagibacter communis | reverse complement strand
ACAAAGGGAAAATTGAAGAAGTGATTTATCATGGTGATCATACTAGAGTAAGAATTAATTTATTGGGTAATTCGGAATTCATTTTAAAAGTCCCTAACAGCTCATCTAATCTTGATATCAAACTTGGTAACGAAATTAGAATAGGCTGGAATAGTGAAGACGCGCGGGCTCTTGACCCAAAATAAACATCCCATAAATCTATATATAATTAGAAAAAACGCCTGTTGACTCTATAGTCTGAAATTGTTTTAATTTGTTTTATACAAACGTTTAAACGGAGGAATAATGAAAAAACTAAGTAAAATATTACTAGCTATTTCTTTTGTACTTTCACTAGCTACTTCAGCATTTGCAACAACAGTAACTGCAGTGTCATGGGGTGGGGCTTATACTGAGTCTCAAAAGCTAGGTTACGGTGATCCAACTGCTAAAGCACTAGGCATTAACATTGCTTGGGTTGACTACTCAGGTGGTTTATCAGAAATCAAAGCACAAAAAGAAGCTGGAAAGATCACGTGGGATATAATCGACGTGTTTGCAATGGATACTATTACTGGATGTGATGAAGGTTTATTTGTTGAATTTGATTTCGACAAAGATTTTCCACCAGCTCCAGATGGAACTCCAGCAAGTGAAGATTTCTTTACTGCAATGCCAAGTAAATGTGCTGTAGGAAATATTTTATATTCTTGGAACTACGCTTATAACACTGAAAACGTTAAAGGTACTCCAAAGACTATCAAAGATTTCTTTAACACAAAGAAGTTCCCTGGGAAAAGAGCTATCTACAAAAGCGCTTTAACTAACTTAGAGATTGCTTTAGCTGCAGATGGTATTAAGCCAGGAAAAGGCGGAGCAAAAATCTATGAAGCTTTAGAAACAGAAAAAGGTGTTGAAAGAGCAATGAACAAGATCAAAAAACTTTGCACAGACCCTAAAGGTGGATGTGTATTTTGGTCTGCAGGTGCTCAACCACCAGAACTGTTAGTATCAGGTGAAGTAGTAATGGCTACTGGTTGGAATGGTAGATTCTTCAATGCAGAAATTGGAGAAGGTGCACCAATCAAACAAGTTTGGGATGGCCAAGGTCTTGACTACGAATATTTCGTACAAGTTAAAGGTGGACCAAACGATGCTAATGGTATGGCTAAAAAAGCTTTAGCTATGATGACTAGTGCAGAGATGTTAGCAGGAAGTGCTAAATACATCGCATATGCGCCTTGGAGAAAATCTTCAATCGCAATTATGGAAAAAGGTGAGCCATGGTATAAAGATGGTAAGACTAACATGGTACCACAAATGCCAACTGCACCAGCTAACACTAAAAACTACTTCCTAGTAGATCCAATTTTCTGGGCTGATAACGGTACAGAGCTTGGTGAAAAATGGGAAGCTATGAAAGCTGGTCTATAATTTAAGTTTTATAAAACTTAATTATATATTATAATTTAAGGGCGGTTATTTATAACCGCCCTTTTTATTTATGAGCTCAGAAACAAAACAAATTTTAACTACTGATGGAATACCTCTAGAGGTAAGTCTAAAGAAAGCTGAGAGAAAAAATAAGATTAAAGCTTTCCTACTTGTTGCTCCCTTATTATTTTTTTTAATCATCACTTATGTTTTTCCTATAGGTGATATGTTGTTCAGAAGTGTTGATGATAAAATGGTAACACAAATGTTGCCAAAAACATTTAAAGCAATGGAAAACTGGGATGGTCAAGAGTTACCAGACGAGGAAGTTTTTGCTGCTTTTCATGAGGACTTTATAAAATTAGTTGAAGACAAACGTGAGGGTAAATTATCTACTCAATTAAATTATACGAAAAATGGATTTAAAAGCATCATCAAAAAACTTCGTAGAGCATCAAAAAAATTTGAAGAAGGAAACTACAAAGAACAAATAATGTCAGTGCATAAACGATGGGCTGATGTTGAGTACTGGAGAGCAATTCAAAGAAGAGCTCCTGAATTTACAGGTCAAAAATATCTAAAAGGAATGGATATGTACGTAAATGAAGAGGGAAAAATAGTCAGTGTGGAAGAAGATAGACGAATTCATAGAGTGTTGTGGTTAAGAACTTTGGAGATTGCATTCTTTGTAACGGTCTTTTGTTTTTTAATGGCTTATCCAATTGCCCATTTGTTAGCTACTCTACCAATGAAATATAGTAACTTATTAATGATCTGTGTGCTGCTACCGTTTTGGACTTCATTACTAGTAAGAACTGCCAGCTGGATGATTTTGTTACAACAACAAGGTATCGTAAATGATTTCTTTGTTGGAATTGGATTAGTAGCAGATGATAATAGGCCTGAGATGATGTATAACAAGACAGGAAGTTACGTAGCAATGACACAAATCTTGCTGCCATTTATGGTGCTACCGCTGTATAGTGTCATGAAAACTATCTCACCAAGCTTAATGAGAGCAGGAAAATCGCTGGGTGGAACGCCATTTGTAGCATTTTGGAAAGTTTATTTTCCACTAACAATCCCTGGAATTGGCGCAGGTTGCTTATTAGTATTCATTTTGGCGATTGGTTACTACATTACGCCAGCCTTAGTTGGTGGTGCATCTGGAACTTTAATTAGTAACCAGATTGCCTTTCACATGAAAAGCACCCTAGACTGGAGTTTTGCATCTGCAATGGGATTAATGTTGTTAAGTGGAGTGTTGGTGATTTATTGGCTTTATAACAAAATAGTAGGAATAGATAATATCAAATTAGGATAATTAATATGGCTTTACCAAAATATACAGAACCACATTATAGAATTTGGCATTATATCTATCTAACAATTTGTGGTGCAGTTTTCTTTTTTCTTATTGCACCTTTATTTGTAATCTTTCCATTATCATTTAATGCAGAAGAATTTTTAAGTTTCTCTGATGGAATGAAGCGACTAGATCCAGATGCTTTTTCACTGAGATGGTATCAGGACATGATTTATGGAACTAAAAATCCATGGGGATTAGCTGCTAAGAATAGTTTCATTATAGCAATCTTTGCAACTATAGGATCAGTGATACTTGGAACAGTTGCGGCTTTAGGATTGAGCAGTAGACATATGCCTTATAAAGGTTTGATTATGGCCGTTTTAATTTCTCCAATGATTGTACCTTTAATTATTTCTGGTGTTGCAATATTTTTCTTTATGGCCAAAGCTGGTTTGGCAGCAACACATACAGGTATTGTTCTTGCCCATATAATTCTAGGAACACCATTTGTTGTTATCACAGTTACCGCTACACTTTCAGGATTTGACCACAGTGTAACAAGAGCTGCCTCAAGTTTGGGTAGTGATCCAGTAAATACTTTTATGAAAATTACTTTACCACTAATTTTACCTGGTGTTATTTCTGGTGGGTTATTTGCATTTGTGACTTCATTTGATGAAGTTGTTGTTGTTTTATTCTTAGCAGGATTAGAAAATACAACTATTCCTATTCAAATGTGGACAGGTTTAAGAGAACAATTAAGTCCAACAATTCTAGCTGTCGCGACTTGTTTAATTATACTATCTACATTAATATTGGTAACCGCTGAGCTTTTAAGAAGACGATCAGAAAGACTCAGAGGAATTAATCGATAGTAAAATAATCAAATGAAAATTAAGAATGTAGTAGTTATTGGATCAGGTACAATGGGTAGTGGTATAGCTGCTCATCTCTGTAATGCTAATGTCCCTGTTACACTTTTAGATTTAAAAACTGAAATAAGTCAGAGTGCTAGAGAACGAATTCACAAATCAAGACCACCTTTATTAATTGATAAAACAAAAATTGATAATATTAAAGTTGGAAATATATCTGATGATTTTGATGTAGTTAAAGATGCCGATTGGATTGTCGAGGCAGTGGTAGAGAGAATTGACATAAAACATCAAATTTATGATAAAATTTTTGAAAGTAGGAAAGATGGAGCAATAGTTTCATCAAATACTTCCTCAATACCAATTAAAGTTTTATCTCAAAATTTAGATAAAGATCAAAAAAAAGATTTTTGTATCACTCATTTTTTTAATCCTGTTAGATACATGGGTCTTCTTGAAATAGTTAAGAATGAGGACAATGATTTGAAAAAGATTAATCAACTTAAAGAATTTTGTGAAGTTGAGTTAGGTAAAGGAGCAATTGTTTGTAATGATACCCCTGGTTTTTTAGGAAATAGAGTAGGTGTATACGCAATGCAAATTGCAATGACTGAAGCATTTAAAATGAAACTTTCTGTTGAGGAAGCAGATGCAATCTTCGGGAGGCCTATGGGTATACCTAAAACAGGAGTTTTTGGATTATATGATTTGATTGGAATAGATTTAATGGCAGATGTTTTAAAAAGTTTTATTAAAGAACTTCCAAAATCTGATGAGTTCCATGAAGTTGCCAAAGAAATTCCTTTAGTAAAAAAATTGATTGAAACTGGATATACAGGGAGAAAAGGCAAAGGTGGTTTCTACAGAATGAAGAAAACCGATAGTGGAAAAATTATGGAAGCTATAAATCTTGAAACCGGTGAGTATTCAACAAGTCAAAAAATAGATATTAAGTCTGACAAAGTAGATTTAAAGGCTTTAATTAATAGAAAAGATAAATATGGAGACTATGCTTGGTCAGTATTATCCAAAATAATAAAATATGCTTCATCTCTAGTTCCTGGGATTACCAAGGAATTTAATGACATAGACGAAGCTATGAGACTTGGATTTAATTGGGCGAAAGGACCTTTTGAGATGTTAGAAGAAATTGGTGTTAAAAATTTCTTCGATAAAGTTGATGAATATAAAGGCAATAACTTTTTAGAAAATTTGTCGAATTCTAAAGATGAAAATTTTTATGGTGAAAGGCAAAAATATACATCAATTGAAACTTTAGGTAAGATCAAGAAAACTGCCTCAAGTGTTGATGGCAATAGTTCAGCTGCAATTTATAGATTTAATGATTTTAACATTGTTGAGTTTACGACTAAAGCTAATACTCTCGATTATGACTCAATGGATGCACTTAAGAAAGCAACGGATAAACCTTTAATCATAATTAATGAGAGTATGCAATTTTCTGCTGGCGTTAACCTAACCTATACTATGGAATTTGCTAATAAAAATGATTTTAAATCGATAGAAAAATTTATTAAATATTTTCAAGAAACATGCAAACATCTTAAGTACTCTAAATACCCTGTTATATCTGCTCCGTCAGGATTAACTTTGGGTGGAGGTTTTGAAGTTTTAGTTCAAAGTAATTTTGTAGCCTCACACACAAATATTGTAATCGGATTAGTAGAAACTATTGTTGGTTTAATTCCAGCCGGAGGTGGATGTAAAGAAATGCTGGCTAGATGGTTAAATACTGAAGAGGCTCAGAAAGATCCAAAATATGCACCTTTAAAAGTATTCGATATAATTGGTTATGGCAGAACAGCTACGTCTCCAGTTGAGGCAGAACCTTTGAAATATTTATTACCTGAAAATAAAACAATTATGAATAGAAATAGTTTGCTTGAAGTATCGAAAAAAATCTTAAATGAAAACAAAAACTTTAAAGCACCAAATGAGCTTACATTTAATTTACCAGGTAAAGCAGTTATTGATGATATGAACCAAATTTTAGAAAAACTTTATAATGATAAAGTTATACTAGATCATGGTTTGACTGTAGCAAAAGAATTAGCTCACGTATTAAGTGGTGGTGAGACTACAATTGATAAATCTCTTACAGAGGATGATTTATTTAAATTAGAACTTGATGCTTTTATGAGATTGATTGAAACCAAACAAACTCAAGATAGAATTAAACATACTCTTGCCACCGGAAAACCTTTGGTTAATTGAATAATCTAAGAGTATTTATAAAGTCAGGCCTCAAAACATATTCAGATTTATTTAAGTGTTTAATTTTTTCTAAAGCTTCTAAGCCAAATATTACTTTTCCAATAGGTGTATATTCACCCTCATATAAAGGTTCATCCTGAAGAATAATAAAAAATTGGCTATCCTCCGTATCATATTTTAAAGATCGAGCTAATCCTACACTTCCTTTAGTATAGTTAAAATCTTTATCAACTTCAGATTTAATTGTACCTAGACCAGATTTTCCAGTTCCAATTTTTCCATAATCTATGTTTCCTTTTTTTCCAAATTCTAAATCACCAGCTTGTACAAGTTTATCTTTAATGACCCTATGAAATGCCACATCATCATAGGCATTCGATTTGACTAACGTTTTAAATCTTTCTACTCCATTAGGAGATATATCTGGATATAATTCTATAATTACATTTCCACACTCAACGTTTAGAATTGCTATGTTATTTGGATTTTCAAAATTAATTTTATTTGGGTTATAATTCTTAACAAATAAACATTTATCTTTTAGTAAAAAAAAAGAAGTAATTGAAAACAAACCTAAAATTACAACAAATATAAATATTATTTTTTCAGATTTTGATGCTTTTATCTTTTCAATCATAAAATAAAATTTTCATCAATTTTTAGTAGCCCTTTTTTGATAAATTCTATCTTTTTTTTAAGAATAGGATCAACCATTTCAGGTAAATTTCCATACATTAAATGAGAAAATACTTCAGCCATATCTTCAGATGCTGTTGATCGCGAGTATTCAGTAATAAACCCCTCTGGTTTAGAATATGTATCTAAACCAATTTTTTTTGTGCAGGTTGAACATTCTGCGTAATCAAACTCTTCAGGATTAAAACTGGACCAAATTTTTTCATTAAATATATCTTTGTAACTATCATTTATTATGTGGAACACTTCGTGATGTAATACTCTTTCAAAATATTTGTCATTAAATTTTATATCTACAATTAAAGTTTTCATTACATTGTCAGGTATTCCTGCAGTGTTGATACCTGAGATTGATAAGTCCTCACACATAACAATGTATTTTAAATTTATTTTTTTTAAAAAGTTTTGAGAATATTTATTAAGATTTTTTTCAATAATCTTATATTTCTTATCTAGGTCTTGTTTTGAGGATTTAAAACAGTTGATATTATTATCGATACCTATTGTAAATGCCTGTTTAGCATTCAGATATCTTAATTTATTTTCAGTCTTAAGATTATAAATCTCCAGATTTGGAATCTTTATTAGTTCATATATCGTATCCGCTTTTGCGGGAGAAATTAAAAATAAACACAATAAAACGAACTTAAATAATTTCATAATTAGTATTATTGAAGATATTCCAATTTGTTAGAATGTGATAGAGTTTTTGTGATGAAAAAAAAAAGAAGCAAAGAACCCATTCAACCTGTAAGTGGCACAAAAGTTCCAAGGTTTGCGGGTCCATCAACTTTTGCAAGATTACCAGAATTAAGAGATGTTGAGTACTGCGATGTTGCGATAGTTGGAATACCATTCGATGCAGGCACAAGTTATAGACCTGGGGCAAGATTTGGTCCACAAAGTATTAGGCAAGCTTCAAGACATTTAAGAACAAATTATCACCCAAGTTATGATGTTGAGCCTTTTAAAGTTCAACAGGTTGCTGATGCAGGAGATATTACTTGTAATCCATTTAATATAGACGAAGCAATTAAACAAATTGAGGAAGGAGCTTTAGATCTACTTAAAAAAACTGGTGGTATAATAAGTTTAGGAGGAGATCATACGATCGCGTTTCCGTTATTAAAAGCTGTAAATATAATCAATAATGGTCCTGTTGCTTTAGTTCATTTCGATGCACATCTTGATACTTGGGATACTTATTTCGGTGCACCTTATACACACGGCACACCTTTTAGGAGAGCACGAGAGGAAAATTTATTCATGGATGATGCTTCTATGCATGTGGGTATTAGAGGCCCATTGTATAGCAGAAACGATATTAAAAATGACGAAAGTTTTGGATTTAAGATAATTCATTGTGATGAGTTTCAAACTGAAGGGACTGATAAAATTGCTGAAAGAATAAGAAAAAGAGTAGGAGATAATCCATTGTATTTATCAATTGATATTGATGTTTTAGATCCTGCTTTTGCACCTGGCACTGGTACACCAGAAATAGCTGGCATGACCACTAGAGAAATGGTTAATGTTATTAGAGGCCTGTCTGGTATGAATTTAATTTCTGCAGATGTTGTTGAGGTTTCACCTGCTTATGATCATGCTGAGGTAACATCACTTGCAGCTGCTACTATAGTTTATGAGTTAACAAATTTATTTGCAAAAAAATAAGGAAAGGTTAGGAATCTCTGATGGAAAATAAAAAAAATTTTTATATTAATGGCAAATGGGTAACACCAAAAAGCAAAGAAGAAATTAAAGTAATTGATCCTGCAACTGAGGAAAATTGTGCCGTTATAACATTGGGCAATAAAGATGATGTTAATGACGCTGTGAATGCTGCAAAAAAAGCTTACAGTTCTTGGGCGTTTTCATCAAAAGATGAGAGAATAAGATTATTAGAAAAGCTTTACGAAAATTATAAAAAAAGATGGGCTGACATTGCAAGTGCAATTACAACCGAAATGGGAGCACCAAAGGACTTTGCAACCAAACTTCAAGCTGGCACTGGCGCTGCTCATTTAAAATCATTTATAAGATATTTAAAAAGTTTTGAATTTGAAAAACCATTAGGAGAACATGCACCTAATCAAAGATTAATTTACGAACCTAAAGGTGTATGTGCGTTAATCACACCATGGAATTGGCCAATGAACCAGGTTTGCTTAAAAGTAATGCCTGCAATAGCATCTGGTTGCACCATGGTTTTAAAACCATCTGAATTAGCTCCATTATCATCAATGATTTTAGCTGAATTGATTGATGAAACAAAATTTCCTCCAGGCGTATTTAATTTAGTAAACGGTGATGGAGCAACGACAGGTGATTCTCTAACAAGTCACCCTGACATAAATATGATTTCATTTACCGGATCGACAAGAGCAGGAGCACTAATTTCAAAAAATGCTGCTAAAGATTTTAAAAGAGTCAGTTTAGAATTAGGTGGCAAGGGAGCAAACATTATCTTTAAAGATGCTGACCCAGAAGCGATTGAAAGAGGAGCGCTCAGATGTTTTAGAAATTCAGGTCAATCATGTAATGCACCTACAAGAATGCTAGTAGAAAAATCAATGTATAATGATGCTGTGGAAAGATTGAAGAAGTATACAGAAAAATTTGAGGTTGGTGATCCAAAAAAAGCAGGAGAGCATATAGGCCCAGTTATTTCTGAAACTCAATACAATAAGATACAAACTTTAATTAAGAAGGGTATTGATGAAGGAGCTAAATTAGTAGCAGGAGGCCCAGGTAAACCAGATGGATTAGAAAAAGGGTATTTTGTAAAGCCTACTGTGTTTGCTGATGTTAATAACAAAATGGAAATAGCAAGAACAGAAATATTTGGCCCAGTTTTATCTGTTATGTCTTTTGAAACAGAGGAAGAAGCTATAGAGATAGCAAATGATACCCCATATGGATTAACAAATTATATCCAAACC
Organism: Candidatus Pelagibacter communis; assembly: GCF_001180185.1. GTDB lineage: Bacteria > Pseudomonadota > Alphaproteobacteria > Pelagibacterales > Pelagibacteraceae > Pelagibacter > Pelagibacter ubique_F. The sequence goes on along the minus strand of NZ_CVSS01000004.1, from coordinate 633 downwards.
CAAGATAAAGAGAAAATCAAAAGAGTTGCTAGAAAATTGAGATCAGGAATGGTTGATGTTAATGGAGCTGGCATAGCCGTTGATGCACCATTTGGTGGTTTTAAACATTCCGGTATTGGCAGGGAAGCAGGAGAACATGGCCTCGAAGAATTTTTAGAAGTTAAGGCTGTTGGTGGTTGGAATAATTAAGATAAGAAATCTTAATAATGAGCGATATTACTATTCTTGGAATATTTGTAGCAGATTTAAGCTTCTCTGGAGATAAAATCCCAGTATCTGGTGAGACTATATTAGGTGACAATTACAATATAGGTCCAGGTGGAAAAGGATGTAACCAAGCAATTGCAATTTCAAGACTTGGAGGAAAAGTAAATTTTATTTCAAAGATAGGTGACGATGATTATGGTAAACTAGCCATTAATAGTCTAAAAAAAAATAAAATAGATACTAAAAATATTATAATATCAAAAAAACATCGAACTGGTGTAGCTGGAATACATGTTGATAAAAACACAGGAAAAAATGCAATAACTGTTGTGAGAGGCGCTCCTACAAGTTTAACAAAAGAAGAGATAGATATTAACATCATTAAACAATCAAAAATTTTTTTAACCCAATTAGAAGTGCCTTTAG
>NZ_CVSS01000003.1 GCF_001180185.1 Candidatus Pelagibacter communis | reverse complement strand
GTTCCCTTTATTTACAAAGAAATTTGAATGTTTATCAGAGATTGAACCAGACCAAAACTTATCAGAGGTAGTAAAGAAATATAAGCCGAGCATAATATTTAATGCTTTACACGGTCAATATGGTGAGGATGGATATATTCAATCAATTCTAGAGCATATTGGTATTCCGTATACACACTCGGGTGTCCTTGCATCTGCCAAGGCAATGGATAAAGAGATTTCAAAAAAAATATTTATTGAAAACAATATTTTAACACCTCGTTATTTAAAATATAATTTTGATGAACCTTTTGCAGATATTAAATCTAAAATAAAAAAAAAGATTGGTTTTCCTGTAGTTATTAAACCTATTAACGAGGGATCAAGCGTAAATGTTTATATTTGCAATAATTCAAATTTAAAAAATAATTTGAAAAAACTTAAATTTTATAGAGAAATATTGATTGAAGAATTCATTCCTGGACGGGAAATTCAAGCTGCAATTTTAGGAAAAATAAAGTTAGGAGCAATAGAATTAAAGCCTAAAAGAAAATTTTATGATTATGAGGCAAAATATAATACTAAAGCTAAAACAAAACACATAATTCCAGTAGATTTACCAAAAAAAAAATATAATGAACTTATGAATATTTCTTTGCGAGTTCATAATTTGTTAAAGTGCAGGGGTGTTACAAGATCGGATTTTAAATTCTATAGAAATAGATTTTATCTTTTAGAAATTAATACACAACCTGGTATGACGAAACTTTCGTTAGTTCCTGAAATATCTGCTTATAAAGGTATAGATTTTATTAAACTAATTAATTTAATTTTAAAAGATGCCTCAACAAATAAATAAAAAAATTTTCTTGATATTAGTTATACTTTTTACATTAGGTACGTTTAGTAATAAAAATATTGGTAGCACTAGTTTTCTTAAGAATGGCAACTTCAAGATTAAAGATTTAAGTAATTTTGAAAATAAAAAATTAAGACAGGATTTATCAAAACTTAAAAATCAAAACCTTTTTTTTCTGAGTAAAGAAAAGGTTTTAGCTATTCTTAATTCAAATGAAATCGTTGAAAGTTCATATATTTTCAAAAAATACCCAACACATTTAAATGTTAAAATTTGGAAAACAAATTTTTTAGCAATTACAAAAAACGAAGGTAAAGATTATTATATAGGATCAAATGGTAATTTAATTAAAGTTGAAGATGAGAAAATTGATTTACCATTCATATTTGGTGATATTGAAATTTCAGAATTTTTAAAATTAAAAAAGATAATGAATGATTTCAACTTTAATTATCAAAGTATTCAAAATTTATATTATTTTAAATCTAAAAGATGGGATTTAGAAACCAAAGAAGGGTTACTTATACGTTTGCCTTCAAAAAATTTAGAGAAATCTTTTAAGATTTTGTTAAACATACTTAACGATGCAGATCTAAATAATTTTACAAACATTGATTTGAGAAATAATAACCAGGTAATTATCAGTGGATAAAATAGAAAAGAACAAATTCTTTCTATTTATAGGGTATCAAAAATTTATATTTTCAATTTTAGATAATAATAATCAAGACTTATTTGAAAAAGAGTTTCCAATAAGTGAAATTTCTCTTGAAAAAATATATGATCCTTTAGAGCAATTTTTGGATCAAAACGTTATCGAATTAGAAAAAAAATTTAAATATTATATTAAGGAAATAAATCTAATACTTGATATTAACGAATTTGTTAATGTTAAAATTTCAACAACAAATAATTTTAATTATTTATCACACCAACTTGATAATAATTCAAATTATTTATTTAATATTAAGAATGATGTCATGAAAAATATGCAAGGATATGATTTAATTCATATGATAATTAAAAAGTATTTAGTTGATGGTAAAGAATATCCATCTATGCCAACCGATAACATCCAAAAAAATGTATACTTAGAAATACAATTTATTTTATCAAAACATGAAATCACCCAAAAACTTAAGAAAATTTTTTCTAAATACCAAATTTTAGTGAAAAATATTTCATGCTTTAACTATGTAAATAGTTTTAAAAAATCTGATTTGAGTAATATATTTGATTTATCTGACAAACTATCTAACGGATATAATCAAAAAGAAATAATTTTTCTCAATAAAACTCGAAAAAATATAGGTTTTTTTGAGAAATTTTTCAATTTTTTTAGATAAATCTGTATTTTACGGTAACATTTGTTGTTTTTAGTTTTTCTTAAAACGTGAATAAAAGATCGATGTGTCATTATTAAACCAAAAAACTATTAAAAGCTCGGTATCTTTCCAAGGAATTGGGTTACACAGCGGTAAGATAGTTACAATTAACTTAAAAAGCTCTGAACCTGATACAGGTATAATTTTTAAAAGAATAGACTTAAATGAAAATAATTTAGTTTATCCAAATTTTTCTAATGTAAGTAATACATCTTTAAATACTACAATATCCAATCATTATGGGGTTAAAGTTTCAACAATCGAACATTTAATGGGCGCTTTATTTGGTTTAGGAATAGATAATGTTTTGATTGAAATAGATAATGAGGAAGTTCCAATCTTAGATGGTTCTGCAAAAGAGTTTATTGATAAAATTGTATTAGCTGGCATTACTGTGAGCAACAAACCAATTAAGATTATAAAAATAAATAACAAAATTGAATTTAAAGATGGTGACAGATTTATAAGTATTGAACCATCAAAACTTAGTTTAGATATAGACTTTGAATTAAAGTATCAAAATAATCTTATAGCAAATCAAAAAAATAAAGTTAATGTTTATGAAGATGATTTAAAAGATATTTTTAATTCGAGAACTTTTTGTTTATATGAGGATATCGAAGCAATTAAAAAATTAGGACTAGCAAAAGGTGGAAGCCTAGAAAATGCAATTGTTGTTAAAGATAATGAAATTTTAAATGAAAATGGGCTTAGAAATTCACTCGAATTTGTAAATCATAAAATTTTAGATTGTATTGGAGATTTGTTTACAAGCGGATACAGAATAGTCGGAAGTGTTAAATGTTCACAAGGTGGACACTTCTTGACAAACCAACTATTAAGAAAAGTGTTTGGAAATAATGAAAATTTTTCAATCGTTGAAATTCAAGAAAGAAATTTACCTCATACCTTGATAAATAAAAGTTTATTAAGATCTATAGCATAATATTTTTTTATCCTTATAATTAGTTT
>NZ_CVSS01000002.1 GCF_001180185.1 Candidatus Pelagibacter communis | reverse complement strand
TATTATGCCAAACCAATTCTGACCATCCATAATTCCTGCATCTTCAATTTCTTTTGGAATACTTTTGAAATATCCTTGCAGCATGTATATAGCGACTGGCAGAGTTGTAGCTGTGTAAACTATTAAAAGACCAAAAACTGAATTTCTTAATCCAAGTTGACTAAACACGGTATACAAGGGGATTACTAATACTATAGCTGGAAACATATAAATAATTAAAATCGAAGTTGATAAAAAATTTTTGCCAAAGAAATTTAATCTAGCGACTGCATAAGCTGCAGGAATTGCAAACAATAGTGTGACAATAACAGTTCCAATTGAAACAGCAGAGCTAATCAAAATGTATCTTCCAAAATTATATGTTTCAAAAATCACAAAATAAGATTTGAACAACTCCGTAAAGCTTTTTGTGAAATCTAGACTAAAATCTAAAGGATTAACTAATAAAGCTATCTGAGTTTTAAAACTTGTAACAAGCATAATATAAAATGGAAATAAAATTACGAATGCAAAAAAAGCTATACCAAATAAGGTGATGAAATCAAAAATAATTTTTTCGGATATGAAATCTTCCTGTAAAGATTGCATACTATAATTTTTAAGCTTGTTGGTAAAAAATAAAGTAATTAAGAAAACTCCAAGGATGTACCAAAATGGAGAGGTTTCATTATAGTAAAAATATGAAATAGAAAACAAAAATGATAATGAGAAAATCTTTATTAAGTGATTAATCCTATCACCAATTAAAACAAATACAAAAGATAATAAGATGCTAATTATGAAAACTAGAGTGATGTTTAAATTGGTAAAATTTATACCTTGAAGTGTAGCCATGATTTTCCAAATTGATAAAATAGATGTCAGAAAAAAAGAAGAAAAGATCAAAAATATTAAAATAGTTTTAAACCTCATTAGCCCTCTTTCCAATTAATCTAAAATAAATAACCATGAAACTAATAAGTAACATTACAATTACAATTGAAACAGCTGAGCCCATCCCAATATCTGATACTGCAAATCCTTGTTGATAAACATTAATAGGTAAAGTTCTAGTACCTGAAGCTCCACCCGTTAATAAAAAAATATCTTCAAATTTGTTAAAGTTCCAAATAAACCTAATCATGAATAAAATTGAAATGATTGCTGTAATTTGAGGCAACGTTATGTGGATAAATTTTTGGAGTGGGCTTGCGCCATCAACTTCAGCTGCTTCATACAAAGTTTGTGGAATGGCTTGTAATCTTGCTAAAATAAAAAGAAAAGCGAGCGGAAAATAGCGCCAAATTTCAAAAAATATGACTGTAGTTAAAGCTAGCCTTAATTTTAATTCAAAACCTAAAATACTCATTGTTATATATTTTTGGCCCAATAAATTAATTGGTTTTTCTATAATATTAAAATTAACCAGCAGCGCATTCAAAGTTCCACTATTTGGATCTAATAATAATGTCCAAGTATAAGCTAAAGCAACCACAGGACCCACATAAGGAAAAAGCAAAATACCTCGCATATATGTTCGACCTTGAATATTCTGATTAACTAATTGAGCAGCCAAAATTCCAAAGATAATAGCACCAACCGTTCCAAAAAAAGTGAAGTAAAATGTTGTTAACAGTAATTCAACAAAATTATTTTCATAAAAAACTTTTTTAAAATTTTCTATAGTAAAATTTGTAGTGAGTAGTGGGTTATCTGCTTTTCCACTTAAAATTGGTTTTTGTGATTTAATTATTCTTTTATCAATTATTTCACCATTGTTATTCTTTATGGTTATTTCAAAATTTTCCCTATATTTTTCCTGCCAATTTCCAAAATTACACATAACTTTTTTAGATTGAAAATTACATCTTGGATCTAAATTTACCGGCAAAATATCTTTTGGAAACTTATCTTGGAACTTAACATTTCTTATTTCTTGAATTAAAGAACTATTTCGTAATTTATAAATAATTTTTAATTCTGATTGATTTTCTGAAATTGATTTAACAATTTTCTTTGCCCTTGGTTCAGGAATTCTAATGTCTTTTAATTCAATGTCTTTAAAACTGATCCAAACATTTGCAAATATAGGAAATAGAACAATAGCAAAAACTAACAGGACTGCAGGTAAAACTAAAGTGTAAGCAGTTCTTTTTTCTAATTTTGATAATGAATCACTCATAATAAAAAGCGGATAATAAAATATTATCCGCTCTTTATAAATTTATTATTTAAAACTTAGCTAATTCAGCGTTAATTTTCTTAACTGCTTCGTCAACTGAGATTTGATCATCAATATATTCTCTAGTGATTCTATTTAAGAATTGAGAATTAATGATTTTTGATGCTCTAGATAGCTCACCCTCTTTAACACCCCATCTGTTTGCAGTATCTAAACCTGCTACGATGTTATCAATAACATCTGCAGAATAAAGGTCAGTCAAAGGAGCTTTTCTATCTACACCAACTGGTAATTTACTCCAAGCTTTAGTATAAGCATTAGGATCACTCTTGTTCCCTCTTCTTACTGGAAATTTTCCTTCAGGAGCAATTCCTAATGTTGCTGTATAACCTTCACTCATTGAATACTCTATAAATTTTTTAGCTTCATCAGTATCTGCATCTGCAGTTATTCCAAAGTATCTTACATCTGCCCAAGCAGCACCTTTTCTATTATTAGGTCCACTAAAATTTGTAATGAAACCAGTTTTAGATGCAAGCTCTGGTGATGTTGGGTCACTATTTATTGTTGGTGGAGCAGAATCTCTTAATCCTGCTAACTCATCCATAATAAATGGAGACCAAATAATCATTGGTGTTTTTCCAGCAAAGTATAAAGCTCTTGATTGTTTCCAGAATAATTCTCCTGGAGGACTTGCTTTAGCAATTACTTTATAAAACTCTAAAGAATTCTTTAAAGCCTTACCTTGTTTTTTAGTTCCACCTTTTTTAACAAAGTTGACCCCATTAGCTAAAAGTACATGTTCAAGTACTTGGCTCATAAAGTTTTCGTCTGTTTTAGTAGCAGCTACAAAACCAAACATATCATTACTTGATAATTCGTTTACAGCTTTAACTATATTTGCATATGAAGTTGGTGGTTCTAAACCAGCTGCAGCAAATAGATCTTTTCTGTAAACAACCATTTGAGTCCAGCCATCAACTGGAACGGCTGCAATTTTTCCACCTTTTTTAGCCATATTCAATGC
>NZ_CVSS01000001.1 GCF_001180185.1 Candidatus Pelagibacter communis | reverse complement strand
ATATGCAGTTTATATTTTCAGATAAATATGACTTACTTGGACTTTGAATATCCAACATAAGAAAGCACCATAGCTTTAAATTTTAGTTGCATTTGTTTAATTTAAAATTTTGTATTCAAAATTTTGGGTTTCCTCATTAACTTGTAATAGTTTTGCTCCATTTTTCAAATGAAATTTAGTAGCCATATCTGTTAAAGGTGATAAAGTTACAAGTCTATTAAGATGATTAGATTTTTTTATTTTCTTAAAAACTTCTTTAACAATTAGTTTTCCGCCACCTTTTTTTTTTGACCAAACTGTATATGCAATAGCTATTTGACCTACATTTTGGTCTCTCATAGCACTTTGCAAAAAAGCATCATGACTAAACTTATCTAATTCATCAACAGATTTAGGAATTTTATTAGTGTAAGCAAAACACATGACTGCGTGTATTTCTCCTTTATATTTTACTCCATAAATTTTTCTTCCATAATTTGTTCTGAAGTTATTATCTAACTGAGGTCTAATTGGATCTTCCGATGTATCGCATTTATTTAGTTCTACAAGTTCTGCTCCTTTAATCCAGTCAAAGAAACTATCTAAATTTTTGTTTATAATTTGTCTATTCTTTCTGATTCTAGCTTTTATTCTTGTTTTAAAATTCTTATTGTTTTTTAAGATCATAATTTTAAAGAATAGATGATATTGTTAAATTTACTAACTATTTATATTCACTAAAGCTATGCTAGTGTCGCATATTCATAATATATACTGATTTAATATTTAAATTAATGTCAGGTTTGTTAATATAATACTATGGATAGTTTAAAAAATTGGATGAAAGAAAGTGCTAATATATTATTTGATGACAGCAAAAATGATTTGAGAGCTCTACCAAAAACTGTAAGATTACAGATATTATTAGTTTTAAGTTTTATTTGGACTACCGTATTTAGTTTATACGTTTTTTCATATACAACTTTTGCGTTTGGTTGGGCAGGAACTTATATAGCACATGTTGGGTTAATCTTTGCAGTGTATATGACTTTTAAACAGTTTCACCGAGCTGAAGAAAAATCTTCAAGTGTATTTAAAACAAAAAATTTTGATCCATTCAAGATTATGGCAATTGTCTTTGTTATTGTTTTTATGTTTGTTTTTTCAAAAGGAATTGAGGTTTTAAACTCGAATAATTCATATAATATACAATATGGTGGTCCAGACAAAACTGCAGAAGAAAAATGGCTACCATTTAAAAAAAAGAAGGATTGAAATGAAAGATTTAATTAAAAACTTACAATTAGGTTTATTAATTATCATTTTGATCAGTACAATAGTTGCTGTATTCATGGAAATCCATAGTATGTATAAGTTAAAAACTGTCACATTAGCTGATTTATTATTGATGTTTCTTTATCTAGAAGTAATGGCAATGGTTAGAGTTTTTTGGGAACAACAGTCAATCAGTATTACTTTGCCGTTGCTTATTGCAATAACAGCTCTTTCAAGATTTATTATTCTGCAAGGAAAAGAAATGAATCCGTCTGCATTAGTTTATGAGTCTGGTGCTATTCTTTTAATTGCGATTGCTATAGTTGTTATGCGATTAAGACATAGTAAAAAACTTGGATTAGGATCTAAAGAATAATATTTAGCTATATCCAATTTTCTACAGATTTTAGTAATTTCGCTCCCAGTGGACTAATAGGTTTTTGAAGAATTAATTTTTTTCCAGTTTTATCTTTGACGAGTTTAAGTAAATTTTTCGCTATACCTTGCTTTCTGAATAAAGGATTAACAAAAATATATTCAATTTCACCGATGTTGTTAAATCTAATAAATCCTAGTGTGGTATTTCTATTTTTATAAATAAAAACTCCATCTGTTTCTTTTAAAGTACACAATGAAATATCAAGTTTAACCATATAGCTAATAATTAAGTAAAAGAAGAATAATTGAAATGATAACTATAATGATAATTATGATTACATAATTAATTTTAATATTGAATCTTTTATCAAAAAAATAGGTTATTTTCTCCCAAAATAGCACTGTTAAAAAAATTAGTATGACCGGTAAAATAAATTTTATCATGCTTATGAGTTATTGTCACTTACGTAAACTGATACTCCTCTTGTATTTAAATCTACATCAAACTTTTTGTGTAAAGGTGGAAAGGCTCTTTGTGAACAATCTAATCTGTCACATGTTCTACAGGAAACACCTATTGGAATTTCTGAAGATTTATCATTAATATTTATATTTTCAGTATAAACAAAATCCTTTGCATATTTTGCCTCACAACCAAGCCCTATTGATAAAACACTTTTAGATTGTCCAAATCTTCCAATGCCTTTCTCAACTGTTCTAGCAATACAAACATATTTTTCACCATTATTCATTTTGCTCACAGCAGCTTGAATAACTCCAGGTCTAGTAAATGCAGAATAAACATTCCATCTTGGACATGCGCCTCCATATCTTGGTATATCTATACCTGACAAAGAAAATCTTTTTGAGATATTTCCTGCCATATCAACTCTTAAGAAATGAAATGGTATTCCAGGAAGTTTTGGATCCTGAAGGCAAGTAACTCTATGCGCAACTTGCTCAAAAGAGGTCGCAAATGTATTTTGCAATAATTCCAAATCATATTTTAATTTTTTACATTCTGAATGGAATAATTTATAGGGCATCAAAATAGCAGCTCCACAGTAATTCAACAAAGCAACTTTCGAGAGTTTTTTTGACTCCTCAGTTGGAAAACTAAATTTTGAAAGGTAATCATCAATTAATTCATTTGCACCTTCTTGAGCAATTTGAGCTGCCGCATGTAATTTTTTAGTTTCTAACGAACTATAATCACTTAGAAAAAGTTCTTTTTTATTTTTTTTGTAAATTTTTGAGAAAGGTTTATTTTCATCAGGAATGACATCTTTAACTGTGATTGAGAATTCCGAATATAAGTATTCACAAAGAGCTATATATCTAGTTCTATTATTTTTTTGAACTTTTTCAAAAACTTTATTTGCGAAATCTTCTAATTTAGGGAAATAATTTTTGTTTTCTTGTAAAAAATCTGAAATTACTTCACCTGGAAATGAATTTTTTCTATTATCGACAATTTTACCAGATATAGTCTCAATTTTATTAATCATCTCGTGATCTTTTTTCTTCAATATATCTCCTAATCTAACAATCGCTTTTCCAATTTTAGGATTTGTATTTACTAAATCTTTAACTTCAGGACTTAAAATGTCTAAGTCTTCAAATAATGAATCATCTAAAATTTCTGATAAAGTATTTTCAAGATTAATATCTGTTTTCGATGTTAATTGAGAAAGTTCAATATTGAGCTTTTCACAAATTTTTAGTAATAAATCACCGTCTATTTTTCTTTTTCCACCTTCAATAAGGTTTAAATAACTGGGTGAAATACTAAGCTCTTCAGCAAGCTTATTGGCTTGTAAACCTAATTGTCTTCGAAAAGCCTTAATTTTAGGACCGATTTTTAAATCTAATTGACTCATATTTTCTATTTGTAAATTTTGTAAATTTATTTTTACAATTTTTTTCCTTAATTTACAACCTTTTTAAACTTTTTTGTAGATTTTGTAAATCTTGTAAATTATAAAATTTACATGGACGAAAAACTTAAATACAGTGAAAATGAGGCTCAAATCATAAAACATGAGGATTTAGCTAGACATAATAGCAGAGGTATCTACATGAGAGATGATCATTGTGATTGGGGTTCAAGTGGAATGAAAGATCTAGTTGAGACCCTTAACGACTCAAACTAATCTATTCGTTCAACTTAAATTCATTTCTTACTAAAAACATTTTAAGAGTACAGGATAATAATAATGAGCGCAGAAAACATCTCATACGACTTAAAAAGATTTGCAGGAATAAAAAGAGATTATACTCCTGAGGATGTGGAAAGACTAAGAGGCTCAATTAAAATTGAATATTCAATGTGCAAACACCAATCTACAAAATTATGGGAATTATTAAATTCTGAGCAATATGTTAATACTTTAGGTTCTTTGTCTGGAAATCACGCAGTTCAACATGCAAAAGCTGGGTTAAAAGCTATTTATCTAAGTGGATGGCAAGTTGCAGCAGATGCGAATAGTGCTGGTGAAATGTATCCTGATCAATCTTTGTATCCATACGATAGTGCACCAAAATTAGTTGAGTCAATGAACAATGCTTTGATCAGAGCTGATCAAATTCAACATATGGAAATAAAAGACGGTGATATGAAAGAAGATAAAAAAGTTGATTACATGTTACCGATTATTGCAGATGGTGAAGCAGGTTTTGGTGGACCATTAAATGTGTTTGAACTTGCAAAAAAATTTATTAAAGCAGGTGCTGCAGGAGTGCACTTTGAAGATCAATTAGCAAGTGAAAAAAAATGTGGTCATATGGGAGGAAAAGTTTTAGTTCCAACAGGAACAATGATTAAAAATTTAAAAGCTGCTAGATTAGCTGCTGATATAGCTGATGTACCATTAATTATTTTAGCAAGAACGGATGCTAATGCTGCAAAATTAATTACTAATGATCACGATGAAAATGATAAACCTTTTTTAACGGGTGAAAGATCTCCAGAAGGTTTTTATTATGTAAAAGCTGGAATTGAACAAGCTATATCTAGGGGGCTAGCTTATGCACCTTATTCAGATTTAATATGGTGTGAAACCGCAACACCAAATTTGGAAGAAGCTAAAAAATTTGCTGATGCTATTCATAAAAAATTCCCAGGTAAACTTTTAGCTTATAATTGTTCTCCATCATTTAATTGGAAAAAACATTTATCTGATGATGAAATTGCTTCTTTTCAACAAGAGATTAGTAAAATGGGTTACAAATTTCAGTTTATAACTCTGGCTGGATTTCATACTCAAAATATTGCAATTTTTGAATTAGCAGAAAAGTATAAAAAAGAAGGTATGTCTGCTTATTCAAGAATACAACAACAGGAATTTGCTCGTGAAAAAGATGGTTACACTAGTGTAAAACATCAAAGAGAAGTTGGTACTTCTTATTTTGATGCTGTGTCTAATACAATAAGTGCAGGAAAAAGCTCTACTACAGCAATGGATGGCTCAACTGAGTCTGAACAATTCTAATAAAAAATTCCTCTTTTTTTATTAATAAATTTAACTGACTCAGAAATGGGTCAGTTAAGATTTAATATTATATCCTTTTTTGAGAAGCACAATGACGACCGTGATACAAATTGTTAAAAACATAAACATTGTGCCTATACTTATCCAAATATTAAAGTCTGAAACTCCATAGAAAGAAAATCTCAATCCATTAATTAGATAAACAACTGGATTAAAGTAAGTAACTGCTTGCCAGAAAGGTGGAAGCATATCTAATGAGTATAAACTACCTCCTAAAAATACCATCGGTGTTATAAATAAGGTTGGAATAATCGACATTTGTTCAAAATCAGAGCTCATCAATCCAATTAAGAAGCCAAATAATGCAAAAGTAAATGCCACTAAAACTAATAAAAAAATCATCAATAAGGGATATTTAACTTGGACATCAACAAAAAATAATGACGTAATAAATATGATTATACTCACAATTAATGTTTTTGTTGCTCCTGCTCCAACAAAAGCAAGAACTACCTCGAATGTTGAAATTGGAGCTGCAAGTATTTCGTAAATAGTTCCGTTGAATTTGGGAAAAAAAATTCCAAACGATGTGTTACTTATTGATTGGGTTAATAAAGTTAACATCAATAAACCTGGAACAATATAAGATCCATAACTTATTCCATCTATTTTTTCCACATAGCCTCCAATAACAGAGCCAAAAACAATAAAATAAAGTGAAGTCGTTAATACCGGAGATAATAAGGATTGTGTTAAAGTTCTTCTAAACCTATCCATTTCGTGAAGATAAATTGCTTTTAATGCTAAATAATTAATTTTCATTTTTTTCCTTTACTAAACTAACAAAAATTTTTTCTAATGTGCTTTGCTCTGTTTTTAAATCTTTTAATTTTAAACCTGCATCCTTTAAGTCTTGTAGTAAATTTGTAATTCCTGTTTGCTTAGCTTGGACATTATAAGTGTAGTCTAAGCTCATTTTGTTTGATCCTAACGATAAATCATATTTATTAAGTGATGATGGAATTTCACTTATATTTTCCTGTAATTCCACAGTCAATTTTTTATTTCCCATTTTCTTCAATAGTTCTTTAGTATCATCAACAACGATAATCTCTCCTTGATTTATTACACCAACCCTATCAGCAATAGCCTCTGCTTCCTCAATGTAATGAGTTGTTAGAATAATTGTTACACCAGTCTTTCTCAAATTTTCTACGATTTTCCACATATCCTTTCTTAATTCAACATCTACGCCTGCAGTGGGTTCATCTAAAAATAAGATTGAAGGTTCATGAGATAATGCTTTAGCAATTAATACTCTTCTTTTCATCCCACCCGATAATTGTCTAAGTCTAAGATCTTTTTTATCCCACAGACTTAATTGTTTTAAAATTTTTTCTATATGACTAGGGCTAGGTTTTTTTCCATAAAGACCTCTTGAATAAGATACATTATTGAATACTGTTTCAAATTGTTCTAATGTTAATTCTTGAGGAACTAAGCCTATTTTAGATCTTGTTTCTCTATAATCATTAATAATATCAAAATTATCTACTTTCACCTGACCTGAAGTAGGATTTACTATTCCACAAATTATACTTATCAAAGTAGTTTTTCCTGCCCCATTTGGACCAAGCATTGCAAAAATTTCTCCCTTTTTGATATTAAGGTTTATTTTTTTTAATGCCTCAAATCCATTGTCGTATACTTTTGACAGGTTATTTATACTTATTTGATCATTTGACATGTGGTTATGCATATATAGAGACAATTTAGAGTATTACAATAAATTAAAACTTACCTTAATTTATGGTTATGAAAAAATTTTTAGTATTTATCTGTTTTGTATTGGTATTTAGTACCAAAGCAATTGGCAAAGAAACCACTTATAGCAAAGAGTTATTCGATAAAGCTCTATCAGAGGGAAAAGTTGTAGTTGTGAGTTCCTGGATTAAATATTGCACATCTTGTGCAAGCCAAATGAAAGTTCTTGAAAAAGCAAAAAATGATTTTGATAATATGGAATACTTTGCATTTGATGTGTCAAATAAAGAAATCTCTCAATTTTTTAATGTTCAATATCAAACAACACTTTTAATTTTTAAAGATAATAAAGAAGTTTACAGAAGTATTGGTGAGACTACTAAAGAACTCATTTATGACGCTTTAAAATCCTCTATTTAAATTTAATTTTTAAAATTATTGCAGGTAAAAAAGTTGCAATTAAAAAAGATAAAAATAATAAAGATTGTGCTACAAAAGGTGAAAATAAGTCTTTAGACAAAAATACTCCAACTAATAAACTTTTGGAAAAATCTGGAAATGGAAAAATTAAAAATCCAGCAACTAGACCAATTATAATTGAAACATAAGCAGTTTTTTCATCTAGTTTATTATAGAAACTATAGAAAATAGTCACTACAAACGCACAACAAAATAAATCTGCTAGTAAGAATAAATATAAAATATCAAATCCTTTTGAAGCAACTCCAAAAGCAATTACAGACAAGATTGAAATGATATATTTAGATATCTTTAAATAATCAACTTTTTTATCTAAATTAAAAGTTGCTTTGCCATCAACTACAAATAAACTGGAAATAGCATTAACTAAAGTATCAACTGTTGAAATTGTCAATGCAAGTCCAAGGATAATGATCAATAGGGATAACATCTCTGTTTGATCTTTTAATAATAAACTAAAAAATCCCAAATCAGGTCTAACAGATGGATCTATTGAAAATGAAACCATTCCAATAAAACCCATTAAGAAAACTATTGGAACAATAATAAAGAAAGAAATTATCAAACCACTTTTAAGTGTTTGATAATCTTTTGCTGCATACACTCTTTGCCAATTTCCTTGATGAAATAAATTTGTTGCTGCAACTGCTATGAAGAAAGTTAATCCTGCAGTGTATCCTGGAATATATTTTGAACTTAATAATTGGGGATTTTTCTCAATAATTAAAGAAAAAGAAAAATTATTTCCTGAAGATGAACTAATAATTGAAATCAAAATAAATAACAAAACACCAATTACAATCATTTGAATGTTGTCAGTAAATATGGACGCTCTTAATCCCCCATAAAGTGTATAGCTTAAAGTAGCCACCAAAACAATTAATGCTGTAATCCACAATTCTGTCCCAGATATATAATTAATTAACACAGCAACCGCAGTTACTTCTGCACAAAGAAAAATGAACATATAAAAGATTGTCATTAATAAAATCAACTTAAAAAGACTTTTGCCGAATTTTTTTCTCATAAACTCAACTAAAGACGATCCTTTTGGAAACTCATTTCTGATTTTTTTCCCAAAATAAATTAAGAAAATCATTGGAAAAGCTGTGCCTAATGCATAACCAATAACAGCGCCTACTCCGCCCCACGTTGCAGCAGCAACAGGTGCAAATAAAATCCAAGCCCCTAAAGCTGATGCTACAAGACTAGTGGTGATCGAAAATAAACCAATGTTTCTATTTGCAGTTAAATAATTATTTATTCCTTTAAATCTTTTAGAGTGATAAATTCCTAAAGCTGCGAATAGCAAACATATTATAATAACTAATAATAATGATGTTGATTGACTTAAAAAATATGTCTCCATTTAATCCCTTTCTGAATTACCGGACAGGTTCTAAGGGTATAATCTCAGTCTGTTAAGACACCCCAAAAGACTAATATAATTTATTATTTTAAGAAATACAGTAAAATTTATCTTTTCAAGCAGTTATTAATTAATATTGCCATTAAAATCCAAATAATAAACACCTCACCATTTGTAAAAGAGTAATCTGCTCCTGCAAATCCTGCTACAATATTTAATCCATAAATTATAACCGTCGAAAAAACTAAACTAATCAATAAATCTCTTAATGCACATAAATATTTCATGTGTAAATTTTATACAGTTAAACTAGTTATGTAAATCTGATTCAAATTAATATCATAATTATAAATTGTTCTACTTTTAAGTGAAAAATATTAAGATTTCGAGAATCTACTAAAGCATCAGGTTGTATTCAAGAAATATATCTGAATATAAATTAAAAAAATTTATTGAATACAACCTTTGAAAAATTTAATTTAAAAATAAGGAGGTTATTATAATGAAACTAATGCCACCTGATACTTAGCTGGGTAGCTTTATATTTAAAAAAAATAAAAAAAAATCCGTTTGGATTAAAATGCCAAAGAGGCTTAATAGAGGAGCTCTTTTGGTGAAGAAACTGAAAGAGCTAACCTCTCATAAATTTCAAGATTTAATGTTCAGCTCTATACTTACTGTGACATGCTTTGCAGTTACTCCACATAAATTTAGTAAGTGTACCTCTAATATCATCTGAATTTTCAATGACTTTAGTTAATTCAATCATGTCGGTAGATGCCTTTGTCATTAAATTATTAAAATCTTCTTTCTCCTCCCAAATTATTGGAAGAGCTTCTGTTTTATATCCCTCTTTAGTATTTTCAGGAAAGTATTCAATTAAGGTTTTGTAATTTTCACTCATTTCAATCATTAAAGATTTCGCCTTATCAAATTCTCCTTTGCTAGCCAAAGCTTGTACTCTTTTTGCAGTACTATAATTCTTACTAAACAGTGCCTTTCTTCCTTTTATTATTTCCTCAACCGACATTTCAGAATTAGCTGGAAGCGACAATATTATAAAAATTAAAATACAGAAAGAATATTTGAATACATTTATGATATAGTTAATCATTATATGAAATTAAAAAATACCTTAACAGAATATGGAGTTATTTCCAGAATATTTCATTGGTTAAGTGCCACAGTATTAATAATTCAAATTCCTTTAGGTATGTATCTAGTAGACATGGATTTCAGTGAAAAAAGATTAACCGTAGAAAATATTCATGTTGCAGTCGGTATAAGTATTTTTTATTTAACTGTATTAAGGTTAATTTATAAATCATTTAATCCAACTCCAAAATTAAATAATAGTATTTTTCCTGGACAGAAAATAATTGCAAAATTAAATCATGTATTTTTATATATTTCAATTTTAATGATAACAATCTCAGGTGCTTTAAAAAAATTATATAACGGTGAAGAGCTTGATTTGTTTTTTTTTAATCTTGAAATTCAAGATAATTTTGATTTAGCAGAGATATTTTACGAAATTCATATCCTGAGCAATTATACACTTATCGCATTAATATCTTTACATATTTTTGCTGTCATAATCCATAAATTATTATTTAAGGAAAATTTGCTTAAAAGAATTTTATAAAATAATACAATTTAATTTATCTTTAAATTTTAATTTATTTTTATAATTTAATTTAATTTCTTGAATGCCTTGTATAAGTTGTTTTTTTGAAAAAGGTATTAACGTAGAAATATATCTATTTTTAATCATTTCGAGATATTTCTTTTTGCTTATTCTTACATTAAAAATAAATTTTTTTTGAATTCTTTGAGGATATAAATTTGTAATAATCTTAAATATTTCTTTATCTCTTATAAGAGATTTATTAAGTTTTAGTTTCATTAATTTAAAAGTTGGAATTTCGTTATTTTCTGTATCTAAAGTGAAAATTATAATTTTACCCTTTGTATTTAATATTTTTTCTAAAGATTTTAATAATTTTTTTACCTTACTTAATTTTATTAAATGAATTGTTTGTTTAATCATAATTAAATCAAACTTTTGACTTTTTCTCAAAGAAAGATTTAAAATATTTGCTTTTTTAAATTTAATTCTTTTATCTCTATCTTTGTGATTAACAATATCTATGCCTAGAGGTTTATATTTAAGTTTTAACTTTGATTTTAAAGAACCTAAAATCTTCCCTCTTCCACAACCAATATCTAAAATTTTAAAATTTGAATTAATTTTGGTATTTTTGATTAAAAAATTATTAAATGAATTAATATAATTTTGTGAAGATAACCAAGTTTTATTGTCCCAATTTTTAATGACAACTGATGCCATATTTTTTTAATCTCCAATAATTATATGGCCATGGTGTTAAAAAACCCACAATAAGCATTAGAGGTACAACCCACCAGGTTAATATTGCTCCACCAGTCAAAAGATAATCAGTTAAATTCATTGTAGTTTCCATACTTATCATAGAAATAAAACTCATACCTAGAGCTGTTTTTAAAGCTTTATTAAATTCTAAATTTTGGCTGATCAAGATAATAGTTTCTAGAATTATACTTGTAATCAATCCATTTATGATTGCTAATATCATAATAGCTAAAATAGGAAATGGTATTTTTGATAATTGAAAAAATAGTATTGTTCCAAAATCTCCAATTGAACAACCAAGCAAACACCAAGCAGTATTTTTAGCACTTTGTTTCCATGTGCGATTACAAGACCAGTCAATTGTAGTGGTTTTCATACTTATATGATAATATTTAGTTATGATTTTTAAACAACTATTCGATCAGAAATCTAGCACATACACGTACTTAATTGCCTCATCCAAAGGAAGAGAGGCTCTAATTATTGACCCAGTTTTAGAAAATGTAAATGATTATGTAAATATATTGAAAGAGTTGGATTTAAAATTAGTAAAAGTAATTGATACTCATATTCATGCTGATCATGTAACAGGGGCCTCAAAACTAAAAAATATAACAAAATGTTCAACAATTATGGGTGATCACTCTCCAGCAGATAGTGTTGAAATAAAAGTTAAAGATGATGAATATATATATTTAGAAAATCTAAAAATTAGAGCTATGTATACTCCAGGTCACACTTCAGATAGTTATAGTTTTTTAATGAATGATTATCTTTTTTCAGGCGACACATTGCTTATTAATGGAACTGGTAGAACTGATTTTCAAAATGGTAATGCAAAAGATGCTTATAATTCAATTTTTAACAAACTTTTGAAACTCCCTGATAAAACTTTTTTATATCCTGCGCATGATTATAAAGGTGAAAAAGTGAGTACAATTGGAAAAGAAAAAAAATTCAACCCAAGATTACAAGTTGATAATATGGACCAATATGTTGAATTAATGAATAATCTAAACTTACAAAAACCTAAAGAGCTAGATACTAATATCAATAGAAATCTAAAACTTGGCTCGGAATAGAGATTAAAATTATATAATTAATTATTTCTTAAAAAATAATGATATCATTCCCAGTAATATCTTTAGACCGTCAACAAATGGACTAACTTTTTTTTTTCCACCGATTCTACTTCTTTCATAACAAGGATATGACGCATACTTAAGTTTATTTCTTTTTACTTTTATCGGAAGTTCAATACAAAATTTAAAATCACCTGATTTAAGTTTAAGATCTTTAATTAACTTAGTTTTTCCAACAACATAGGTATATAAAATATCAGATATTTTTAATCCAAAAAAAATTTTACCAATCGTAGTGAAAATATAATTTCCAACTAAAGTTATAAAATCATCATCATCACTTCCAGCATTTTTCATATATCTTGAGCCAAAAACAATATCGTGATTGTTATTTTTTATTTCATTCAACATTCCTTTCAATTCATCAGGATTCATTGAACCATCAGCGTTAATAATACAAAATAAATCAGTTTTTATATAATCAATACCCTCGATTAAAGCATTTCCATAACCTGATTTTTGTTGATGTAAAATTTCAACATCACTAGATTTATTTATCGAATTAATAGTTTTAGTATCGGTATGATCTAAAACAACTAATTTCTTATATTTATAATTTTTTAATTCGTCTAAAAAGATAGGAAGAGACTCGGATTCAAATTTAGCAGGTATAAGTAAGGTTAAATCATGGCTCATATTCACAAATTTATCATTTATATTTTTTATTCAAAAATAGAATATCTTTATAATGTAATGTTGGATAATAAAAGCTTTTAACAACTTTAAAATTATTTTTAGATAAAAATTTCTTAACTTTTTGAAAATTGTTTTGATATTGATTTGAAAACTGTTCTTCAATTAATAAATATTTTACATCTTTAATCTTTTTTGAAGAACCTTTTAATACATTATATTCATATCCCTCAACATCAATCTTTAAAAAACTTTCTTTAATATTTTTTTTTTTAAAATAATTATCAAATGTATCTTGTTTTACTGACGCATATTTCCTATTTTTTTGATCGTTTAATAGTAAATTTTTAAATTTTAAATAATTTGATTTTTTATTAAATGAAGACATTGTTGAATTATAAGTAAGGTTTGACAAAAATAATTTTTTTATGCTTATTTTATCTCCAAATGCTTTTTCAATCACATTTACCTTTTTTTCATTTTTGTATTTTTTAAATAAATTTTTAAAAAGTTTTTTATTTGGTTCAAAACAATAAAATGTTTCAATTTTTTTAAAATTTAAAAATCTTGAAATAAACTCTCCTTGATGTGAACCTATATCAATCATAATTTTAAATTGTAAATTTTTAGAATATTTTTGAATTGAGTCATAATGAAACTTGCTTAAAAAATTAAAAAGACTTTTTATAAACATCAAATTAATAGTAAAGGTTAAATGATTTTAAATTTACTTTGTTTCAATGCAGAAAAACCACCGTCAATATGTGAAATCTTTTCAAAACCCATATCTTTAAGAGTTTTAGTTGCAAGTGCAGATCTTAATCCACCCGCACAAAATAATACCATTTCTTTATTAAGATCTAATTTACCTTCTTTAAAATACATACTCTCAGGATCTAACCAAAATTCTAACATTCCTCTTGGAATATGAAGTGACTTTTCAATTCTACCATCTCTCTCTAATTCTCTTATATCTCTAATATCAATTAGATTACATTTATCTTTTTCAACTAGTTCATATACATCATCCGCTTTATGAGTTTTAATTTCTTTTAAGGCTTCTTGTACTAATGTATTTGAAGATTTAATTGCCATATAAAAATTATATATCTAAACATATAAATTACAATTTATTTAATTTTGTTTAAAAAATTTAAAAAACAAAAATAATTAACCAATATACTGCTAATCCAGAAAATATTGTTGATAAAATACTTCTTGAAAAAATACCTACTACCGTAGCAATTGTTGCTGCAATAATTTTAGGGTTATTATCAATGAGAATTGATCCTGAGTTATCTAAGAAAATAGCTGGAAAAATAATAGCTGGAAATATTGCGGAAGGCACATACGATAAAACTTGTCTTATTCTATCATTAAACATTTCTTTTTTTATTAATGCAATCATTGAAAACCTTGTAAAATAAGTAACTAACCCACAATAAATAATTAAAACCCAATTACTCATATTTTTTTTTATTCTTTGTAAACACCATGGCTGTTAACAAACCTGCTAAAGCAGCAACAATTACATAAGCCTTAAAAGGAATTAAATTATATCCAAAGGTAGCCACTAATCCTGATACAATAATCACAATAACATTTATAAATTTTCTAAAATCATTGACTAATAATGCTAAAAAAGTTAATGGAACTGCAAAACTTAATCCTAGTTTTTCTGGAATTGCAGAACCTAATATTATTCCCAAAAAAGTAGTTGTTTGCCAAATCACCCAACAAGTTGCTCCTCCACCAACTAAATGAAAATATCTATTTTTATCTTTATTTTTTTTTAAATATTCATTTGAAACCGCAAAAGCCTGGTCAATTAGAAAATATGAAATGATTATTTTCCATAATAATTTTAAATCTGAAAGATGCTCAGAAACTACAGCTCCATAAAGCATGTGTCTTGAATTTACTGCTCCAACTGAACTAATGATTACTAAAGAAGAAGCACCTCCAGAAAATAATTGTAAAAGAACAATTTGAGATGCTCCACCAAATATTATTAAAGACATTCCCATTGTTTCAATCGGACTAAATCCAATTTCTATGGAAAGTACGCCAAATATTAATCCAAATGGAACCACTGGAATCATTAGTGGACTTACATCAACAATACCTTTTAAAAATACTTTAATATTACTTTTCATTTACTAGGCTTTTTATTAGAAGCAAACTATATGATC